>NZ_JAWRXV010000029.1:0-133139 GCF_046534875.1 Paraburkholderia sp. SIMBA_054 | reverse complement strand
CGCAATCCGCTCGCATTGCCTGAATTCAAGATCACACGACCGCCTTTGTCTTCAAACCCGATTTATGCAACAACGCCACGCGCACTGTTCAGACAAAGGTGCAATTCGTCGCGTGAACATCCATTACTGATCAATGAAGCGCCCGGGATGCACTTGCTCCTGCGAGCACAATGTGTCACCGGGCTTGTACCGCGAAGGGCAACCCATGCAAATTACTGCCCCAATCCAGCACTGGCCCCAGCCAACAGCTGCGGAACAGGCAGACGTCAAATCGCCCTTCCGGCCCGAGGGTCGACGGAAGCTGATGGAAAATCGGATCGGGAGCACAAGGAGTGCAAAACAGTAATTCGTAACTTGCATGGTCGGGCTCGGCTTGTACTTTGTTTGTGTAGACGCTGGGAGAACGCCCGATCCGAATCCGCCTATAGGCGCGAGAGGTGACTGCATACTACCTGCGCACGAAAGATCTGTCATACGGCATTGACGGAATTCACGAACCATTCAGATTCGTTTTAGCATTGCGGCATAGTGTGAATACTCCGGGTTTATGTGCGTCGAATACATCAACGCGCGATGGTCTTTGCGACCGTAATCGCTGGAAGAAGCGGCGTTTCAACGCCGTCAATACGAGGAGACGCACATGCAAAATTCCGCATTACATTATGCACCACAACGCCCCGCCGCCCGCACAGGGCAGTGGTTAGCCCGGTCACAGCGCCCGCCGCTCGCGGTAGTTGTTTCGATTGCGGCGCTACTCGTCTCGGACGGCGCGACGGCTGGCACCATCGGCGAGAGTCAGGCGCCCATGGTTGAATGGATCGTACCGGCTCTCCCGTCGGTCACCCCGCAGACGAAAGAACAGGCGGATGAAGGCGTGAAGGTGGGCCGCGCGCTGGTCGAACCGGAGGTGCTGCAACCCACGCTCGACGCCGCGCTTCCCAGCTATCGCCCGCGTACCGACATCAAGCTCTCCGGCACCTTCAAGGGCGCGGCTTCCGACGTTCTGCCGGCGCTTGTAAAGCGCTGGATTGCTGGCTTTCGGCAGTACTACCCCGACGTCGATATCCAGATAACGCCGCCGTATGCCGGCAGCCTGGGCGCGAAAGAGCTGGTCAAGCAAAAGCTCGATTTTGTCTTCGTGTCGCGCGAACTGAAACCGGAGGATGTGACGGACTTCAAGGCGCAGTTCGGCTACGCGCCGTTGAGCGTGCCAATCTCCGGTGGGTCGTATCGGCATTTCGGGTTCCTGGATGCAATCGCGTTTTTTGTCAACAAGGGCAATCCGCTGCAGACGTTGACCTATGCGCAGATTGACGGACTCTTCTCAAGCAGCCATTTGCGAGGCGGAAAGGCTCTCAGGACCTGGGGCGACCTCGGGCTCACGGGGGAATGGGCAGACAAGCCGGTTCACGTCTACGCAATCGCGCCTTGGAACGGCTTCGAGGAATTCGTGCGCCAGAGAGTTCTGAGCGTCGACGGCAAACGCGGAGAATGGCGCGACGATATTCACTATGACAAGCTGGTGTTTCCCCTGGCGAAGCATGTCGCCGACGACCGATACGCGATCGGATACGCGGGCATCGCGTATATCGATGCAGCCGTGAAGGTTCTGCCCCTCTCGGAAACGGCCAGCGGGCCGTTCATGGCGCCGACCTATGAGAACGTCGCGCTCGCCGCCTATCCGCTTAGCCGCCTGATCTATTTCAACACCAACAAGGCGCCCGGCAAGCCGCTTGATCCCGTGCTCGCCGAATTCCTGCGTTATGTCCTGAGCAAAGAAGGTCAGCAGTCGGTCATTGACCACGCGATGTACGTGCCACTCAGGGCAAAGCAGGTTGAGAACTCGCGCGCGCTGATTGCTAATTGAGTTTCCCTTCCCGCTGGGATGCGATGCGCCCGCTGCCGTGCGCTGGACAAAGCGCGCGGCACGTTAACGAGGAATGTTCGATGGATATCATATTGCGCGCTGCAACTGCGCTGTTGCTGGTGGGTTCCGCATCGGCCCAAACACCCGGTCCCACCTACGCGCAGACCTTGATCGACACAACCCTGGTGTCCCACCCGGAGTTGACAGTTCTGGCTCTGCATGTCACTCCGCCCGCGTCCGCGGACAACATCATCATCGCATCGAACATCGGCCACATCGGCAAGAAAGCCGACGCCGACGACCTGTCGGTTCTGCACACAGGAGAGCCGCGTATCGAGATGACGAAGACGGGCGACATCTCGGTGGAACTGGTCATGCGCGATGCGAACGGCCTGTCAATCGGTGTGGTCGGGTCGACCTGGCGGCTGCCAGCAGGAAGCAGCAATGCGCTCGTCTTGCACAACGCTGAACTCATGCGTGACGAAATGGCCTCGAAGACTCCGTCGCTGGCGGCACTGTTCGAACCGGCCCGCTAACCTCTCAGCTGACGACCCGCACGACGACATTGAGCGCACCTGTATACGCTTTTAGTGAACTTTCAGGTTTGGTTTAACGTCGTCCGTCACCATAAGGCCTAGATAAGAGTATCTCGACGGCATGATGAGCACTGGCGCAAGAATCGTATGATTGTCGCCACGGACGGCTCGCAGCAGGAGCGCAGCGCTCACCACAAAGAAGCCCTCGAGGGCCGGGCCTTCGAAAGAAGAGCCATTTGTTGATGCGATCAGGAGACATCCATGAAACAAGGGAAGCGGGCGGGTGCATTGCGCAAAGCGGCGGTGACTTCGGTCGTCGCTGTCGCTGGGCTGACTGTGGTGAACGCTCTTACGTCGTCGCAGGCATTTGCGCTGAAGTATGCGGCGGTGGAACATCATATCAAGGTCGATCCTTCCATTCCCGAATGGCGGCCGGGCGAAGTGCATTCGGAGCCCGAGGAGGAACTGCGTCTGGTGGGCGCGGACGTGATGGACGAAATCACGTTGGGCTGGATGAAGTTGTACAGGAAGGCCTATCCGCGACTGAGCCTGACGATGGAAGCGAAGGCGTCCGGATCCGGCGGCCCGGCTTTGACAGACGGCAAAGCCGATCTCGCACCGGTCGGGCGCGAACTGCTGCCGGCCGAAGAAAAAGGCTTCGTTGACAAGTTCGGTTACAAGCCGATGGCGATTCGCGTGGCAACAGGCAGCGTGGGTTCGCTCGGCAAGACGGCGACGTCCGTGGTGCTGGTCGACAAGGACAACCCCATCAAGGGCCTGACGATGGCGCAACTCGACGCCATCTACTCGAAGACGCGCAACCGCGGCCATGCCGACATTACACGCTGGGGCGACCTCGGCCTGGGCGGCGAATGGGCCGACCGTCCAATCCATTTATATGGCCTGAAGCCGGTCAACGGCATCGAATATTTTCTGAAGCTCAATGTGCTGGAAGGGGGCGAGTACAAGGACAACATCCAGTTCGTCAAAGGTAAGGGCTTCACACACGCGTTCACCGTGGCGGCGGAAGACATGGCCACGCATCCCGGCGGGTTGACTTACGCGCTGCTCGCGAACGTGACGCCGAACGTAAAAGTCGTGCCGCTCGCGGCGAACGAAGGCGGTCCGTTCGTTGCCCCAACGCTCGGAAACGTCTACACGCACACGTATCCGCTCTCGCGCTACGTATATATCTTTGTCAACAAGAAGCCAGGCCAGCCGCTCGAGCCCAAGATCAAGGAGTTTCTGAAGCTGGTGCTCAGCCACCAGGGCCAGGATGTCGTTGCGAAGGAGGGCGTCTACATTCCGCTGACGCCGACGGTTGTGCGCGAAGAACTGGCTAGGCTCGACAACATCGATTGATGACTGGATCCGTCCGGAAGCGGCAGCGCCAATGGCCGTCGCTCCCGTCACTCGGGTGATTCTGCCGACGCCACGCGGGCGCGGCATCACTAGCAAAAGACTCGCTTCAGTCTCGACAGGCCGGAACCGTCACGGCCGGAGCACGTGGAAGGAAACGAGAAACGCATCGCACAAGACACCTCCCGAGAAATCAAGCGAGGGGCGAGAAGGAATGGAGGAGACATGTTCACCCAATCCGTGCTTGCACTGGCGGTCGCGGCTGCGTTGCCCACAGCGCTCTTCGCTCAGACGCAAACGGTACCGGCAAGCGATGCGCAGGGTATGAGCAGGCAGGCGCAGGAGAAAAGCTTTGCACAGGAACTGGTGGACATCACCGTGGCGAGGCATCCCGAACTGATCGAATTGGACCTGCACGCGAGGCTGCCAGGCAGCGCGCAGAGTCTTATCATCGCCGCTAAGTCCCAGCAGCGAATCGGCAAGCCGACGGATCAGGACGACCTGGCCGTGTTCAAGTCCGGCGAGCCGTTCGTCGAAGTGAATGAGGCAGGCAAGCAGAACGTCGAAGCGCATGTGCCGCTATTCGACGCGCATGGCGCCATCATCGGTGTGGTGGAGATGACGTTTCCGTATCCGGCGGGCTCGGGCTTCGACAAGTTCGCGCTGATCAGGACGGCTGCGCAAGTGCGCGATGAAATCAGCCGCCGCATCGCGCATGCGGACAATCTGTTTGAGCCGGTGCGCGTCGATCCGCGCATCCCGCTCAATACATACGCGCAAACCCTGGTCGACGAGACGTTGGCGAAGTACCCCGCTGTGGCAGTGCTCGCCATGCACGTGAAACCGCCTGGCGGCGGAACGGACTATCCGATCATCGCGTCCAACATTGGCCGCATCGGGAAGCCGGCGGATGAGAATGACATGGAGGTGATCACCACCGGCAAGACGAGCCTCGAGGTCAACCGGGAGAAGGACCGCTTCGAGGTCAAATTGCCTTTGCAGGACTCGAGCGGCAACATCATCGGTGCGCTGGGCGTAATCTTTCCGTACTCGAAGACCGCGAGCCAGTCTGTGCTGCAACAGCGGGCCGAAGCCGTGCGCGACGCGTTGCGCGCGCGCATTCCGAATAGCGCGAAACTGTTCGAGCCGGGCGTCGTGGCGCCGGTGGCGGCGACCGTCGCGGCCGAACTCGACAAGTCGGCGCTGGGCAACAAAGAGTCGCTTCCGATGACCAAGCAGGAAGTGTCGAGTGCCGCGCTTCAGGGCTCACAGGACGGATTGTCGGACGCAGTCAAGAACCAGGCCGGCGTCGCGCCGACGAATTCGAAAGGCAGCCCCGCGGATGCGCAGAGCATTCGCGGCATCAAGCTCAACCTGTTTTCGAACTACCGCCTGAACGGCGGTTTGCCGATTGCCGGCGTCGTGACCACGCCGACCGACGACAAGGCGCGCATCGAGACGCTCAAGGGCGCGAATGCACTGATGTTCGGTGTCGCGAGCCCGGCCGGCATCATCAATCTAGTGACCAAGCGCGCCACCCAGCGCGATGTGACTTCACTGATCCTCTCGGGCAACTCGTTCGGGCAATATGGAGCCGGCATCGACATTGGCCGGCGCTTCGGCAGCGAGAAGCAGTTCGGGCTGCGCGCCAACCTCTCCGGTGCGCATCTTGAGAACGGCGTGCACGGCGGAAACGGGCATGGCTGGTTCGCGAGTCTCGGCGCGGACTGGCGCATCACGGACCGGCTGAGCTTCCAGTTCGACTTCGAGCAATACCGGAAGGAAGTGGTCGAGCAGGCCTCCATCAATTTGCCGGCGGTCGTCAACGGCCACGTGCCGGTGCCACGCGTGCCGGATCCGAGGAACCTGCTCTCGGGGCCATGGGCGCTGTACACGCCGACGACCACCAACGTGCAGGGACGTGTCGACTACGTCATCAACGAGAGCTGGAAAGCGCTCGTCGAGGTCGGCCGTTCGTATGCGGACCGCTCGCGCCTCACGGGGCGCATCGCCGGCTACAACGTCTCGACCGGGGCCGGCGGCGTGGAAACGGTCAATACCGTGACGCAGAACTACATCAACCGGTTCGAGCGGGCCGAGTTGCTCGGCAAGTTTGCAACAGGTCCATTCAAGCATGACCTGACGCTTGGTGTCTCCCGCAGCGAACGCGATGCCGAAACGCCCGCGCAAAACTCCATCGTCCTGCCGCAGCCGATCAACATCTACGACCCGGTTCCACTGCCAGCGCCGGTGCCGACCAGACCTTCAACTTCCTTGCCGCTGCAAACGAGCAGCGACAGCGGGCTCTATGCATACGACAACATCGGCATCGGGCAAAAATGGAAGGTGCTCATCGGCTTTCGGGAGACGCGCTCCGTGTCGAGCGACGGACGGGAGTCGCAGGGAACCTATCTGCCGTTGCCGGCAGCCGGCATTCTCTACAACGTCCTGCCGACCACAACGCTGTTTGCCAGCTACATGAAGGGTCTCGAAGACGGCGGCGTCGCGCCTGTCAATGCAGTCAACGCGTATCAGATCCTTGCGCCCGCTGTCTCCACGCAGAAGGAGATCGGCATCCGCGACTCGTACTTTGACGGGCTGTCGATCACGGCGTCGTACTTCATCATCGACCGCGTGAATGCCGTGACCAACTCGGCGACCAAAGTTTTCTCGAACGACGGAACGATCAAGTACCGGGGCTTCGAGACCGTCGTGACGAAAGACTTCGGCCGTCAGTGGAGCGTGACCGCCGCCGTGCAGTGGCTCAGAGCCGTACAGAACCCCGACTCCGACATGACGATCAAGGGCTTGACTCCCGAGAACACACCGCGGTGGATCGGCAACGTGTCGGTGACGCACCGGCCGTCGTATGTCCCTGGGCTTGCGTTGACGCTCGGCGCGTCGTTCGTCACGCAGCGGCCTGTGAATCCGCAGGACCAAGGCTATATCCCCGGCTATGTGCTGCTGTCTGCCGGGGCGGCTTATTCCACGGTGATCGGCGGGCATCGCGCCTCGTTCCTGCTGAGTGTCGACAACCTGACCAACCGGCGTTACTGGAACTCGGTGCAGACGGGCACGCTGGGAACGGGCATGGACCGCAGCATCAGGCTTAACGCGAAATTCGATTTCTGACGATGGCTCTCAAGGGAAAGACGATGAACCTCACATTTCGTACGATCGTCCTTCGGTGCCACCGCTGGGCAGGTCTGAGCGTTGGCCTGCTGATGGCCCTGATCGGCCTCACCGGCGCGGCGATCGTGTTTCGCCCGCAGCTTGAACCCGTGCTCAATCCGGACTTGCTCACGGTGCCGGCGTGTGTCGCGCGCGTGCCGCTCGACACACTTGCCGCTAATTCGATCGCAGTGCGCCCGCACGCCTCACTGGACTATGTCCGACTGCTTGCCGGCGACCCCAGCGCCGCGAGAATACCCGCGGCACAGGTTCGCTTCACGGACCAGACCTTCGTCTATCTCAACCCGTGCACGGGCGTAGTTCTCGGCGTGCGGGCGCGCTACGGCGGCGTGCTCGGCTTCATCGAGCAGGTCCATCGATTCCGCTTCATGCCGCACGGCAGCCTGATAACCGGCACGGGCGCGATCGTCTTTTCGATCGTGCTCGTTGTGGGCGGGCTCTTCATGTGGTGGCCGTCCCGGCTGCGCGCGTGGAAGCACGCCGTGAGGTTCGACGGGCGACTGACAGGCGCGGCGCGCACGCTGAGCCTGCACAAGACCGTTGGCCTATACGCGAGTGCCATCGTGCTGGTCAGCGCGCTCACCGGCCTGCCGCAGGCATTCGACTGGTACGCACACGCCATTTACGTGCTGACCGGCTCGCAGGAGCCCGTCAAGGAGCACAGATCCGCACCTCCGACTGGAGCAAAGCGTTTGCCGATGGAGGCATCCTGGCAGATCGCACAGGCGCTCGTGCCGCAGCCGTCCGAGGCGTTGCTGCATTTTCCCAGGCGCGCGCGCGACCCGGTCGAAATCTATCTGATCGCGCATGACGCGCCGCACGCCAACGCACGCACGATGCTATTCCTCGATGCCTACACGGGCAAGCCGCTAGAATTCACGCCGTATGCCGACAGCAGCCTCGGAAACAAGGTGTATTTCTGGGCGCTTTCCTGGCATACCGGGCGGGTCGGCGGTCTGTTCGGACAACTGATATTGCTGTTCGGCGCGCTGTGTCTGCCGGTTCTCGCCTACACAGGCATCAGCCGATGCATTCGCCGCAACCGCAAGATGAGCTATCGATATGGACGCTTGACCGTGCAGGTCGCAAGCAAGGACGTCGAGGCCGCCGGCATCTGCACGTTGACGCTCGTTGCGCCCTCGGGCAAGCCAGTGCTTCCTTTCGACGCCGGCGCGCACATTGATGTCTATCTGCGCAATGGCCTCGTGCGCCAGTATTCGCTGTGCAACGACCCGCGCGAGAGGCATCGCTATGTGATCTGTGTGCTGCGCGTGCCGGTATCGCGGGGTGGGTCGGCGGCGATCCATGACGACATCGAGGTGGGCGATTTCATCGAGATCAGCGAGCCGCGAAACCATTTCGGTCTGGAGCGATCGGCGCCGCGCTCGCTCCTTCTGGCAGGCGGCATCGGCATCACGCCGATCATCTGCATGGCTGAGCGGCTGGCCAGCATCGGTGCCGACTTCGAGATGCATTACTGCAACCGCTCAGCCGAGCGTACTGCCTTCATCGAGCGTATCGCCCGATCCGCGTACGCCAGCCGCGTGTCGTATCACTTCAGCGATGGTCCTGCCGCGCAGCGGCTCGATCTGCCGGCCATTCTCGATTGCCAGCCGCCGGGCACGCACCTCTATGTCTGCGGTCCCGACGGCTTCATGGACCGCGCGATCGACACTGCAACGCAGAAAGGATGGCCGGATGAGTTCATCCACCGCGAGCATTTTTCTGCCGGCGCGTACGCGCCGGAGGCTGCGGCCGCATTCGACGTGAGGATCGCGAGCACCGGCAAAGTCTATCGCGTGGCAGAGACCGAGTCGGTCGTGCAAGCGTTATCGGGATCGGGCGTTGCCATTCCGACGTCGTGCACGCAGGGCGTCTGCGGGACGTGCGTCACACGGGTGATTGAAGGCGAGATCGATCATCGCGACCTGTGCCTGACGCCGGAGGAACGTGCCAGGAACGATCGCTTCGCGCCATGCTGTTCCCGGGCGAGAGGCGCGTTGCTGGTCCTCGATCTTTAAACCTTTGCGGAGAGACACCATGACGAACAGATTGATGCCGTGGCTTTTCCTTATCCCGGTCGCGCTGTGCATGGCGTCCGGCGCGCAGGCTGGCGATAGCGGGACCGGGCAGTCGGGGGACTCGCTTTCGCTCATCATCACCTATCACACGGCACCAGCTAACCGGCCGGCATTACGTCACGAACTCGTGCGGGTCACCGTGCCGCGGTTGAGGCGTTGGCAGGAAGAAGGGCACATCACGCGTTATCGCGTGCTGTTCAGCCGCTTCGCTGACGACGGTAACTGGGACGCGATGGCGCTGCTGACCTTTTCCAACGCGTCGGAAGTTGCGCACTGGAAGCAGATGGAGCAAAGGCATCCGGCGGCCCTGTCGGCGAGGGCACTAGCGTTGACGACCGCGATTCACACCGCGCCCGTCGACCTGATGCGCGCCGGCAGCACCAGGGATGCATCCAGCGACGCCGTCTTTGTGGTGATCCCGTACAAGACGCTGGTATCGGCGGACGACTACCTGAAATACGCCGACGGTTACGTGATACCGCAATTCAACGGCTGGATGGGCGAGGGCGTCCTGTCGCGCTACGCGCTCTATGTCAGCGACTTTCCCGCAGGCCGTCCGTGGTCCACGCTGGTTATCCTCGAATACAGGAACGAAGCGGCACTCGCGGCTCGCAACGCAGTGGTCGCGAAAGTCCGCGAAAACCTGAAGAGCAATGCCGCGTGGAAAGCCATCAGCGACAACAAGAAAAACGTGCGCGAGGAAGAGCAAGTGGTCATTGCCGATCCGCTGCAGGGTCCGTGACGGGCCAACGTCAGCTTGCGTTCATGTGCCGTTCAGTCGCGGTTCAGGTCCGCACGGTAGCTTCCTGTCTCGTAGTTCTTCAACCTGTCGAGGGCGACATGAAAAGTCTCGCGATTGTCTTGTTACCGGTCATCGTGGCGTTCGGCCACGCGTTGCATGCCGAACCCGCTACATCTAATGCCGGCGACACCCCGCACCGCATCGTGCTGCTGGTCGACGAGATCAAGGCGATCCGCAACTTTCCGGTGGTGCTCGCCGAGCGCCTGGGCTACCTGAGCGACAAGGAGATGACCGTCACGGTGATGAATACGCGGGACGACACGCCGCATGCAGAGATGCTCGCCGACGGCCGTGTCGATGCGGTGATGGCGTACTACCAT
Source organism: Paraburkholderia sp. SIMBA_054 (assembly GCF_046534875.1). Lineage (NCBI taxonomy): Bacteria > Pseudomonadati > Pseudomonadota > Betaproteobacteria > Burkholderiales > Burkholderiaceae > Paraburkholderia > Paraburkholderia sp. SIMBA_054. The sequence goes on along the minus strand of NZ_JAWRXV010000029.1, from coordinate 122,982 downwards.
CACAACATCGTGAACCAGTCGCAGGGCAACGCGACGGAAGCAATCGTCACGTTGGGTGTCACGCCGGGCGCGAAGGTTCTGGTCGCAAATGCGTCGAAAGAAAGATACAAGACCCTCGCGGACCTGAAGGGCAGCCGCTTCATCGCCGGAGGCGCCGGTTCGTCCAAGAGCACGGTGGCCAACTATCTCGTGCTCTCGGGCGGCAACCGCATCACCGACTACACGCGTCTCGGCACCGACGGCAAGACCAGCAATACCGAGGCGTTGCGCAACGGAACGGCGGATTTCGTCGTCGCACCCACGCCAGACGGCGATTTTTATGAGGCGCAAGGCGTCGCCACCACGTTTGCGGACCTCACCACTGTCGAAGGAACGAAGAAAAACTTCGGCGTGCTGTTCCCGTCCAGCACCGTATATATGACGCGTGAACGCGCGAAGACACACCCGGAGATCGCGCAGCATCTGGCTGACGCATTCGTTCGCACGCTTCGATATATCAACACGCATAGCGCAGAAGAAATTGCAGCGATCGTTCCTGTCGAGATCAGTGGGCGGGACCGGGCCGCGTATCTCAAGGTATTAAAGGAAGCGAAGCCCATGTTCGCGACCGACGGCAGGATGCCGCCTGACGGCGCTGAAAACGAATGGCGCGTTCTCGCGGAGTTCAAGCCTTCCTATCGTTCGGTTAAGCCCGAGCAGACCTATACAAATAGCTTCGTCGACGTGGCGCTCAGCCGCCTGCGCTAGCGCCCGCCATCCGAGGCGTGGGAGCGGCGCGCCGCTCGCACGACAGCATTGGGCGTGTGTCGCGCCTTGCCTCAATGAAGATTCAGGCGGCGTTCACCTCCGTTCAAGGTGTCGAAAGTAGATTGGTCCGTAACCCGTTCCATATCGCCCGCCGGGCAAGAGAGGAGACTATGAAAGTTTTGACCCGAATCGCACTCGCCGCAACGCTGACCGTGCTGTCGTCGGCAACCGTGCTGTGTACCGCGCAAACGGCGGCCGTCGCTGCGCCGCAAAAGTCGAAGAACTGGACGCCGCCGAACACGAAGATTTTCGCGCAGGTGCTGTCCGAGCACATCATGGCGAGCCATCCCGAACTTCTCAGCGTCACCTTCCATGGCGTTCCGCCCGGCGCCGCCGCCGGTACCTACACCATGTTTGCCGGCTCCTACCTGGATCGGATCGGCAACCCCGACGATCCTGACGACATCGACATCATCACAAAAGGCATTACCATCGTGGACCCGCGCTGGCACCGGTCGAACGATACCGTCAAGAAGTTCGTCATGATGATGCCGCTGCGCGACGCGGCTGGCCAGAACATCGGTCTGCTCGTGGCCGCGTACAAGAACGACGGCCAGTATGGCAAAGGCGAAAAAGACTTCTTCATGGCCGGAACCGCATTGCGCGACAGTCTGCAAAAGCAGATTCCGAGCTTCAATGCGCTATTCGAGCCTGTGCGCTAGGTGTGCTCGCGATCCGTGCGCTTGCCTCGCCGAGTCGCGGCAAGCTCGAATGTCTTCGAGCTGCTCCAGCTCAGTCATGGGCGCGCAGCCTGCCGCGCCGGCCGGCACTGGCGGCATGTGACATCGCGGCCTGCGCCGTCTCATCTTTTATTGCTTTTGGGAGCACTGCCATGCGCGTGCGTACTTCGATGCTGTCCCTCGCGGCACTGACCAGCAGTATGGTTCTTGGCGGCATGCCCTGCGCGGTCGCGGCAGCGACGATCGAGCCCGCCGTGATCAACAGCGCAATCACGGCTTCGCCGGTCCTCAAACCGAGCGGACGCGCCGAGTTGCCGGGCTACAGCGGGGACTTCGATCATTTCGCTGCCGACGTGACAGGCAATCGCCTTTTTCTTGCGGGAGAGGACGAGGGAACGCTCGAAGTCTTCGACCTTCGGACGTGCACCCATCTGAAAACGATCAAGGGTTTCGAGCATCCTCACGGTATCCTCTACCTGCCCGATGTCAAGCGTCTGATTGTCACCGATAGCGGTGCTGGCATGACGAAGGTGGTGGATGCCGTCAGCTATGGCATCATCGGGTCCATCGCGCTCAACGCCGGCGCGGACTCGATGTACTACGATGCGTCGCGCGAGCATCTATATGTGGTCACTGGCGGGAAAAACGCCGAGCCGAAGATGTCCCGCTCGATCATTTCGGAGATAGATCCGCGAACTGGCGAGCGCATCGGCGAGCTGAGCTTCGATACCGACTTCACAGAGTCGATGGTGGCGGAGCAGCGCGGCCAGCGACTCTTCGTTAACCTGACCGGCAAAAGCACGATAGCGGTACTCGACAAGACCAACCGCCGTGTGATCGACAGCTGGCCCATCAAGGGCGCCGAGTTAAACGCAGCAATGGCGTTCGACGAAACGCATCAACGATTGTTCGTCAGCACGCGCAAGCCATTCAAGCTGCTGGTGCTCGACGCGAGAACGGGTGCGGCGTTGGCCGATTTCGTCGCGCCCCAGCGGACGAACCAGGTGATGTTCGATAAAGCCAATCAGCGCATTTACGTAGCCGGTGATGACTACATCAGCGTGATCCAGCAACAGGACGAGAACCATTACGAGGAGGTCGCCCGCGTGCCGACGGCCACGGGCGCCAAGACGGCCATTCTTGTGCCTGAATTGCGCCAGCTATACGTCGCGGTATCTCCCGGAAAAACCAAGGCAGGCGGTGCGCTGCTGCGCTTCGACGTTGTACCGGACCCGTTGATTCGCCCCGTGGCGAAAAACTGAAAGCGCGCGGTTGCGAGGCGCGTCCTCGCTCCATCGCGCGGCTCCCGCCGCCGCGGCGCCCCGCATCGACCTGATCATCCCTTGTGCGCGAGCTGCTATCTCAGGGTTCCTACTGACACCAAAATTCAGGTTGCGTTTAGGTTGCGCCACTAGCCTTGACTCATGCACGCGACAAACTACCCCCTCGAGAATCCTCAGCGCGGTTAAACGGGTTAAACGAGGCCAGGTTGACGCGATATCCGTTCTATTCAATGTGCGACGGAGGCGCAGGCATCACGCCTTACCGGGACTGCAAACGGGCGACCGGGGCGGGCGGCATCAGCTACGGAATTGAAGGAGCAGGAGATGGAAACGACCCAGAGGTCCTTGCGTTACATGATCGAGAAGTGGCTCGTGATGGCCCCCGCCACGTCGGCGCGTGTAAAACGAGGGAGCCACGCAAGTTCGGATGGAAGGCGTTGCGTGTGCGTCGAAGCGTGCAGATCGACAGGCCCCTTTTTGATCTATTTTTTCCGCCATGGCGATGGCGACTGGGATGTGTTGCCGCACGGTTCAAAGCGCCCGGCGATGGGCGTCGTGTGACGGATTGCTTGTGACAGCAGCGCCTTTGCGATAGCCTGAAGCCACAGCCCAAGACAACGGTTGGAGCGTCCTGGTGATATGAAAATCCTCATCGTCGAAGACCAGCGCAAGCTCGGTCTGTTTCTTAAGCAGGCGTTTATCGAGCGTGCCTATACGGCCACCTGGGTAGGAAGCTGCACCGAGGCACGCGAGGCTCTCTGCGAGACCACTTACGACGTCATCGTGCTGGACATAGGATTGCCTGACGGCGACGGGCTGGCGCTGCTGCGCGAGTGGCGCAGGGCTGGGTTCAATGAGCCGGTGCTGATCCTCAGCGCGCGCGACGCTGTGGAGGATCGCGTCAGCGGGCTCGACGTGGGTGCGGACGACTACCTGCCCAAGCCCTTCAGTCTGGAAGAACTCCTCGCCCGCATGCGCTCGCTGTTGCGGCGCCAGTCAGCGGTAAAGGACACGCTGCTGCAACACCAGGGCATCAAGCTCGATCTCTTGAGCCGCACGGTGCAGTTGAACGGACAACCGGTCGATCTCACCAGCCGCGAATTTGCGCTGCTTGAAATATTCCTGCAAAACCCTGGACGGATTTTGACCCGGACTCTGATCTCCGAAAAAATCTGGGAATCGCATTATGACGTCGACACGAATCTGCTCGATGTCTACATGAGCAGATTGCGTGCGAAGATCGAGGCGCCCCTCGGCAAATCGCTCTTCAAGACAGTACGCGGCGTAGGCTACCAACTGATATGAAATCGATCGGAGCCCGGCTGGCAATCTGTTACATGATTGCCTCGACGGTTACGTTCGCGTTGCTGTTCATGGCCGGTCGCTATTTCATCGAACAGCATGCGATTCATGCGCTCGACCTGCTCAATCGCTCCGAGTTCGAGCAACTCAAGTCCGGGGTCGGGTCCGCTGCGGAAACGTCTTCAATGGAAGTGCTGCGGCAGCGCCTGCATGCTCTGACGGATGACCCGGAACTCTTTCAGGTCGAGGTCGACGCACCCGGCGGCGAAGTCGTGTTTCGCTCACAAGGCCTCGACGGCCACCGTATTCCGGCTCGCCCGCGGGAGGCTGTTTTCAATGCCGTCGTTGAAGGTCTGGGTGAACTGCGGGCGGGCGCATTTTCGTTAGGGCCTTACAAGGTCATCATCGCCACCTCGAAGAGCCAGGTGCGCGTGGTGATGGAAGGCTACGAGCGAACCTTCTATGAATTGCTGCTGGTCATGGTGATGGTCAGCAGCGTCATTGGCTATGGTTTCGGCCGTATTGCATTGCGCCCGGTGCGCACGATCCAGGACACGGCGAACCGTATCCGCTCCGACAATCTCAGCGAACGCATTCCCGTCTCGGCGGCAAAGGATGAGATTTCCGACCTTGCGCGCCTGCTCAATCAGATGTTCGACCGCCTGGAAATCTCGTTCGATCAGATTCGTCGCTTCACCGCCGAGGCATCCCACGAGCTGAAGACGCCTTTGACGCTTGTGAGGCTGCAGGCGGAGAAGCTCGTGTTGGATGGGCAGTTGTCGCCAGCGCAGGAACAGTCTGTGCAGGTCCAGATCAAGGAGCTTGCACATCTCAACCGGATCATCGAGGACTTGCTGTTGCTTTCGCGTGCCGATGCGCGAGCGATGACGCTCGATTTGAAACTGCACGATCCCGAACCGTTCCTGCACAGCTTTTCCGAAGACGCCCATGTGTTGGCGGAGCACCGCAGACTGCGCTTTTTCTTCACTCACCATGGTCGCGGCCAGGTCGCCATAGAGCCAAAATGGCTGCGCCAGGTGCTGCTCAATCTGTTGAGCAACGCGCTCTCGGCATCCCCGCCGGGCGGACGGGTCACATTGCGCTCCGCGCTGCTCGATGGGCTCTGGCAAGTGAGTATCGAGGACGAAGGGCCGGGCGTGCCCGCCGAGCAGCGGGAGCACATCTTCGAGCGTTTCGTGCGCATTCCGCGTCCCGGCGAGGACAAGGGCACCGGCCTGGGTCTTGCCATCTGCCGCAGCCTGGTGGAGTTGCACGGCGGGCGCATCTACGTCGAGCCCACCCCTGGCAGCGGCCTTCGCGTGGTGTTCGAGTTGCCCGCCGCGACGGCGAGCGACGGGCCTGCAGATGCGTCGCACGGTACTACGTTACGGGAAGCCGACGCGACCTGACGGGCGCGAGGCATGACGGGCACGCCTCCGCGCATGGGGACACGCCGAATCGACGCACCTTTTTCCGTGTACTCACAGATCACGCTGGTAGCCGACATAGTACGAGAACTGATTGCTTTCATTGACATGAGTGATGCCACGTCCGAAGGAGACCATCAGGCGATCGTGCTCGGTGAAGCTGTACTTGCCGCCAAGATTGAACGAGACCGTGGACGGGTCGGCGCTTTTTGCGGCGCCCGCGTAGAACACCTCGCCGCCAAGCTCCAGGCGCTCATTGATCTTGCGCATCACCGCCCATCCCGCAAGCCAATAGCCCTTCTCGTTTGCGTGACGATTGACGACGTAGCCACCGCCGCCGGAGGTCGTCCAGTCGCCAATCGACTTCTGTATCCATAAGGGCAGGTACACGTGATTGTGCCCGTCGCCGAGACCGAGACGATCATTACCCGTCGCAAAGGTAACACTTGGCGCGAATGCCGCTTGAGGGCGAATACCGTTTTCGTCTTCCGTGATGAAACGGTACTTAACGACGAGTTCGGCGTCGCCGAAGCCGTAGTGAAACTTCTCGCCGTCGGAGTGCATGAACGACATGCCAAGGTTCACGCTGGCTTCGAGATTGTCGACCACACCGTAGTTGACCTCCAGCGAGGGCAGTGAGCCGCTATGCTCTGCTTGCCTGATGGTGCCCGTGGCACCTGCGTCGATCTCGAAGTGCCCCTTTTCGACGGGCTCGGCATCGTCGGTCAAGAACGGCGGGTTGGCGAGCGCGCCGTGACAACACAGCAAGGTGGTAGCAGCAAGCGCCGCGAGGACGGCGTGCGGGCATTCCCGCTTGCGGCGCAAGGGGCGCGGCGCGAAGGTTGTGTCGGGCATGGGACGAAATCGATGGTCGGTATTGGTTGCTGACGCCGCGCGAAGGCAGTCCGGAGACAGACGGCGACCGGCATTGGAACGGTGCGGGCGGCCGACGCTGCCGCCGCCTTTGCGTGTTAATGGCCGTTTTCGGTGAATTGCGGTGGGCGCCATTTGAGCAGCCTGTTTTCGAATTGAGTGAGCAAAAACTCCGCCCCCAGCGCGACGACGGCCAGCACGATCATCGCGGCGAACACCCCGGCCGCATTGAACGCGCCCTGCGCGGTCGAAATCAGAAGACCGATGCCTTGCCGCGAACCGAGAAACTCGCCGACCACGGCGCCAACCAGCGCGAAACCGAAGCTGACGTGCAAACTCGCCAGGATCCAGCTCATCGCGGCCGGCAGCACCACCGTCATCGTGACCTGACGCTTCGTGGCACCGAGGATGTGGGCGTTGGCGATCAGATTGCGGTCGGCTTCACGCACGCCCTGGAAGGCATTGGCGAACACGACGAAGAAAACCATCACGACAGCGAGCGCGACCTTCGACGCCATGCCCAGACCCAGCGCGATGATGAACACCGATCCAAGCACGACACGCGGAATCGAATTGGCGATCTTGATGTAGAGACTGAAGACATCGGCTAGCAGTTTGTTGCGGCCAAGCGCGATGCCGGCGATGACACCGCCCACGCCGCCGATCAGAAAACCGAGCGCGGTCTCCTCCAGAGTCACCAGAACCTGCACCCACAGCGGACCTTGCGACGTGCCCTCGGTGATCCATGTCCAGATCTGGCCGACGATCATCGACGGCATGGAGAAGAAGAACGGATCGATCCAGCCGATCCTTCCTGCGAGTTCCCAGCCACCCAGCGTCACGACAAGTACCGCGACGCGAAGCGCATGAACCAGATTCTGGCGGCGGCGCATTCTGCCGAGCGCTTCGAGTTCCACCTGGCGCAGTTCGACTTCATGCACCGGTAATGCGGTTGTTCGAGTATTCATTGCAATCCTCACTATTCAGGCTGACCGTCAGATGTGAACTTCGTCGCGCAAATCGTTCCAGATTTGACGGGACAATTCGATGAAGCGTGGCGAATAGCGCGCCTCCGACACTTCGCGAGGCCGCGGCAGGTCGATTTCATAGGTGGTCTTGACCGTCGCTGGCCCTGATGTGAGCACGAAGACGTTGTCGGCGAGGGCGATGGCTTCTTCGATGTCATGTGTGACGAAGACCACCGACGCGCCGTTGCCGCCCCATAGATGGAGCAGTTCATCCTGCATCAGCGCGCGGGTCTGCACATCGAGCGCCGAAAATGGTTCATCCATCAGGAGGATTTCAGGCTCATTGATGAAGGTTTGCGCGAGCGCGACACGCTTGCGCATACCCCCCGACAGCTGGTGCGGGTAATGACGTTCGAAGCGCGCGAGGCCGACGCGGCGAATCCAGTCCATGGCTTTGTCGTTGGCCTCGTCCCTGCGCATGCCGCGATAGAGCGGGCCGGCGGCGACGTTATCCAGCACGTTCTTCCACGGGAAGACCGCGTCGGTCTGGAACACGAAGCCAATGCGGCGGTCGATGCCCGTCACCGGATGGCCCCAGATGCGCACCGTGCCGGCACTGGGGCGCGCAAGCCCGGTGATCAGGCTAAGCGTGGTGGATTTGCCACAGCCGGTCGGGCCGACCACGGCACAGAACTGACCTTTCTTCACGCTCATTGTGAAGTTCTGTAGCGCCATAATGGCCTTGCCCTCGGGGCTAATAAACCGGCGGCTGACACGGTCGAGTTCAATTGCGGGCGCGTCGTCGGGGATGTGTGCGGCCGCAAGCTTGTTTGCAGGTTGGACTTTCATATCAATCACCTCGAGTGCAGATTTCGTTGTTGAGTTTGCGCGCCCAGAGCAGTCGCGGCGTCCGCATATAGGGGCAGGGCAATGAGTTCCGCGCCGTTTAGGAAGAAACGGCCGCAGCCACGATGCCAGGAGGTCGGGGACACGCACTTCGAAGTCAACTTTCCGGAACGGCAGCAACAAACTTCGTGGTGTACGTCTTGGCGAGGTCGATGGGGCGGCCCTTGACGCTCTGGTCGAAGGCTGACAGCACCTTCAGGACCGTCGGCGGACCCGATTGCGGCATGCGGCCGTCAGGAATGAACGAAACCTTGCCAGCGGCCAGCGCTTTGACGTAACTGTCTTTGTCGCCCGCGTAGTAGTCGGCGGGCATCTTCGCGGCGAGCTCCTCAGCGCTATGACTCGAGATATAACGAAGCGTTTTGACGAAGGCGTTCGCCAGTTTCTGCGTGGTAGCCTGGTGAGTTTCGACCCAAGACGTTTGCATGTAGAGGGAAGCTGCCGGATACAAGCCACCCAGCCACTTCTGGGTGCTTTCGGGCGAGCGCAGATCGACCAACACCTTGGCGTCGCCTGTCTTCAGCAGGCGCGAGATGGTCGGCTCCGTCGTCATGCCGCCGTCGATCTTGCCCTGCTTGAGCGCCGCGATGAACGTGTTGCCAGCACCGACCGCGAGCGAGGTGACTTCGCTAATGGGCACACCATGCGATACCGCGAGGTACTGCGTGAGAAAATTGGTCGAGGAACCGAGTCCTGTCACGCCGAGTGTCTTGCCACGGAAATCGGCAGGCGACTTAACCTTATCGGCCAATTTCGCGGAGATCAGTTCTACCTCTCCGGGCGTGTGGCTAAACTGCACGACCGATTCGATAAATTTGCCTTTCGATTGCAGGTCTATGGTGTGATCGTAAAAGCCGACAACGCCTTGCACCTGTCCGGCGAGCAGTTCGTTTTCCGCGTCGACGCCAGCCGCTTCATTCAGTAGCTCGACCTCGAGCCCTTGCTCCTTGAAGTAACCCAGTTGTTCTGCGAGCTTGGCCGGCAGATAAATCTGCTTCTCCATACCACCGACCATCAGCGTAATTTTTTCGTTGCCCGCGAAGGCCGAATGAGACATGGTGCCCATGATCAAACCGGCAACGGCAATGCGCAAAGCCACTCGTTTCATCGTGCGATCTCCTGAATGTCAGTTTCTTGGCTTCGCACGAGTCGCGCTCGGCAAGGCCTGGTCGAACACAGGCCACCGGGTTTTTTCGTGGGTCGCCTATTGAACACTCTCATTTATAGAGAAGCAGCCTAAAAGCTGTCTGAATCGAAAGTGAAAGTCTGTTCAGGGACTAGCTTGCCGATATTGGGCAACAAACGGCGGGACTCGACTTGACAGCTGCAAAGCGAGGAGGCACCTATGCCAGTAGCATCGCGGCTCCGGCCAACCGGGCAGAGGACGGCCGGGTTGGCAAGAGGAGGCGCGACTTAGCGCGGCCAGAAGGCGCAACGTCGTGGTGCCTACCTGAGTTTCGCAAGTTCCTGCTGCACCTCAACTGCGTTCAGTGGGAAGTAGGCGGAATATCGCACGCGCTCTTGGCCGGCGCGGCTGAGGACATAGCGCAGGAACGCTTTTACGGGTTTCGATATCGGCCGGTTCATGCGGATATACATGTAGCGCGTGAGCGGATATCGGCCGCTGGCGGCGTTCCCGGCATCGAGGGTAAAGAACGGTCCGTCCGCTTTGCTGGCCACCGCTAAGGCCTTTAGCCCGCTACCGCCTTCCTCCAGACCGCCGAAGCCAATCGCGCCTGGGTCGCCAGCAATTGAGTCCGCGGTCTGAGGGATGGAACCTTCATGCACCGCGTGGTTCCATTGGCCTCCCTTGAGCACCATGATCTGCATTGACATCGCATTGGGTGCGGCGCGAGGTGGCATGTAAATCGTAATAGGGCGGTTTGCCCATTCTCCCTTCAATCCGAGTTGCCCCCAGCGCACAATAGTCGCGTGCTCGCCGAGGATATCGGCGAGTTGCGGCACGGTGATCTTTGTCAATGGGTTGTTCTCAGGCACGAAGATGGCCTGTGCGGTTGTGCGTTGCGGGGTATTGAATCCACCGCGCGCGACGCGGATTTCGAACGGCACCTTCTGGTGATGCGTGGATTCGTATGCGAGACTTTCCTGCGGCCATAACTCGCGGCCCATCGGCGCGATGTCGGTATCGTTGAGGAGCAAGGCGTGGAAGCCGTTCAGAGTGCCCAGATGTTCCCATCGTTCGCCTTTGCGTACGCGCGGCTGGACACGATGAAAGTCCTGAATCCACGTATCCATCAACGATTTCATGCCATCGCTGCCGATGCTGTCGATCCTGCCGTGCAAGCCTTCGACCTTTGCGTAGACCGGCAAAGCAGGATCGAGCGGCGGGAGGAAAGCTTGCAGTTTCGTACTTTCCTGCGCCGCCTCACTCGCGCTCAGTGGTTGAAAGCCAGTGTGTCTCGCTAGGATTTCCTGTCCGTCGTGGCTGATCATGAAGACGAGGAATTCCTTGAGTTTTTGCGGCAATGGCGCGCCGGGGCGTTGGTTGACCGCGATGTACGCGGCACGTCCCGTCCAATTTCCGACATGCACCAACAGCGGCGATTTCATCATGTCACCGGAGAACTGATGTGCATAGGGTTGAAGTTCGCTTGGGTACGGGGCGCGAGTGAGTGGCGCAATATCCGCATTGCCGTACATCAAGGCGCCGAATGCTTGTACGTCGCTTATATGCTGCCAGTTCGAGCCACGGCGCATGCCAGGTTGATGCTTTTTGAACGCTTCAAGCCAGTCATTCATCAGTGGCTTCATCGCCTGATCGCCGACGCTGTTGATCGACCCATCGACCCGCGTTTCCGGCCGATAAGCCGGCAATTCAGCATCGACGACAGGCGTCGCTTGAGCGGCATCGACCGGGTCAAGCAGCGCCGCAATTAATGCGGCTATCGTGAGAGTACGTCGCATTCTGCCATATGTGGCTGAGCGCCTATCGATGCGTGGGTCGACGACCGCAGGAGCGGTATTCACGAGCAGACGATATGCCGCATGCAGATACTTGCTTTGCAATTCGCCGGCCTCCAGGTGATACCTCGGTTGGCCAGTTGGTGCTGGTCTGCGCACCCCATATCGCGCCGTGGCGACGCGCCCCGAGGACTGGTCATGACAGTACCAGCGCGCGCTGAATAGAACCTGAACCGATGGTGAAAAATGATTAAGGATCCATCGCAGCGTCGGTTGCGGCGTCGAATGGCAGTTTTCCAGCCGTAAAGCGACGGCAGGACCGACAGTAATGGCGCAAGATAAATTCGCTGCTCGTGTATACGTGCGCCGTGCCCGCCGTCGTGACATGCTGCACTTCAGTCGTGGAGGAGTCCGGTCTGTCCTTTTTGCTGCCCGCAAAGGCGGGCGCCGGTAACTGGCTTTCATGTATCGCCTTTTGTGTGCGTGGGGCATCAACATTGACCGCCGACATTTCGAAGCGCCGCAGTGACACTGGGTCCGAATATCTTCGGTGATTGCGCCCTATGCACTTTGCGCAACGCTTCGATCGGACAGAAAACACGGAAACTGACTGGATCACCATATGAACGCCTTTGTCATCCGTCCAGCGCACGCCGACGACTATCGCTCAATACGCGCGTTGCTAGACGTTGAATGTCTGCCGACGCAGGATGTAACCGTTGAGTAGATCCGCGGCGGCGAGTCTCATCGTCGATAAGCAGCTTACGTTGATCAGCCAGTTGATGTTCACGATGATCGGCATCGGCTTCCTGTTCGCCCATGCGACGTCCGGCACGCTGCACCTAGCCGCCGACTTGGCATGGGGCGTCGTCGCGCCCACACCGCTGCTTGTGTTGGTACAGCACGCAAGCCCTTTTGAACGCTTCACCCGCATCCTCAACCGTGCGACCGGCGGCAAACTGGCCGCGCTCGTCGGTCAGTCCACACAGATCGATCAGTCGATCAAACTGATCTGGCGCCGCCGTAGCGTGGTGTTACGCTATCTGTTGTTATTGAGAGCATCGCCCATGAAACGAAATGGCCGGAGCCTAGCTGACAACACGCTCGAAGAGATGCGTATCCTTGTAGTTCAGCGTATGGCTGGTTGTGCACTGGGGGGCGCCGGGTTGTCCGGCGTGCCATGCGCGAGAACCGCCGTTCGGGCCATCTTGTTAGCAAGTGCAACGGTTACCACATTGGAGGGTCTGCGCTTCTGCAACCGCTCCGCCCACGATGCAGCGTGCTTGCTGTGGAAGAGCACGCTGCGCGCCCCGTGGATCAGCAATGTCTAACCTTCCCTCGGTTTTTTGCCTTCCACAGATCCCGAGTTATGCAGCGACATCCTTGATCTGCTGAGCTTTGATCCAGTCTCGCAGAAACTGAACTGGCGATACGAAGCTGAGCGACGAATGACGACGACTGCGGTTATACAAGCCGCAAACACAACACCCACATTACCGAGTCACGAGAAGCTCTCTATCGCTGGCACTCGTGGTTCGGTCGAGTGGCCTGGATCTTCAACGTAGTCGAGAAGAATGGCGAGATCATTCTTCCGATGTGCACTCGACCCTCTCGAGGCAACAGCACGCGTATCGGAGATGCCGCAGTGGATGTTTGACCCTAAAAACCGCAGTTACCTGCAATCGCAGCGATCGGAGTCCGTTGCAGCGGTGTAGATGCGGTGATGCGTGCGCAGATGTAGCGCAGCAGCTCGCGCCATCGGTCGAGCTTCGGGAACTGCTCCGCAAAGCGTGCGACGTGGCCCAGAGCCGCACGAACATTGGCGACCAGCGATTTGATCGTGTCGACCTTCGCATGCAACGGCGTGAGATATAGCTGCGTCTGTCCGGCGTGGCTGGCCATCGTGCCGACCGCCGCCAGCAGCAGGGGCCGGCTTGTCAACGCTTCGAGACGTGCGCCTGGATGGGCGGCCCGACAGTACCAGCTCCACCAGTTGTAGACCAGCGCGCCGGCCCGTGCCGTCGTCTGGCAGCGGGCGATGTCCTGCGTGGTGAAGCCGCCCAGCCCCCACTGGTTCTTCAGTTCGTCGAAACCGTTTTCGCAGTCGCAGCGATCCCGGTACAGCTGGGCGATCGCCTCCAGCGGATAACAGATGTCGGTTACCAGCACCGTATATTCCCACATCGGGTCGGCATCGAGCACCGCATCTTCGGCCAGCGTCAGCCGAAGTTGCCCGTTGGTATCGCGGCTCTCGCGAGCCAGTGCGCCGTGAATGCGCCGGCGCACAATCACGACGCGCCGCTTCGCCGACCAGCCGGTGAGCTGCAGATGATCTTCGACTACCTGGCAGCCCTGTGCATCGGGCCGGCTCCAGTCACTGCGACCGAACTGTCGCACAATCAGCCGCTGAACGTTCTTCGTCTGGCGCAGCCTCAGCAGGTACGGTTGCTGTCGTTGTTCGAGTTCTACCAGAATGCCTTCGTTGCCATAGCCGCAATCGCCACGCACTATCGCCGGACGCCGGCTACCCAGTTCGTCAAGCACCCGGCCAAGCCCGGCCTTCGCATGTGCCGAGGTGTGCTGTTTGCCCGGACTGACCTGCACATCGAGCACCAGCCGAAGGTTGCCAAGCCGATACGTGTGCAGGACGTGACCTGGCCGCCCCGGCTTGTGCGGGTTGTAGCCGATCTCCGCGCCTTCCTGTCGCCCGTGCAGCGGCTTGATGCTCGCGTCGATGTCAAGGATCCACGGCTGCTCCAGCGCATCCTGCACGCTGCCCATCAGCGCCGGGCACAGCCACGCCGCGCTCGCCGTCTCATCGATGCGCGACAACGCCCGTCGCAGCGCATCTTCACTGACAACCCGATCCATGCCCAGCGCCTGTGCCGCCACTCCATCCCCGCGCAGCGACGATATGTGCGCATACCGCCGGTGGCCTGCCAGAATCGCAAGCAACAAGGTGCCCAGTACATCCCGCTTGCCCGGCGCATTGCCGCTGCGGTATTCGAGCGGGCAGGCTCGCACCCATTCGTCAAACACGCCTGCAGCGCGCAGGAACTCTGCAAAGAACACTAACTGGCCATTGGGCGTGGCTTGTGACGACCCGTCCCAGCACACCACCTGCATCCGACCGCCCAGCGTATCGACCACCATCGGCTCAACAGCCTGCCCCAGCGCGGCTATCTGCCCGTCTCCTGTTTCACCCATTTGGTGAGTATGCCAATTTTGTAGCGCGCCGCATCCCTATTGCTTCTCCGACCGTTCCGGCAGCCTCAACTGCGGTTTTTAGGTTGACCCAGTTATCCGCCGTCACATCATATATTCAGTATTGCAAATTGCAGACTGCGAGGCACTACTTGAACTGAAGCGCCTGTTGACCGATAAGTGTCTCGCCGCACAACTCGATGCGGTACAAGCCGAGCACCGTCCTTTGTCCTTTACACGAGGAGCCGATGCGACGCGTTCCGAGCCCCCCTCCGGGCGATCAACCCGATCTGTTTCAGCCTTGCCCAGAGACGCCCGAGTGGGCGCATCTGCCGGTGGAGGTGCGGCAGCAGATTGTGGCGCGACAATCTGGATGAGAGACCTCCGATCTTGTTTGACGCGCGGCATCGGCCAGCCGACCTGACGGTTATGGCCGCCGCCGGTGCCGAACAATCTGAAACTTACCAAGCTTGTGCTACGGTTGGTGTTTGTCCACAGTGCCCAGCCGGTACCGGATCGATGTGCGTCATCACATCGAGAACCGCATGCCTGCTAATCACGCTTTGACGAGCCGCGGCCGCAATGTCGTGACCTTCTACGATAGAGAGCTGATCACTGACCTCCAGATGAACGTCGACCACAATCAGGTCGCCCATTTTCCGGGTGCGCAGGTCGTGAAGACCAATCACGCCAGGTGTCCCGCGCAAGGTACTACGGATAGCGGCCACTGCTTCCGCGTCAGCCGCGCGATCCATGAGGTCATGCATCGCATCCCAGGCAAATCCCCAGCCCATTTTGCTTACCATGAAGCCGACGATCAGGGCGGCGATCGGGTCCAGCAGCGGGTATCCCAGCAGGTTGCCTGCAATACCCAAGGCGACGACGAACGACGATGCCGCATCCGAACGGGCATGCCATGCGTTTGCAATCAGCATGCTGGAGCGCACCCGTTTGGCAACGGTCAACATGTAACGGAACAGTAGCTCTTTGGATACGAGGGCACCCAGTGCCACCCACAGTGCTTCGATATGCACGGCGGGAATCGCGAACGGATGTTCAAACTTGAGCGCAGCACTCCGGAGCATTCCCATGCCGACGGCTAGCAGAAGTAAGCCCAAAGCAAGCGACGCCGCCGTTTCAAACCGTTGATGGCCGTATTGATGATCCTCGTCCGGACCTTTCTTGCTATGTTGACCGGCAAACAGTACGGCAAAGTCTGACAAGAGGTCGGATGAAGAGTGAACTCCATCTGACAGCAACGCTTGGGACCTTGCCATTACACCGATCACAATCTGCGTGAGTGCGAGCAGGAGATTAACTACAACACTTACCAGAGTGCTGCGGCGTGCCGCCTGATGGCGGCCTTGTTCATCATCGTTCATTTGTCTTTTACCCTAGTTTCATCTGTGTTGCGTCTGGCAGAAAATCATCGGGCCAGATTATGGCACGCTATTACAAGGTAATGTCGCTAAGTTATTGTTTTAATTGCCAAATTTAATGTCAACGAGAATGATTTGTGATCTTATTAGATTGATGTTTCTGACTCGCCGATATCGACATGGGGCGTCCCTGCTTTTGACACAAAACCTGCTTGCTGACATGCAACAGCCATGTCATCGCTTGCAATGCGTGTTCCGGACGGCCCCGTCATGGCATCGCCTACATCGGGAGCCGCGTTAGCGGCTTCCGGGTGTCATAGCGGCACAAAGGCGGTATCGCAGCTAACAGAAACGGTTAACCTGAACGCGGTCCTCCGCCAGATGAGAGTATGTCGCTCGCGTTGATGATGGCCGAGGCGATATCTTCGACCGTCATGCGCTTGGTCATCGCTTGCTCGCGCATGATCTTGTATGCTTCGTCCTTAGAGACGCGGCGCTGACCGCACAGAATGTCCTGAGCCTCCGAGACTTTGCGGGCGCTGCCGACCTTTTCTTCGAGGCGCACGATTCGTTTGCGTAGCTTCTTGCGCTCACGGCCGATCTCGCGCGCGAGAACAAGTGCGCTCAGCAGGCCGAATGACCGGATGGGGGAGGTGACGACAGCCTTTGCGTCGATTCGCAGCATTGCCTCCATGATAGTGGGGTTCTCGTAGTTGAGAACCGCGATTGTCGGCGGCGAGTCATCGTCTGTACACCAGTCGTCAATGGCGTTCAACTTGTCGGGAAGAAGCGCAAAGAAAACGACGTCGGTTCTGTGCGGCGGCGATTGCAATGGCGGCCAGAAAGCCTGAACGCTACACCCGATGCGCTCGAGTTGTTGCGCAAGCTGCGCACCGTCGCTGTCGTGCGGATGAAACACGCAGACACGCAGTGACCGCAAATCGCTTAGCAGATGCGAGATCGGCGGGGCCTGCGCCGGCCTTCCGTGACCGGCCCGGTCATCGTCGTTCATTTACAGCTCCCACGCGTCATCGAACCATCCAGTCACCGAGCGCGTGGGCGACGAGATAAGGATCGGGCCGTATGGGTGCCGGCGACTCCCATACGATGTCGAATTGTCCTTCGCGGTTCACGCGACCGATGCGCGGATTCAAATGTGTATGGTGAGTCGACGGATCAATACTGACCGGGCCCTGCGGTGCGTCAAATTTGCTGCGAAGCAACTCCGGCATTAGCGTCTCGATGTCCGCAGAACCAGCGGCGCACATTGCCCGTGCAAAGAGATGGACCTGAAAGTAAGCTGCCTCCCAGCTTGCATTCGGTACGGTTTTACATCTGTACATTCGGCCGAACTTCTCCAGGCAGGCACGATTGGTCGCTGACGCGATTGAACGAAAATAGGGTGCCGCTGTGAAATGGCCTTCGGCAATGTCGGCGCCCATCTGCTCGACAGCGATTTCCGACGTTGTCAGGCTTGCTCAGTCCGGCATAGCTCAGTGTTTGCGCCAGAAATCCTGTCGGCCGGGGTATTCGTCGTGATCGGTGCAATCTTCAGGGTGCCGCTGTATGCCGCACACCTTCAACTTGTGGGCGCCTTCCTGATAAAGGAGTTGGTCGGTGCCGGCCCAAGCGGTTCCGGGTAATGCCGGCGCGTGGTAACGCCGGCCTCGCCGGACATCGCAACCGCCTCGCTGGGGCTACTCAGCGCATGTCGAACAGTTCTTGATGGAAATCCGCTTGTGCCAATCCGAGCCGCACCAAATCCTCCCGTAGCGCCCGACCGAACGCCGCGGGTCCGCAAAACCAGACATCCGCGGACGTCCATGCCGGGACGATCTCGCAGAGGCGCGTCGCTGTCAGGCGGTCGTCCTTGCCGCTAACCAGCACATGAAGGCGTACGTTTGCGCCGGTTGCCAGTTGCCGCATTGCGCCGATGAACTCTTCGTCGTGTGCATTAGTGCTGTAGAACAGGTCCACGGCGCGCGCATCCGGCTCATCGGCGTGGCGCGCTCGCGCCTGCATCCGGGCAAGAAACGGCGTGATGCCGATGCCACCGGCGATCCAGATTTGCCTCGGCTTGTTGCCGCAAAAGTCGAAGGCGCCATAGGGCCCTTCGACGGTCACGAGACCGCCGGTCTTCAGGGTTTCAGGCAATTTCTCGGTGTAGTCGCCAATGCCTTTGATATGAAAGCGCAGCATCCCGTCCTCATACCATGAAGATGAAATGGTAAACGGATGCGCGCCCTCTGCGGCATCGAAGGTGACAAACGCAAACTGACCGGCGGCATGACCGAGCCAGCGGTCTCTCAGTTTGATCGCCACACTGAGCACCCGCATGTCCCGATAATGTACGAGGCTCTCGATGACTCCGACCGCCCGCCGCGTGTGTCCAACCCGGCGCAGCAGTGAGACGGCGGCTGCCAGCGTGGCCGCAAGCACGAGCAGTCCCACGACCGGGCCGATGGCTGCGTTCCAGTAGCTGGGCTTCATCAGCACGATCGCGTGGAACCCCAGCGCGGGATACACAACTGCCATAAGTCGATGGGTCTTGAAGAAATGGCGGTAAGGAAAGCTTTTCAGCAAGGCAACGAGAGCAAGCACCACTGTCCCGTAAAACGCCCATTCGCCAGTGCTTCTGGCGAGCCCGTGCTGCGTGGCCAGGAAATGGGCAACGGCAGGCAGCGTTTCCCCCGGCGACGACACCGTTTTGCGCAATGGCTTTTGCATCCAGCCCAGACCGACGAACCAATTCGGCATCTTGACCCAGAGCCAATGAACTATGGCAAGCACCAGTGCACTGATACCAAGCCATCTATGCAGACGGTAGGTCTTGTCGAGACCGCCGAGAAACGGTTCAACACGGGTCGGCCGCATCGCGAGAAGCATGCCGGCACTCATGCATCCGATCGCGAGAAGGCCGGTGAAGTTGATCATCGATAGCTGCAAAGCACGGAATGCGTGCAGTGCGCTTGAGAAATCATCGGCCATAACCCACAGCAGGCTCAGCCCCAATAGCAGAGAGAGATAGGTTAGCTTAATGGTCTTCATAAGTTCGATCCTCAGCCGCTGCTCTCGCGCGGTTTCGGTCCTCAGTGTGTCACACATATCTTTGTCGATACGATCGATCAGCGCGCGGTGAGACCGACCCATTGCCGAAAATGTAGTCGACCTAGCCTTTAACATCGGGTGTATCTATGTGAAAGTTATTTCATAGACCAGAAAACTGGCGAGCTTTGCGCTTGAGGGCGAAGTCGCAGAGAACCACATGAATTTAATTTCATTTTCATGCACTCGTTTCGAGGATAGTCCTTTGGTAAGGTGCTTTCACCAAGCAATCCGACGGAGAATACCATTATGAAATCGTATCCCGCGAAGTCTATTATCAGAACCATCACGGTTGCCGCTGCGCTTGTTGCTCCGGTCACCGCATCGTACGCACAGGAAACTGTGATCAATGGAATGGATTTCGGTCCCCTGGCTAAATTTGTAGGGACCTGGAAGACTGTCGCGTCAGGAGGCACAGATGTGGCGCCGGGCCAGGCGGGTTCAAAGGTCGGCAAGGGAGGGCCCGCTGTGGAGCCGTACTACGAAACATTATCCTTTGAGCCGGCAGCTGATGCCAAAAACGCATCTGATCAGTACCTCGCTGCAATGTACTACAAACTTGAAGTGTTCAGAAAAAGGGATAACAAGAAATTCCATGACCAAAGAGGTTACCTTTTATATGACAAGAAGAGTCAGATGGTATATGACACATTCTGTATTCCCAGAGGGGTTTGCGTCGTAGCTGAAGGGAAACCGGGAAGTAAAATGACGCTGACATCGCAATCCAAGGGTGTGGCCGAGTCCCAGTACATGGTGAAAAATGACGACGTCACTGGCTTTACGATCACGTTTGATATATCGGGAGACACGCTGAAATACGCACAAACAACAGGATTGAATGTGTACGGCAAGCCGTTTTCCCACGTCGACACGAGCACGCTTAGTAAGGTTAACTAGGCATGATGTGCGCTCCTGACTGAACACTGCAGCGGCCCGTCTCGGGAGAGTTGTGCACCGAAGTGTTCCGAGCCGCACGCTTGGGTGGGTGTCGCTGTTAAAAATGGCTCTACTGCCGGCAATCGTACACGCCATCCAGACTCACGATGGTGCCCCGCAGGTCCAAGCCCACGGTACGGGCGATGAGCGTGAGTTGCGGCAGCGCTTCTCGCAACGTAGGCGATTCATTGCGATTGCCAGGGGCCGTCACGTACGGCGCGATCACGTTGCAGTGCCGGCGGCTTTGTCACTTTGTCGGGATAGTCGCGGATGATCGCGCGATGAAGAATGCAAAACCGCTTTATCACGGCCATCGCTTTCCGGCAGCCGTCATCAGCTGCGCCGTGCGCTGGTATTTCCGGTTTCAGCTAAGCCTTCGCGACATCGAAGAGTTGCTGTTCGAGCGCGGGGTCGTCGTCAGCTATGAATCGATTCGACGCTCGTGCGACAAATTCGGCGCGGGCTTTGCGCGTCGCGTCAAGGCCGCGCGTCGCAAGCCCGGCACCACATGGCATCTGGACGAAGTATTTGTGACGCTGCGCGGCGTTCTCTATCTGTTGTGGCGTGCTTTTGATCAACACGGGTCCGAACTCGACATCCTGTTGCAGAAGCATCGGGATAAGGTGGCAGCGAGGCGATCTTTCAAACGCGTGCCGGCCTCTGGTCCCGAAGACCGCGCAAGATCGTGACCGATCAACTCCGTCGCTATTCGGCAGCAAAGGCCCAGATCCCCGGCCTGGTCAACGTCAAACACGTCTTCGTCAGGGCCAGGGCCAGTGCCAGAGTGAACAACCGGGCCGAGAACAGCCGTCAACCTACGCGCGAACGCGAGCGCCGCATGCGAGGCTTTCGCAATCCCGAACGCACGCGGCGTTCTTGTCAAGCTTCGGGCCAGTCCGGCAGCACTTTGCGATAGAGCGACATTTGCTGCGCGCTTCGCTCTATCGAAAACAACTCGGCGAACGCTTCGCTGCCTGGCATCGCTTCACTGATCTCACCCAGAATCCGTCTGGCCTCTGAGAAGGAGGTCGGCCCGAGCAATACTATGTCGCGAACAATTTAACGTGACAGCGCCCTATGTCTTGCAGGTCGCCGACATGGACGGCAGGCGTGGTCTTCGTCACGCCCGGCAAGGTTGCAGGCGTAGTCGAACGCTTTGCCAACCACCTTGCCAGCATCGGTTTCCGGTCATTCGCTACGTTCAGAAATCTGGACTTTAACCGATCTGGCTTCGCCGATCAGAAATCCCGTCTTGGCGCGCCTCGCAGACAAATTCGATGGCCTTGAAAAACTAGCAACCAGTTGCCTGCATCTGTCCACCGCTGTTCAACGTTCATCGCCGTTTCGTCATCCATATCGCTTGATCGTCGTCCGGGTTAGGGCTTGCGAGGGAGCGATGCCGATGTCTAAAGTTGAGGCAGCGTTTGGTACCTTGAACATTTTCGTCTTACCTTCCTTTCGATCGAGTTTGCACACGACCTACCGGAAGGCGAAATTTCGGGGAAAGCTCATTCGGCGACGCGAAGGCCATGCATCTGCTCCAGGCTGGTGTTGACCTGACAGTCATCGCGTTGGGGCTGGGTCACAAGAAGCCGGCGACTACGCGCATGTACATGGAAGCAGACCTGACCAACAAGCAGCCGGCTTTTTGCCTTCGACCGGCAAGATCTAACAAACGGCGCGGCATTCATGAGTTGGCTTCCCGATGACGGCTGGCGGTTTCGTCTAAATAACTGTCGGCTTCGCGTCCCAAGGTGCCGGCTTCCCGCCAGGCTGCTGGTGGACACACGCGACCCGCTACGTAAAGCTCCACGACGTATTCACAGGTGTGCAAAAGGCGCCACAATGCCGCTCCGAGGTCTGTTTCGTCGACGGGTTCATGCTGAAGAATTGTCTTCGCCCGCTCCGTGCATTCCACGAGCGCACGCCATTGCTGCTCGGGGACCTCGAGCGCATAACCGCCGAGCTGCGCCGCCGCACTCGAGACGATATAAAGCTGTCGAAACGCCGTTGCAACCTCGGGCGATGGATGCCATGCTTGCTTGCTACGCCTGCGCACTTCATACATGCCCGTTCCTTGGTAAGAGCCGCTTCCGTTCGCCTTCCGGGGCTGCGCGACGCGGGAGCGAAAAGAATGCCGAAATGATTGCGGCGTGCGCATCGCAGGGACCGACAGTGGTAGCGACGGTGAAAGCCCGGTCTCGCGCATCGACCCGCGCGCTTAAAAAAACCAGTCGCGCATTTCAACTCTGCATACTTTCGCTTTCTGTGCGCAAAGCAGCCGTTAATAAAGACTATCAAAATGTTCGCCGATTCGTGCGTCATCGCTTGCAATGCGTGTTCCGGACGGCCCCGTCATGGCATCGCCTACATCGGGAGCCGCGTTAGCGGCTTCCGGGTGTCATAGCGGCACAAAGGCGGTATCGCAGCTAACAGAAACGGTTAACCTGAACGCGGTCCTCCGCCAGATGAGAGTATGTC
This sequence comes from Paraburkholderia sp. SIMBA_054, assembly GCF_046534875.1. NCBI lineage: Bacteria > Pseudomonadati > Pseudomonadota > Betaproteobacteria > Burkholderiales > Burkholderiaceae > Paraburkholderia > Paraburkholderia sp. SIMBA_054. The sequence goes on along the minus strand of NZ_JAWRXV010000029.1, from coordinate 100,709 downwards.
GCTCGCGTTGATGATGGCCGAGGCGATATCTTCGACCGTCATGCGCTTGGTCATCGCTTGCTCGCGCATGATCTTGTATGCTTCGTCCTTAGAGACGCGGCGCTGACCGCACAGAATGTCCTGAGCCTCCGAGACTTTGCGGGCGCTGCCGACCTTTTCTTCGAGGCGCACGATTCGTTTGCGTAGCTTCTTGCGCTCACGGCCGATCTCGCGCGCGAGAACAAGTGCGCTCAGCAGGCCGAATGACCGGATGGGGGAGGTGACGACAGCCTTTGCGTCGATTCGCAGCATTGCCTCCATGATAGTGGGGTTCTCGTAGTTGAGAACCGCGATTGTCGGCGGCGAGTCATCGTCTGTACACCAGTCGTCAATGGCGTTCAACTTGTCGGGAAGAAGCGCAAAGAAAACGACGTCGGTTCTGTGCGGCGGCGATTGCAATGGCGGCCAGAAAGCCTGAACGCTACACCCGATGCGCTCGAGTTGTTGCGCAAGCTGCGCACCGTCGCTGTCGTGCGGATGAAACACGCAGACACGCAGTGACCGCAAATCGCTTAGCAGATGCGAGATCGGCGGGGCCTGCGCCGGCCTTCCGTGACCGGCCCGGTCATCGTCGTTCATTTACAGCTCCCACGCGTCATCGAACCATCCAGTCACCGAGCGCGTGGGCGACGAGATAAGGATCGGGCCGTATGGGTGCCGGCGACTCCCATACGATGTCGAATTGTCCTTCGCGGTTCACGCGACCGATGCGCGGATTCAAATGTGTATGGTGAGTCGACGGATCAATACTGACCGGGCCCTGCGGTGCGTCAAATTTGCTGCGAAGCAACTCCGGCATTAGCGTCTCGATGTCCGCAGAACCAGCGGCGCACATTGCCCGTGCAAAGAGATGGACCTGAAAGTAAGCTGCCTCCCAGCTTGCATTCGGCACGGTTTCACACCCGAACATTCGGCCGAACTTCTCCAGACAGGCACGATTGGTCGCTGACGCGATTGAACAAAAATAGGGCGCCGCTGTGAAATGGCCTTCGGCAATGTCGGTGCCCATCTGCTTGACGGCGCTTTCCGACGTTGTCAGGCTTGCGATAGGCATCGACGCGGGATCGAGGCCGGCTCGCGCGTACGCGCGATAGAAGTGCTGCGTCGCGTTTCCAACTACGGTCGAAAATATGAAATCGGGGCTCGTCGCGCGAATGTCTTCGACTATTTCGGTGAAGTCACATTCGGTGGCGTCGAGCCGCACGTATCGTTCGCCAACCTTCGCACCGCCTCTGTACTGCGAAACAAGGTCCGACATGATCCGGTTCGATTCATACGGGTAAATGTAGTTCGAGCCGACCTGATAGACACGGGCACCGAAGTTCGACGTCATGAAATCGGCGAGTTGAACGCTATTCTGATTGGGCGCTGCACCGGTGTAGATGACGTTTTCCGAGTATTCGAAACCTTCATACAACGTTGGATAGAAAAGCAGCCGGTTCCAGCGTTCGACGATCGGCACTACCGCCTTGCGCGCACTCGACATATAACAGCCGAAAATTATCTGAACATCGTCGGTCAGGATAAGCCGCTCCGCGAACGCGCGATATTTCGCGGGATCCGAAGCCGGATCGTATCGGACTGGCACGAGTTCGCGTCCGCCGATGCCGCCCGCATCGTTGATTTCGCTTATTGCGAAGAGTGTTCCATAGAGTTGCGACGATTCAATCGCCGACGTAACGCCCGTTTCGGAAAAAAGCACGCCTACTTTGACAGTCTCGGTATATGCCACTGTGGTGCACGCCTGTTCCTTGATTCGTACCTGAAATAATCAGCAGCCGCGTAGCGGCTACGGATTGTCGCTGACCAAAAATAGTTTGCCTATAGCAGGCTTTTCGCTGCCGGGTCCGGAGGACTCGCATAAAGTTACCGCAAGCTTTCGAGCACCTCGCCGATTTGCCATGCAAGGTCACGCCGACCATCGAGTATCAGATAGCGGTCCGCACCAAAAATCGTGCGAACATATTTGCCCGCGTCTCTGTCCAAAGCGCAGCAGAATGGCAGGATACCGCGCGAAGTCAGCGCGGACACTGCGTGGCGTGCGTCTTCGATAAGATGAGTGGAGTCGTGGACGTCGACGTCGCGCGGTTGGCCGTCCGTGACGAGCATCAACAGCCTTGCGTCGCTCTGTTCATTGTCAAACTGCTTCGCCGCATGCCGCAAAGCTGGGCCTACGCGCGTCGAAAAGGCGCCCCGCTGGGCCTGCAGCCTGCTGTGCTGCGCTTCGCCAAACGGTTCATCGAAATCCTTGATACGTGTATACCGCACATCATGGCGTCCGTTCGAACAAAAGCCGTGCACGGCGATACGCGTTCGGGTCGGTTCTAGAAATGACGCCAACTTTGCCGCAGCCGCCTTCTCGATGTCGAGCACCGTCGTAGTGCCTTCAGCGGTCTTGTCATTCGTGGAAGCCGAAAAGTCCAGCAAGAGCAGGAGAGACACGCTCGGTGGCGTCCGTCGCCTTTGCTCGAAGATTCTCCCGTCGCCGCTTACGCCTGTGCGTCGCGCGATGCCATGGTCGAGTACGGCGGCCAGATCGAGTTCGTCGCCTTCCAGCCGGCCGCGAAAGGGCGTGGTCGGCCGCCGTCGACAGCGCAACAGTTGCCACGGGTCTGTCGCCTTCCGGAACTGGACACTGTCATGCGCGCTTATCTGCTCATGGTCGTACACGCAAGCCCAGTCCTCGAACAGGAGTCCCACCCGGGCATGCCACTCCGGATAATGGTGAGAACGCAGCGCGCCGTCGGTCGGCGGATTGTCGTGCGTGATCCGAGTGTCCGCCGTGTTCGATTGTGCCGCGGCCCGATCGGCCGCGTTGGGCGCGCGTTCCAGCCGCGCATGCGCTGGCTCGCTTTCGATGGCCCACAGATATGTATTGTCGTCCCGGTAATGCGGCTCCACGCTGTATGACGCTGCATCGAATTGCACGCGCATTTGCGCGAGGTCGACGGCCAATACGTCAGCAACTTCCTGATAGGCCGCAATGTCCTCGTGAAGGTCGGCGATTTCGTCGACGAGCCGACGGCCTTTGCAGACCCAATCGTTCGGGTCGTCGTAACCGGGATCGTGCAGCGCGCGGGCAAGGCGCGCCGCGAGCGAGCCGAAGGTCTGCGGACCATACTCCGCCGATGCCGTGTGAAATGCGCCCCACAAACCGCGCAGGCCAGGGTACTCGCGCATCATCAAGCGTTCTACTCGCGCGTCCTCAATGAGCGATGCGAGTGCGATTCTCAGTGCGCCGCGCGAGCCGATCGGCGTCGATGGGCGCGAGAAGCGCAGATGGGCGAGAGCGTGAGCCACGCACGCCTGATAATGGCTCACGGCAATCCGGCCGTCGCAGTCTGGAATCCAGGCGACGCGGATCAGGTCTGTGCCAATCGACGTCCGCAATGAAACGGCGTCGCTTTCGTCGGGTATGTCGGCCGTAATCATGACTTGTATCGGTGCAGGGTCTTTCAGCCCGTCGATTGCATCGACACTCAGGGGCGCGAATCCAGCCGCATAGCATTCGAGCATCCGCGTCGTCGCAACAGACGGTGAGCGCCTGTCGCTTCGAGCTGTCGGCTGTCGCATGTCGCTAGCGTTGTCCTCCGGCATTGGAATCAAGCTCCAAATTGCGCGCGCACGAAACCGTCGAGCGCGGCGCGTACCTCGTCGTCATCGGTAAGCGGGCGCGTCATTGCGAGTGCACAGGCCGCGTGTGGATCGATTCCTCCGCGAATCAGTGCGCACGCGTGCACGAGCATACGCGTCGACATGCCCTCGGCGACTTCCCTGCCGCGAAGCTTGCGCGATTGAGCCGCGACGCGCACCAGCCTGAGTGCGATATCGCGCTCCACTTCGCCTTCGTGCGCGACGATATCGACTTCGGCCGCTTCGTCGGGATAATGGAACTCCATGGCGCCAAAGCGCTGCCGCGTTGATGGCTTGAGGTCTTTGCCAAATGCCTGATAGCCGGGGTTGTACGACACGATCAGCTGAAAGTCTGGATGTGCGTGAATCAGTTCCCCCCGCTTTTCCAGCGGCAGAATCCGCCGGTCGTCGGTCAGCGGATGGATGACGACGAGCGTATCCGGGCGCGCCTCGACGACCTCGTCGAGATAGCAGATCGCACCGTAGCGGGCGGCGAGCGTCAGGGGTCCGTCTTGCCATTCGGTGCTGTCGCCGCGCAGCAAAAACCGGCCGGTAAGGTCCGACGCCGTCGTGTCCTCGTTGCATGCAACGGTCACGAGCGGCTTGTTCAATTGTGCTGCCATGTACTCGACAAAGCGCGTTTTGCCGCACCCCGTCGGGCCCTTGAGGACGAGCGGCATGCGCAGCGCATGGGCTGCGGCGAACAGCTCCGCCTCCTGACCGACCGGCCGGTAGTAGGGCGTTTTCCTGATTCGATATTGTGCGAGCATATCCTGCATCGGCATCGTCCTTGAGAAATTGGTGCGCCGCGTTTGCGGCGCACCCGGATCGTTAGCGGTGCGTCGGTTCAACGTGCGGAATGCCGTCGATCGGGCATTCGGGCGTGCCGGGCGTCGTGCGCGTCAGCGCTTCGACTTCGCGGCGCGTGCCTTCGGGATCATTCACCCACTTGCCGTAGAACTCGAACGGGCATGTCGCTACGCCATGGATGTCCTCGCCCGAGTTGATCTTGCCGGTGTAGCCGCGGTGCAGCAGCTTGTAGAGATGGTTCTGCGACTGCATATTTTTGCGAGCATCGCGCAACAGGCTCGTCGAAAGTTCAGCGTACTGGATGCCCATTTCTTCCGTACCGCATTCGCCTAGTGAGCGTCCGTCGAAACCGACAATCGCGGAATGGCCGAAATACGAATAGACTCCGTCGAATCCAGTGGCATTTGCGACTGCCACATAGACGTTGTTCATCCACGCCATCGTCTTCGCGACCATGACCTGCTGCTCTTTCGCCGGATACATGTAGCCCTGGCAGCGCACGATGAGTTCGGCGCCGCGCATTGCACAGTCACGCCAGATCTCGGGATAGTTGCCGTCGTCGCAAATGATGAGGCTGATTTTGAGGCCTTTCGGTCCTTCCGACACGTAAGTGCAATCGCCGGGGTACCAGCCTTCGACAGGCGTCCACGGCATGATCTTCCGATACTTCTGGACGATCTCACCTTTATTGTTTATGAGCACGAGCGTGTTATAGGGCGCTTTGTGCGGATGTTCCTCGTGTTGCTCGCCCGTCAGCGAGAAGACGCCCCAGACGTTTGCTTTCCGGCAAGCCGCACTGAAGATTTCAGTTTCGGCGCCTGGTACTGTCGACGCCGTTTCGTACATCTCCTTGGGGTCGTACATGATGCCGTGCGTCGAGTATTCGGGAAAGACGACGAGGTCCATCCCCGGCAGCCCCTGCTTCATGCCCACGACCATGTCCGCTATCTTGCGCGCGTTCTCGAGAACCTCGGCCTTCGTGTGAAGGCGCGGCATCTTGTAGTTGACGACGGCTACACCGACGCAGTCGTTGCTGCTGGAAATATCACCATGACGCATGCTTTTCTCCGGTATTGATGATGGAAAACAAAAAAGCCCGAGCAGACTCATAGGTCTGGTCGGGCTCTGTTGCCTTTTTCGCATTGCCGGCAGTGTTGGCGGTAATGCGAAAGTTCGATTGAACGCAGGCTACGGAAGAGGCGGCCAGTTGTCAAGCCACCAAAAAACTGCGAGCGCCAACGCGCTGCCATTTGCACGTGCATCGAGATGCCTGCGCGAAAAAATGACTTGACAGTGTTTTTTCTCTATCTAATTCTCTTGGCCATCACGAACGATTCGTCAACAGCGACGAAAGCAAGGGCAATAGAGCCCACCCCGCACCTGTGAAGGTGCGGGGTGGGCTCTTTTTTTTTGGTTAAATCAGATCGAGGCACCTTTCAACGGCCTTTGTCTCATTGAGAAAGAAAACCATGTCATCTCCACAATCCATAAGCGCTGGCGGCGAAGCCGCGCTCGATCATGTGCTCGGGGAAGAGTACGAACACACACCTGTTCCTCACGCGGCACGACGTAGTGTGCTCTCGGTAGCGACGGTATGGATCAGCTTCCCGATGATCATTACAAGCGCGATGACAGGTTCCATTCTCGTCGCGGGCATGGGCTTTCTCCACGGACTCGGGGCGATGCTCCTCGGTAACCTGCTGATGTTCATGTATGTCGGTCTGCTAGGCGGCCTTGGAGCGAAGCACGGGCTCAACTTCGCGCTGCTTGCAAGCCGCGTGTTCGGGCGCAAGGGATATGCGCTGGCGTCGGGCCTGCTGTCGAGCCTGCTCCTCGGATGGTATGCCGTCCAGACCGGCATCACGGGCAATCTCATCCATTCGTCGTCGGGTGCCAGCTACTTCTTAATGACGTTCGTTGCCGGCGTCCTGTATCTGGCCGTAACGTTCGTCGGCATACGGGGCCTGCATTGGCTAGGCATGGTCTCGGTGCCGCTATTTCTCGTTCTGGGCACCTGGGTGGCGGTCGATGCAGCCGGCCATACGGGATGGAGCAGCGTGTTCACGTATAGCGGCACAAACCCGGCTTCGTCGATGGCATTCGGCGTCGGATTGACGATCGTCATCAGCCTTTTCGTCGATGCGGGCACCGTCTCAGCGGACTTCAACCGCTGGGCGAAAAATGGCAGCGACTCGTGGATCGCGACATTCTCGGCATTTCCTTTTGCGAACTGCTACGCGATGCTGATGGGCGGCATCATGACCGCGGCCATCGCGCTGCCCAATCCGCAGCCGTTCGGAATGGACAATATGTTCGGCTACATGCTCCACCAACACGAGACGTGGCTGAGTGCGATCGCGGTGGTCTTCCTTTTCAGCAGCCTCGGCTCTGTCTGCGCACACTGTCTTTATAACGCCTCGGTCGGCTGGTCGCGGATCATCGGAGTCAAGATGCGCACCGCCGCCGTTATCCTTGCCGTCGCGGGTATCGCGGTTGCCGCGACCAATGTATGGGCGCTCTTCATTCCATGGCTTTCCGTGCTCGGCATCATCGTGCCGCCGATCGGCGCGATCGTAATCGTCGACCTGTATATCGCGCGGCCTGGGGCAGAGATCGACAGGCAATGGCGTGCCCAGGCCTTTGCAGCCTGGATTATCGGATCGGTAGCAGCGTATGTCGTCGAAAAACAGTTTCCGGAGTTCTCGACGGCGGTATCGGCATTCGTGGTCAGCGCGGTGGCTTACGGCTTGATCGCTCAGGTGTCGAAGAAAGCGGCGACGACTGCGGAACGCATTTGATTATAAGGCGGCGCTCAACGACGAGGGCTGCCGCCCCAGGTTCTACATCAACGTGTATCACTAAGGGTGTTTCAAGATGTCCGATTACAAAGTTTTTTCTCTTGGCGACGTCGTACTGCAAAGCGGCATGCGCATTCCCGACGCCAAGCTGGCGTACAAAACCTACGGCACGCTTAATGCCGCGAAAGACAACGTCATCGTCTACCCGACGTGGTACTCAGGGCAGCATTACGAAAATGAATGGCTGATCGGCGAAGACAAGGCGCTCGATCCGCGCAAGTACTTTATCGTCGTGCCGAACATGTTCTGTAACGGCCTTTCGTCGTCGCCCAGCAACACGCCCGCTCCATACGGCAAAGCACGTTTTCCGAACGTGACGGCGTACGACAACGTGCGTATGCAGTGGCGGCTCGTCACGGAGGTGTTCGGTATCGAAAGGATCGCTCTCGTGACTGGCTGGTCGATGGGCGCATTGCAGACATTTCACTGGGGTGCGATGTATCCGGAGATGGTCGAGCGCATCCTGCCGTTCCAGGGGGCCGCGAAATGCTCGCGGCACAATTTCGTGTTTCTCGAAGGTGTCAAGGCGGCGCTGACCGCGGATGCCGCGTTCCGCGACGGCTGGTACGACGTGCAGCCCGAAAAGGGCTTGCGCGCGGCGTCGCGCGTCTACGCGGGTTGGGGGCTGTCGCAGTCGTTCTATCGCGAAAAGCTCGACCTGGAAACTCTTGGCTATGCGTCGATTGAAGATTTTCTCGTCGGCTTCTGGGAGGGATGGCTGCTGTCCAAAGATGCGAACAACCTGCTCGGCATGCTGTGGACCTGGCAAAACGGGGACATCAGCAATAACCCGATTTACGGAGGCGATTTCGTCAAGGCGCTCTCGTCCATCAAGGCGAAGGCGATCGTCATGCCGTGCAGGACCGATCTCTACTTCCCGCCTGAAGACAGCGAGTTCGAAGTCAAGCATATGCCAAACGCCGAACTGCGCGTTGTCGACTCCATCTGGGGCCACTTTGCCGGCGGTCCGGGAACCAGCCCGGTGGATATTGAAGTGCTCGACAAAGCATTGCGAGAGCTTCTCGCGAGCTGAACGTTAGCTTGGATCAACCGCGGCGCTGACGACAGCCGATCGCAGAATCGGCTGCCGTGCGTTGTTTCGGTACATGTATAGGATACCTAATTGAAGTAAGTATAAGGAAAGGTCTGTTGATGTCTACCATGAAAGCAAAATTAGCAGTACTCGCACTCGCGGGTATGTTCGCTTCAATCGCCCATGCACAAAGCAGCGTGACGCTTTACGGAGTACTCGATGAAAGCCTGCAGTACACCAACAGCGTAAAGAGCAACGGGCATGCGGGTTCGGTCCTGGGACTTGCCGATGGCGCCAACAACACCATGGTGTGGGGGATCAAGGGCAAGGAAGACCTCGGTGGTGGCCTGCATGCCATCTTTACGCTCGAAAGCCAGTTTGGGCTCAGCAACGGTGCGCTGCCGTTCAGTAACGATCTGTTCGGACGCCAGTCATGGGTGGGCCTCTCCGATGACCGCTGGGGCACGGTGACGGTAGGCAAGCAATATTCGCCGGTAACCGATTATCTGTGTCCGGTCTCTGCCTATTGCGCGTTCGGAGGTAACATGTCGGCGCATGTCTACGACAACGACAACGTCGGGGGCAGCTACACGATCAACAACTCTGTCAAGTACCAGAGCCCCGTAATCGCAGGGTTCCATTTCGGCGCGATGTATGCCTTTTCAAACGACGCGGGGCAGTTCACGAACAACAATCTGCTGAGCGTCGGCGCCGGCTATGACAATGGCCCGCTCCACCTTGCAGCGGCCTACATGGACGCGACCAATCCGGCGAGCGGAACGAATGCGAACGGCGGTGCCGTCGGCTCGAACATGTACGCCTTCCTGCCTGCCGGAAACCATCGTGTGTGGGGCGCTGGTGCGAACGTCGATATCGGCAAAGGCGCGGTCGGCGTCCTGTATACGCACTCGACCTATCTCGCTCTTGCTACCAGCGACAATGCGTTTTCCGATATCAACGGTGACGACTTGCGTTTCGACAATTACAGCCTGTATGGTCACTATCCGCTCAGTGGCGCACTCAGTTTCGGGGCAGGGTACACACTGACGAACGAGCATCTGTCAGGTTCGACGGGCGCCACGTTGCACAATCAACAGGTCACGGTGGACGCCGACTATCATCTGAGCAGGCGGACAACACTTTACGTGGAAGCGGCTTACCAGCACATTTCGGGGGGCAGTGGCTTGAGTCTTGCGTACGCGAACATCGTCACTGCCGGATCGTCGGCGACGAACAACCAGGCGCAAGTCGCTGCGGGTATTCGCCAAACCTTTTGAGTGAACGAAGTCGCGCCCGGATTCAAGCCTGGCGCGGCATCGCGCGCGGCGCTGCACGCATTGTCAGCAGGCGGTACGAGTGAGTTGAACTCGCGCAACCCAGTACGTGATTCGTGTTCGCGTCAGGCCCTGGCAGCGCCGATCCTGTAGCGCTTGCCTTGATACTGCAATGTGGTGCTGCGAAACCCGATATGATCCGCCGCGATCGGCACGATCGGCGGGTAGCAGCGCGCTGGCGAGCAGTTGGCCCGATATGGCCGCTGTCGTAATGATGGCGAGACGGACAGACGTGATGAACCGGCGAGACTCGCGCCTGCCGGCCAGCAGGGCTGCGCACGAAGCGCTTGCACCCTACGGTCATTGCCGCTGCTCAGCCTTGATTGCTAGTGCTGCCGCAGCCAAACGTGTTTCCACGTGGAGTTTGCGGAATAAATGCTCGAGATGTTTGTTGACGGTGCGCGGTGCCATATCGAGGATGTCGCCGATATCGCGATTGGTTTTTCCACGGGAAAGCCACAACAGCACTTCCGCTTCGCGGCTCGTGATGCCGAATTGAGCCGCCAGTGAAGCCGTCCTCGCCACGTCGTCGAACTCTTCCAGAATCATCACCCATTCGCCGCGTATCGGGCTACCGGTGACGCGGACCGTGCGGCGCACGCCGTTCGCGTTGGTCTCGTAAACAGCGTGGACGTCACAGCCATTCTCCACCCACGATCTGAACCACCGGCGCAACGGGTCGGGCAAGCGGCAGGGCGACGCATCTTCCCCGTCACCGCCTCCCGTCTGCGCGTCGTCGTACCGTGCAAGTTGCGTCGTCGCTTGCGTGTTTTGCCACCGGATGGCGCCGTCCACTGTCGCGATAAGGGCTGCACGCGTTTCCAGACCCGCCACCGCGTCCGTGTACTGTTGCGTGCGCGCGCGTCGCACGTGCGCCGCGATGCGTGCGCACACTTCCGCGGGTTTGACCGGCTTCGTCACATAGTCGATGCCACCGACCCGGAAACCTTGCACAACGTGTTCGCTTTCGGTGAGCGCCGTCATGAAGATCACGGGTAGATGCGTGCGATTCCTGTCGAGCTTCAGAAGTCTGCACGTTTCGAAGCCATCCATTCCGGGCATCATTGCATCCATCAGGACAATATCGGGCGTGATGCGTGCAAGACATTTAAGCGCAGCTTCGCCGTTCAGGGCCACGAGCACGGTGTAGCCGGTCGAATGCAGCGCATCGGAGAGTAGCGCGAGATTGTCCGGCGTGTCGTCGACAATCAGCACGACGGTGCGGTCCGCCGGAACACCGACCGGGATGGAGTCAATACGGTCAACGGATTCTTCAACCATGCGAGTCGCTTGAGAAAAGTTCAAGTTGATGCGCGAACTCGGTCAGCTGGAAGCGCTGGGCCAGCGAGCGTAGCGACATCAGTTGGCCATACAGTTCCGGCAGTTCTGCTGCCGAGGCGTCAAGCTGTTCGATCACGCCCCGCATGTAGCCCAAGTCCAGCAGCGACCTGAGCCTCGTGCGCAAAGCTTGTGGCAGGCAGCGGTTGTTCGCCTGCGGACCGGAAAGGGGCGGCATCGGATCGTCGGCTGGCTGACGCGAGACAATCCATTCAAGCTTCATCAGGCTTGCCAGCTTGTCGAGCAGCAGCGAAACTTCGAGAGGCTTCAACAGATAGTCACCGCAGCCTATTGTCGCCGCGCGCTCGCGGTCGTCGGCGAATGCATGCGCGGACAGCAGCACGATGGGTGCCGCACTGAGCTGGCGCTCGCGAATCAGCCGGCTCGTTTCGTAGCCGTCCATCTCGGGCATCGAGATATCCATGATGATTGCGTCGGTGGTACGCGTGCCGAGCCATTGCAACGCTTCCGGCCCGCTTCCAGCCTCCGCGACATGGAAACCGAGCGGCGCGAGGAGCTGAGCCACGATCGCGCGTTGTTCGGGCAAGTCGTCGACGAGCAGAACGGTGCGCCGCTGCCCATGGTATCCGCGGATGTCCGCGAGGTCTCTGCGCACGGCTTCCACAGCGTGGGCCTCGGGCGCGAAAAGCTTCACGATGAAGCGCGTGCCTTTGCCGACTTCGCTGTCCACTTCCAGGCTGCCGCCGAGCGCATGCGTCAACAGGCGGCAGATCGTCAACCCGAGGCCGGCGCCATGATCGCTCTCGCGCGCCGCATGACCGCGTTCGAACGGCATGAAAAGCCGCTCGATTTCGGCGGCCGGAATGCCCGGCCCAGTGTCGATCACCTCGCACGTCAATGTATCCCATGCATGGCTGACCCGCAGGGTCACGGTACCGGCGGGCGTAAAACGGATCGCATTGCCGATGAGGTTCGTGAGGATCTGGCGCATGCACTTTCCATCCGTCCTCACGGTGCGCGGCAGGCGGCCGACGGTTTGCACGTCGAGGTTCAGCGCCTTTTCGGTAGCCTGTGGCCGCAGCATGGAGGTGAGGTACGCGATGAAATCCAGCAGCGACACTTTCGTGACGTTCAGTTGCAGCTTGCCCGCTTCGATGCGCGCGACATCGAGCAGTCCGTCAACGAGCGCGAGCAGATGTTCGCCGCTTCGATGAATGGTTTCGATTGCATGGAACCGGCCCTGCGGAAGTTCATGTTTTGCCTGCAACAGTAATTGGGCATAGCCGAGGATGCTGTTGAGCGGCGTGCGCAGCTCGTGGCTCAAGCCGGTGACGTAACGGCTCTTGGCCCGGTTTGCCGACTCTGCCGCCGCCGTCGCGCGTTTGAGCGCCGCATCCGTCTTCTGGTGAGCGTCAATTTCGTGCATCAGCAGTTCGGTTTGACGCTGTGACTCTTCCTGCGTGACCCGCCGGTTTTCGCGTTCGAGCACGAGCCACCAGGCGGCGATGCAGCCGATCAGCGACAGGGCGAAGAAGATCTTCACGTAGCTCTGTGCCAGCATTGCCCATTGATGTGAATGGGGCGCGGCAAGCGCGCTCACGCTTTGCGATCCGACGAGGTACAGCACGATCGCGAGCAGCGCAAGCATCGCGGCCACGAGACTGAGATAGTGAACAATGCGTAGCGAAGCTGGCCCGGGCGCGATGCGCGGAAATATCCGCCGAATAGTCGCGTTCAGCTGCGATCCGAACCGCGCGTGGGGCTTGCAGCGATCGTTGCAGCGCGAGTCAAGTGAACAGCACAGTGAGCAGATGGTGCCACCGTATGCGGGGCAGTGGGCTGTATCGTCGTACTCGAATTCGTTTTCGCAAATGACGCAGCACCGCGTTTGTCCGTTCCCGGGCGGTTCGGCTTTGCGTGCCAGATAGTATCGTCCGCGCGTTGCGATCGCAATGACCGGCGCGCACGCGAACGCAACGCCGAAAGCAATGAACGAGGACATCGCCTGAGCGGGTTCGCCGAGCATTCCGGTATCGGCAAGCGCCGCGACCACCGTGGCGATTAGCATCGCGCCCACACCGACGGGATTGATGTCGTACAGATGAGCCCGTTTGAACTCGACGTGGCGGGGGCTGTAGCCGAGCGGCTTGTTGATGACGAGATCGGCGACGACCGCGCCAATCCACGCGATAGCGATGTTCGCATACATCGACAGCACTTTACTGATGGCGTCGAATACGCCCATTTCGACGAGCATCAGCGCGATCAGCACGTTGAAGACGAGCCAAACGACGCGCCCAGGGTGGCTGTGCGTGAGCCGGGCGAAGAAGTTCGACCATGCGAGTGAGCCGGCGTAGGCATTCGTCACGTTGATCTTGAGCTGCGAGACGATGACGAATAGCGTCATCGCCGGCAGCGCCCAGCTGGCGAGCCCGAGCGGATCGAGCAGCTGGTGGTAGGCGACCAGATACATTTGCGTCGGTTCCACCGCATGCGAAACGTCGATTTCGTATTGAACGGCAACGAAAGCCAGCAATGCGCCACCCAGCATCTTGAGTGCGCCCGGAACGATCCAGCCGGGGCCGGCGATAAGGAGTGCGGCCCACCAGCGCTTGCGGTTGTGCGCGCCGAGCGGCGGCAGGAAGCGCAGATAGTCCACCTGTTCGCCCACCTGAACGATCAGCGCGAACACGACGGTACAGGCGTGGCCGAACGCGATAAAACTGAATTCGCGCCCGTGCGGTGCAAGCCCGGAGAACGTCGTCCACTCGGTGAGCAGGCTGGGCTGTCTCCACAGCACGGCGGCATACGGAAGCACGAACAGCACGAGCCACAGCGGCTGGGTCCCGCTCTGCAGGCGGTTGATCATCGTGATGCCAAACATCACGATGGGTATCACGACGAGCGCGCTGATCCCATAGGCGACGTCGATCGATATATGGAAGCAGAGCTGCAGTGCGAGCGACATGATTGCCGCTTCGAGCGCAAAGAAGATGAATGTGAAGCTTGCGTAAAGGAGCGAGGTCAGCGTTGAGCCGATGTAGCCAAAGCCGGCACCACGAGTCAGCAGGTCCATGTCGACGCCGTAGCGCGCCGCGTAATAGCTGATCGGCAGGCTGGTCAGGTAGATGAGGATCGAGACAGCGACTATCGCCCAGACGGCATTGGTGAAGCCGTAATTGATCATCAGCGAGCCGCCGATCGCCTCGAGCACGAGGAACGATACCGCGCCCATCGCCGTATTCGCGACCCGGAATTCAGACCATCGCCGAAACGAGCGCGGCGTGAAGCGCAGCGCGTAATCTTCGAGTGTTTCGTCGCCGACCCATGCGTTGTAGTCGCGCCTGATCTTCACGATGCGCTGTGTTGTGGGTTGCGGCGATGCAGACTGGTGCATCCGTGTCATGTTCAATGATCCAGAAGAGTGCGCCGACCATGGCGGGGGATCATAGAAGCAAGTGACGTTCCATGAATTTCGTTGGATATACGTCAATCAACGTATTTCGCTTCGCATTTTGGCTCCATACATTCTGGCCCACACACCGGCGGGACCTGCCGGCGACTACTCCCCGCAACGCGGATCAGACAAGGAGAATGTAATGGCCGTAGACGATCGACTCGACGACGATGCACCCGACGCCCCTTCGCTATTGCGCAGACGTCTGTTGGGCGGCATGGCCGCAGCGCCGCTGGTTGCACTTGGCATGCCGCGCATGGCGTTCGCGCAGGTGCCGCCGACGGCGAAGGTGAACACGACCGGTCTGGCCGTGACTGACAGCACCGTGACGGTCGGCCAGCTACACTCGGCGACGGGCACGATGGCCATCTCCGAGACTGGGTCGATCCAGGCGGAGCGGCTCGCGATCGACCAGATCAATGCGATGGGCGGCGTACTTGGCCGCAAGATCCAGATCATTCAGGAAGACGGTGCATCCGATTGGCCCACATTCGCCGAAAAATCGAAGAAGCTGCTCGAGAACGATCACGTGGCCGCAGTGTTCGGCTGCTGGACGTCGGCTTCGCGTAAGGCAGTGCTGCCGATTTTCGAAAGGGACAACGGGCTGCTCTATTACCCGACGTTCTACGAAGGACTCGAACAGTCGAAGAACGTGTTCTACACGGGCCAGGAGGCGACCCAGCAGATTCTCTGGGCGCTCGACTGGGCGTCGCAGACGAAAAAGGCGAAGACGTATTTCCTCGTTGGTTCAGACTACATCTGGCCGCGCACCTCGAACAAGATCGCGCGTCGTCATATCGAGCAGCATTTGCATGCGAAGGTGGTTGGCGAGGAATACTACCCCCTCGGCACGACCGATTTCTACTCGCTGATGAACAAGATCAAGCTCGCGCGGCCGGACTGTATTCTCGCGACCGTGGTCGGTGGTTCGAATGTGGCGTTCTACAAGCAGCTCAAAGGCGCTGGCATCACACCGCAAAAGCAGTTCCTGATGACGCTGTCGGTCACCGAGGACGAAGTGCTTGGCATCGGCGGCGACAATTTCGCCGGCTTCTATTCGTCGATGAAATATTTCGAGTCGCTCGAAAACGATATCAACAAGAAGTTTGTCGCGGCCTTCAAGGCGAAGTACGGCCCGCACGCAGTGATCGGTGACGTGACGCAGGCGGCTTACCTCGGTCCCTGGATCTGGAAGGCCGCATGTGAGCGCGCAGGCAGCTTCGATATCGACAAGGTAGTCGCCGCATCCGCGGGTATAGAGCTCAAGAATCCACCGCAGGGCTACGCGAAGGTCGACCCCAATCACCACCTGTGGAGCCGCTCGCTGATCGGTGAGGGGATGCCGGACGGCCAGTTCAAGGTGGTCGCGCAGTCCGCCGAGCCGATCCAGCCGAACCCGTTCCCAAAGGGTTACATGTAACTGCCTGCAATGTCAGCACGGTGGGTCGCGCACGCGCAGCCCCGCTCCAGGAGTACTTCGATGGCCGCTTCAGATATTTTCAACGTTACGCTGATGCAGGGCTTCGCAGGACTGAGCCTCTTCAGCGTCCTGCTGCTGATGGGGCTCGGCCTTGCCGTGATCTTCGGCCAGATGGGTGTGATCAACATGGCCCACGGCGAGTTCATGACGATCGGCGCATACACGGTGTACATGTTTTCGTGGTTCGCTCAGAACGTGTGGCACGCGTTCACCCCGGTCTATTTTTTCTTTGCGATCGTGGCCGCGTTCTTACTCGCGTTTGCCGCCGGCTGGCTTGCCGAATGGGCGCTGATACGACATCTGTACCGACGTCCGCTAGATACGCTGCTGGCCACGTGGGGCTTGAGCCTGGGCATGCAGCAGGTGTTTCGCTCGACCTTTGGGCCGAAGGAGGTAAGTCCCGCGCTGCCGGACTGGCTCATGGGCTCGTGGGAGCCGGCCCAGGGACTCGACATTCCGGTGAGCGGACTGTTCGTGATGGGGCTGGCGCTGCTGATGACGGGTGGATTGCTGCTCGCGCTTTATCGCTCGCGCTGGGGGCTGCGCGTGCGGGCGACAGTCGCAAACCGTCCTATGGCCAACGCGGCGGGCATCAATACGAAGCTCACGGACCGGATGACGTTCGCGATCGGCTGCGGCGTCGCGGGTGTGGCGGGCGCGGCCTTCACGGCCATCGGCTCGACCGGCCCGACGAGCGGTTCGCTTTATATTGTCGACTCGTTTCTGGTGGTGACGTTCGGAGGCGCGGCGAGCCTGCTGGGTACGGTGGCGTCAGCGTTCGGTATCGCGCAAATGCAGTCGATCAGCGAGTTTTTCCTGTCGGGATCTACGGCACGCGTGCTCACGCTGCTCACTGTCGTGATCATCCTGATGCTGCGTCCGCAGGGCCTCTTCGCGTCGAAAGTACGGCGAGCGTGACTCCTTCCCCGGTATCAGTGGGCGCCGGTTCCCGGCGGCCGACCGATATCCTTTAATGATCAACCTGTTCGGAGAGACGGACATGGACATGAATCCTTTGGCGGCCCGCGCATCCGCGCAGGCCAGTCCCCCGGCGCCGACGAGAGGTTGGCGCACGCTGGCGCGCTGGATCGATGCATCCGGTTATGGCGGCATCGCAATACTGGCCGTGCTGATCCTCGTGATCTTTCCACTCGCCCTCGATGCGTTCCGTCTGAATATGATGGGCAAGTATCTGACGTATGCATTCGTCGCCGTCGGGCTGGTCATCGCCTGGGGATACGGCGGCGTCCTCAGTCTCGGTCAGGGCGTGTTCTTCGGGCTCGGTGGTTACGCGATGGCGATGTTCCTGAAACTCGAGGCGTCCGACCCGATCTCGACGAAGACACAGACGACGCCAGGCATTCCAGACTTCATGGACTGGAATCAGGTGACGGCGTTGCCGTTCTGGTGGAAGCCGTTTCATTCGCTGCCGTTTTCAATCCTCGCGATCCTCGCCGTGCCGACCGCGCTCGCGTTCGTCATCAGCTACGCGATGTTCAGGCGGCGCGTGGGGGGCGTGTATTTTGCGATTATCACCCAGGCGGTTGCGCTGATCCTCTCGGTGTTGATCATCGGCCAGCAGGGCTTTACTGGTGGCGTCAACGGCATCACCGATCTGCGCACGCTGCTCGGCTGGGACATCCGCTCGAACGAGGCGAAGCTCATTCTGTACTTCATCAACTCGGTGCTGTTGCTGGTTGCACTGCTCGTCTGCCGTTGGATCCAGCGCAGCAAGCTCGGTACGCTATTGCTTGCGATGCGCGACAAGGAAGACCGCGTGCGCTTCTCTGGCTACGACGTCGCGATGTTCAAGATCTTCGCGTTCTGCGTGGCGGCGGTGCTCGCCGCAATCGGTGGCGCAATGTTCACCCTCCAGGTGGGTTTCATGTCGCCGTCATTCGTAGGGATCGTACCGTCGATCGAGATGGTGATCTATGCGGCAATCGGTGGACGGATGTCGCTCGTGGGCGCGGTGTATGGCGCGGTGCTGGTAAACCTCGGAAAATCCTGGGCCTCCGAGAGCTTTCCGAATCTATGGCTGTTTATCATGGCGGCCATGTTCATCGGTGTCGTGATGGCGTTCCCGAATGGGCTCGCCGGACTCTACGATCAGTATGTGCGCCCGCGTTTTCAGCGTCTGCTGTGCGACACCGCGCAGAAGGGAGATGAACAATGAGCAACACGGACTTTCTGCTGGCGATCGAAGATCTCACCGTATCGTTCGACGGCTTCAAGGCGATCGATTCCTTGAACCTTTATCTCGAGCGCGGCGAACTGCGCGTCGTGATTGGCCCGAACGGCGCAGGCAAGACGACCTTGCTCGATCTCATCTGCGGCAGAACCAGGGAAACCGGCGGAAGCATCAAGTTCCGCAACGAGGAAATCACCAGGCTGGCCGAGTACCGGCGCGTGCGAAAAGGCATCGGGCGCAAGTTCCAGACGCCTTCCATCTATGAAAACCTCACGGTCGCGCAAAACCTCGAAGTGTCGTTCCCGCGAGGGCGCAGTGTGTTTGGCGCGTTGGCGTACAAACAGGGTTCGGAGGTAGCTGATCGCGTCCAGGCGGTCGCGCAGGACATCGGTCTGGCTCAGACGCTCGATCTCGAGGCCGGCCTGCTGTCGCACGGGCAGAAGCAGTGGCTCGAGATCGGCATGCTGCTGATGCAGGACCCGGAACTGCTGATGCTCGATGAGCCGATCGCGGGCATGAGCGCACGCGAGCGCGAGATCACGGCTGAACTGCTCGACCGCATCTGCCGCAACCGTTCGATGATCGTCATTGAACACGACATGGCGTTTGTCGAGCGCATTGCGCACACCGTCACGGTAATGCATCAGGGAAAGATTCTGGCCGAGGGACCGATGGCGCAGGTGCAGGCTGATCCCCGCGTAATCGACGTCTATCTCGGACACTGAGGGGAGGGAACATGCTGGAAGTCGACGATCTGGTGGTGAGCTATGGGCAGAGCGAGGTGCTGCATGGCATTGGATTTAATGTCGCGAGCAAGGAAACTGTCGCTGTGATGGGCCGGAACGGAATGGGCAAAACCACGCTGTTCAAGGCGCTCATCGGCATGCTGCCGTCCGGCCGCGGCACGGTGCGCGTGGGTGGGGTGGACGTATCGAACGACGAGAGCTTTCGGCGCGTCGCGAAGGGGATCGGTTACGTGCCGCAAGGGCGGCAGATTTTTTCGACACTAACCGTCGAAGAGAACATTCAAACGGGACTTGAGAACGCGGAAAGCTCGCGCGTGCCCGACGAAATCTTCGCGCTCTTTCCGGTCCTTTATGACATGCGCAAGCGCAAGGGCGGGAACCTTTCGGGGGGCCAGCAGCAGCAGCTGGCGATCGCGCGGGCATTGGTCACGAACCCGAAGGTGCTGCTGCTCGACGAGCCGACTGAAGGCATTCAGCCGTCGGTCATCAAAGACATCGCGAAGGCGCTGAACGAGATTCGCAGGACGCGCGACATCGCTATCCTCGTGTCGGAGCAGGCGTTGACCTTCGCGCTCGACGTCGCAGACAGGCTGTTCGTGATCGAGGGCGGGCGCTTCGTGCACCAGAGCTCGCGCGATGCCGGCGACACGGACCGGATTCGCGAATACCTGTCCGTCTGAACGCCATCCAGGGAATCATTCCGTTCGGCGTGGCGGGACAGACTGCTGCGCGATTACTTGCTGTTGAACCAAGGAGAATTTGCGATGCCTGATACCCTCATTAAGGTCGACCTGAATCAGTCCGCCTACGAGAATGAGAATGTGCACAACCGTTGGCACCCCGATATCCCGATGGCATGCTGGGTGAATCCTGGTGACGACTTCATTCTGGAAACGTACGACTGGACAGGCGGGTTCATCAAGAACAACGACAACGCCGACGACGTGCGCGACATCGACCTGTCGATCGTACACTTCCTGTCAGGTCCGGTGGGCGTTCACGGTGCCGAGCCGGGCGATCTGCTCGTTGTGGATCTGCTCGACATCGGCGCGCGGCCGGAGAGTCAATGGGGCTTCAACGGCTTCTTCGCTAAGTCAAATGGTGGCGGCTTCCTCACCGATCATTTCCCGGACGCGCAAAAGTCGATCTGGGATTTTCACGGCCTTTACACGAGTTCGCGCCACATTCCCGGCGTGAACTTCGCCGGGCTGATTCATCCGGGGCTGATTGGCTGTCTGCCCGATCCGAACATGCTCGAAACGTGGAACGCGCGCGAAACTGCACTGATCGCGACGGAGCCGGACCGCGTGCCGCCGCTCGCGAATCCGCCGCTTGCGGCGACCGCACATATGGGCAAACTGACGGGTGACGCGAAGGGGAAGGCGGCCGCCCACGGCGCGCGGACGGTGCCACCGCGCGAGCATGGCGGCAATTGCGACATCAAGGACCTGTCGCGCGGCTCGAAGGTCTATTTTCCGGTGTACGTCGATGGCGCAGGGTTGTCTGTGGGCGACCTGCATTTCAGCCAGGGCGACGGCGAAATCACGTTCTGCGGTGCGATCGAGATGGCGGGCTGGGTGCACATGCGCGTCAACCTGATCAAGGGCGGTGTCGAGAAATACGGCATTCGCAATCCTGTGTTCAAGCCGAGCCCGATTACACCGGCCTACAACGACTATCTGATCTTCGAGGGCATCTCGGTCGATGAAAGCGGCAAGCAGCACTACCTTGACGTGCAGGTTGCGTACAGGCAGGCTTGCCTGAACGCGATTGAATATCTGAAGAAGTTCGGCTATTCCGGTGCGCAGGCGTATTCGCTCCTCGGGTGTGCGCCTGTGCAGGGGCATATTAGCGGAGTCGTCGATATTCCGAACGCCTGCGCGACCTTGTGGTTGCCGACGCAAATCTTCGATTTCGACATCCGTCCTAACGCGGACGGCCCGGTCAGGCACGTGCAGGGCGGCGTCGATCTACCGATCTCGCCAGACATCATCGGGTCCTGAAAACCGTTCATCAAGCGAGGGTCAAGTCATGCCAATCTACGACTTTCAATGCGAGGGCTGCGGACCTTTTGCCGTCATGCGCAGTATCGCCGAGCGCGATCGTCCGGGGAAGTGTCCTGAATGCGGCGCGGTCGCGTCTCGGATGGTCAGCGCGCCGGCGCTCGCGCTGATGTCCGGCACCCAGCGTTCGGCACACGCGGGCAACGAGCGAGCAGCGCATGCGCCGCGACATTCCAGTGAGGTGCCGGCGCAGCACCGGCCGGGGTGCAGGTGCTGTTCCGGTGCGAAGCTGTCACTCGCAGGCGCGGGCGGTGGAACAAAGTCGAACGGGCTGAAAAGCGCGAGCGGCGGTGGGCGCCCGTGGATGATCAGCCACTGAACAGACCGATACATGTGATGGCGCGAGGCCTCATCTTTTTCTGTGGGCACGCCCGTTGAACGCGCAGCGGGCGTTAAAACAGTCTGCAGCCTGCGCCGAGCCTAACAGATCGCCGCCGTCGGGCAGGCAGTACCGCTTCAGTGCACGGATCGGTGGCTCTATGACCACTCGCGGGCGCTGTAGTCAGTTGGCGGACGCCCCGGCCCCGTTGCAAAAAGGGCGGCGGCGGCCTATCTGGCGATCGACCGCTTACTGTCCGCGCTCGTCTAGTGAAAGACGAAGGCGCGTTGACCAATTCGATGAGCGGGCCATGAAGTGCCGTGCGCCAAAAGCGACGACTCGGATCGAACAGTGATGAATGGCGCGATCGCTTTGAAGACAGGCCTGGTGGCATACGTCTTCATGGCAGTATTCTCTGTCGAGCAGGTTGATGAACGAGCTTACGGAAGACCCCTTATCAGAGTGAGAGCACGCAGATAAAGTTTAAATTTATAAAAAAGTTCTCATCCGAGTCCCGGTAGTGATCGTAGATACGTTGCATGTGCCCATCAGCCAGCGAGAGTTCATGCTAGGGTGTATCCCGCAAGAGCCCTTGGTCAACCTGCCAATCTCACGGCTGTCATCAGCCGTCGCGAACTGACTTGCCTTCGCAACATTAGTTCTCGCCCAGCTCGCGTTTTCTCTGAAATTGATACTTTTAGAGTTAGGCATTCCATCGTTCCTTCTGCGACGGCATCATGCTTCCGGCGGCGCCGCCCTGAAAAAGGCGCCTCGATGAAACGTCCAATCCGCCAGGAGCATTGAATTGACAACTGATGAAAAGAAGCCCGACGACGAGCGCAGCGTTCCTGATACGTCGCGACGCAGAATGATCGTTAGCGGCAGCGCGGCAGCGGCGGGCATCCTGTTTGCCGGAATCGCACAAGCTCAGCAATTATCAGAAGCCCCGCAGACGATGGACGGCCTGCCCGTGCCCATGCCGCCGGCCAACAAAACGGCGGGGCCGATCGTCGCCGGCCGCGACTCGAAGCTGCAAGGCCGCGTCGCGGTCGTCACAGGCGCGGCGCGCGGCATCGGCCGGGCCATCGCGGTGGAATTCGCTGCGAACGGCGCGGACGTGATCGCTATCGATATCGCCGGCCCTGTCAGCACGGCCTCGAACGCCGTCCCTGCGACGCCGCAGGAGCTTGAGGAAACGGTTAGCCTGGTCAAGGCATATGGCCGTCGCAGCGAAGGCATTCGCGCGGACATTCGCGATATCCACGCACTACGCGCCGCCGCGGATCGCATCGAGCAGCGTTACGGGAAGATCGATATTGTCGTGGCGAACGCCGGCATCCAGTATTGGAAGCCGCTGCTGGACCTCCAGGACGCTGAATGGTCCGACGTCATCGATAACAATCTCAACGGAACGGCGAAAACCATTCGCGCGTTCGCGCCCAAGATGGTGACGCGTAATTACGGGCGCATCATCGTCGTATCGTCGATGCAAGGGCGGCACGGAACCAGGAACGCGGCGGCTTATGCTGCGTCGAAGTGGGGCATCTTTGGGTTGATGAAGTCGGCGGCACTCGAACTTGGCCGCTACAACATCACAGTCAACGCAGTCGTGCCGGGCCTCGTCGCGACGGCTTTGACGCTGTACGACACGCGATTGACCGAAAGCATCGCCGAGACTGGCTATCACAAGCCGAACGGCCCGCTGACGCCGCAGGAAGCGTGGGACCGCCGTGCGGCAACCATGCCGCTTGGCGTTGGATGGGTGCAGCCCGAAGACATCTCTCCAGCGGCCGTTTATCTCGCCTCGGATGCCGCCGCGATGATCACGGGCTCTGAAATCGAGGTGACGGGCGGCGATAGCGCGAAGAGCCTGTGACGTCGGATTCATGATGGGGCTGGCGGGGCGCAGTTTCCCGCCAACGTCTCCACCGTCACCACCCGCGTATTGCCGGACGCGCGATTAGCCGCGCGCCTTGATTCGGTGGGCACTGTCAAGTTGACGAGCGTAGGCTACGTGTTTAGCCAAAGAGTAGTTATCCATAGTAGATAACTCATTCGGCTGCGGTTAAGACAACCCAGTCATGCCGTGTGGCGAGGCGTTCTTTTAGTATGGCGCGATGACGTGCCGCGTTCATCTGATGTCTGGGCATCGCGGAGTGCTGCCGGATCACGCCCGGAGGCGGTCCGTCAAGGTTTTCGAGTGGAAAGTTGTTTCTTCTCCTCCAGTCGGTTCGACGCACGCGAGCAGGGCCCGGCCGAACGATCTCCTCCGTTATCGAAGGGTCGTTCAGCCCACACCGCCGCCCTTGTAGTCTCGGGGTATCGCTCGCCGCTGATTCAAGAAGCGGCGTATGTCAAACACGACGTCATGCGCCCGTCTGGCGAATTGCCCATCGCGGGCCAGCGTCGTGGTCGTAACAGGCGACCCGCCGGCCCCGCCGTGGGCAACTCGCGACATCACTGCAAAGGGAGAAGGGAGGCAACCCACCGATCCCCGGAATTCAACTGCATAACCGCTGACCGGAACCGGTTACCCCGGAAGCTCGAGGTTCCTCAACAGTGGCGAACCGCGCTTCCTCAAGGCGTTGAGGTAGGTGGTCTCGTCGTACGGAGTGCTGGTCTGCCAGCAGCGGTACAGGATGCGGATCCACTTGAACGCCGGGGCCCGCACGCCTGCCTGATGAGAACTGCCCCTCGCACGCTGCTGCGGGTAGTAGGCGCCGGCCAGAAGGACCTGTCGATCGTCTGGCTCGCCCACTCCACGAACGTCTGGCGCCGGAACTTCGGACACTGCCAGCGCCAGTGCACCCAGCTCTTCTTGCCGCTGCGCTCGGTTACCGGGGCAATGCCGGAGTACTTCTGCAGTTCACCAGCCCCGTGGGAGCGGTCACGCAACTCGCCGAAGGCAGCGAGCAGGCGCGGCGCCAGCTGAAGGCCGGCGCCCGGTAGACCTTGGAACAAGGCGTAGTCAGGTAGCGTACAGGCTACCGCAGCGATTTCCCTGTCGAACAGGTCGATCGCAGCCAGCACGGTGCGCAGCTGCGCCACAAGTGCCAGCACGCGCAACTGGCACGGTACGACGATGCCAGGGTCTTCGGTGAGTGACCCGTTGTACGGCGGCCGCCCTGAACTCCGCCGTATATGCCTGGTTTGGTACCTTGAACATTATTCTTTCCTTCCTTCAGATCGAGTTTACACACGACCCGCTGGAAGTCGAAATTTCGGGGGAAGCTCATGGCTCAATCAGGTCGAACGCTGGTTCGCCACGCTTACCGAAAAGTACCTCCGACGCGGCAGACATCGAAGCGCGCGCGAAGCCGAACGACCTGAAGCTGATCGACAACGTGACGGCAACGTACGAACGTCTCGGCCGTCCCGACGATGGCCTCGCGTTTCTGCGCTCGCTGCCGCGCGCGACGAACGCGGATGCGATCGATCAACGCATCGGCCAGCTTGCCGAGCGCGCGGGTCACGACGATCAGGCGCTCGCAACGTACCGCGCGGTGGAGGCGCGTCATCCGAACGACGCGAATGCGGCGCTGCGCACGGCGAGCGTGCTGTACCGGCAGGGCGACTATCGTGCGTCGCTGGCCGCGCTGAAGACGGCGCTTCGACGCGCCAGTTCGAAGATGCAATCCGGCACCACCTTGACGTCTACAACGCCAATCCCCAGCCGTTCATCTGGAGCAAGTCGGCCGACGAGATCCTGGCCAGTCTCGAACGGTTTTGTGTGCGGGTTCAGAGGGCCGTGGGATGAATGTCATGAATATCAATACCGACGCAATCGACGAAGTCGCCCTCGCACTTCTCTACCTGACCCTGCACGAAGTACCGCGCGTGGAAGGGCTTCGACTGGGATGTACTGAATCGCCTCTACGAAAAGGGCTTCATTTGCGACCCGGTCATCCTTCCTCGGTGAAGACCACCGACTTCGTCTTGTTGTATTCGTAGCCCACGGATGCATGTCCCGCCTTCGCTGGCAGCTACCTGCCAGCTGTGACCAGTATCATGGAAAGCGGGACCGACTATCTATATCGGGCCGAAGCATGAGAGAAACGCCTGCGTGCGGCGCGCGTCGCGAAAAGCCGCACATCTGGCGTTCGCGCCTGCGGGTTGGCTGGTGGCTATTCTCGGCGCGGTTGTTCACGCGAGCAGCCGCTTTGACGAAGACGTGCTTTCCTGAGCGAGTTCAGGAATATCTGCCTTCGCCGCCGGATAACTGCGCAGCTGATGGGTAACGATCTTGCGCGGCACCGGGTCTGATCGCAGCTCCCGCCGGAAGAAGCGCTTGGCGGCGGCCTTGCACGGCGCTTTTGTACCAGCACGTCGAGCTCGGCGCCATGCTCGTCGACCGCACGCCACAACAGATACGGCTCGCTGCGCAGTGTCACGAACATCTCGTCGAGGTGCCAGGTGCTGCCCGGCTTCCGCCGCACCGACTTCACGCACCGGGCGAATCCCGCGCCGAATTTGTCGCACCAGCAGCGGATCGTCTCGTACGTAACCACGACGCCACGCTTAAGCAACAACTCCTCAATATCGCGCCGGCTCAGGTTGAACCGGAAATACCAGCGAAGGACTTTCCCTTTTTGCAAGCTTGGGTCGCGGCGATACGTTGGAAGGACATCCCGTCCGAACTCAGGACATTCACCATCGAAAGGAGACGACAGAAAGAATCAAGAACTGCTCCGCCGCCTCGGCAACCGCTTGACCCTGTTCACGGGTGATTTCGCGCGACGAGAACCCTCCTGCGTTGCCGAGTACCCGGCTGGAGAACAGAAACGTCGCTGCTTGAACTCCTACACACGCCACGCTGCATTTTTGTTCTTGATAAGCGCTGGTCACGGTGACGAGATCCAAGCTCTGGAACTTAACCGGTGAGTGCGGCGCTGCGGCCCCCGTTTTCAGGGGCTGCGGCAATCTGATGCAAAGATGAGGATGAGATGCTTGCAATGAAAGGACGCCCCAGGTTTTTTGCCGGGGGACGGCTGCTGACGTTCACCCTGATCTCACAAGGTCGCGACATCGCGTGCGCGGTGACTCGCGACGCGCTGGAGCGACATTTCCTGTTTCGACGAGAATCCGACGACGCAACGCTTGTCTCAGCGTTCGAGCGCGGAGTGAAGCGGATACTTGAGGCAGCGGACAGAAAAGGTCGGGCGTTGCGGGCTACTCGTATTCTCGTGACAGCCGCGGACCTCGGCGCAGCGTAAACTAGTCGTCGTTGTATTAGCCGGCTTGGCAGCATGTTCGTTATCGTGTTTGACGAGCATGGAGGCTTCTTCGACCGCGTGCAGGACGCACACCAGCGCCTTTTCTTCGGAACCGCCGCCTTGGCTGTCATCGCAGTGCTCGTGTGCTGCCTGATGATGTACACGGTCTTCAAGGCCCCCAACGAACTCGCCCCTGGGCGACCCGATTTGTCTCCAGACAGCATGTTAGTTCAGCGCTGCCGTGTGGCGACAGTGTCATCCTTGCAACCAGCAGAAACTGCTGAGCTTCGTTCCGTAGCTGCAGGTCAAAACTTTGTGGGAAGACGTGGCACCCAGTGCATGCATAAATTACTAAATTAACTTTCATCTGCGTGCTATCAATACGACAGCGTGGTCCGCGTAGGCTGCATTCATCAATTTCCTCGACGGAGAATCCAGCGTGAAAACTTCTCACCGTGCCGCTATCGCTAGCCTGTTGGCCGCCGCGCTCGTCGTCCCGGTCGTTTCGTATGCGCAGACCGATGCTCCCAAGACTCGCGCGCAGGTGCAAGCCGAACTGGTCCAGCTTGAAAACGCTGGTTACCACCTGGACGGCGGCGACGCCGCGACTTATCCGGCGAAACTGCAGGCCGCCGAAGCCAAGGTAGATGCGCAAGAACAGCCAGCCGCCACAAGTTACGGCGGTACATCGAATGGGGCGTCGCAGGCTGGCGGCAGCCGCGTTTCAACTGCCGACTGGAACGCGATGTATAACCACCCGTGATGCCCAAATCCACCTAGATGCTCTCGAGAAACCCGGGAGAAAAAATCGGTTTTCAGGGAGTCGGCGCGTTTGGCTGGCGCTGGAATCCGAGGGCGGAAGCACGTCGCCTGAGGACATGCGTTCGAGCAAAGAGTCAGGCGCGTAATCGGATTATGCGCTTCAATCTTATGGGCGGCGCTCCATGTCAGGTTTACGCGCAATTCTCGCTGCTGTTTGTCGGGGAAGTGCATTTCGTTATATGTCTGGAGGGTCCATGTCTTTCGAACATCGTGGTTTCCGAGTAACCGCAGATGCTGTGCTGGATGAGTCTGGCGTCCAGTGGATATGCCATGCCGCAATTGAACGTACCGACGTAGATAAGGGCATAGGCCCTCCCATGCAGATCGAGATGGTCATCCCAAGGGCCAAGCTCGACCCCCTGATGGCAGTGAGTGCGCTTGAGCATCGGGCTCGAACCGAGATTGATGACTGGCACAAGAGGACAGGCGAGCTATCCATGAGCCCTGGCACAAGCCATCCGGCGCCCGTACACGAACGACCATTACACGTGGAAGCTGCCGTTGCAGTTGCACCGGGTCGCGGGGGCTGAATTTCGATCGACCGACTACGCTTTGACGGGCAACGTCGTAGGCGGGGTCGCCCGGCGGCGTCGTGATACCTTGCTTCGAGCCCGTATTGATGACGAGCCCTGGGCGGCCGCGCCAGATCATGTCCGGCAGGAAAATCTGCGTGCCGTGGATCACGCCCCACAGATTGACGCCGAGCACGAGTTCCCAGTTTGCCGCTGGATCGAACATCCCGCTCCTTAGCCGAATGCCTGCGTTGATCATCAGCACACCCGCACGGCCGAAGCGTTCGAGCACGGCTACGTGCAGGCGGCGAACGTTGTCGGCCACGCTGACGTCGGCTTGAACCGCAAAGACCTCGCGTGCGCCGTTCGGGCTTGCCGCGGCGATTTGTCCACCGTGCGCGCGACGCGATCGGCGTCAAGATCCGCAACGCAATTACTCAGCCCGAACTGCGCGAAGCGCTTGGCCGCGGCCGAGCCGATGCCCGCCGCCTTCCCTCGGTTTTGCGCCTTCCACAGGTCCCGAGTTATGCCCCGGCATCCTTGGTCTGCTGAGCTTTTGATCCAGTCTTGCAGAAACTGAACCGGCAATACGAAGCCGAGCGACGAACGAGGACGACTGCGGTTAGACAAGCCGCAAACACAACACCCACATTACCGATTCACGAGTGGTTCTCTATCGCCGGCACCCTTGGTTCGGTCGAATGGCCTGCATTTTCATTGTGGTTGAGAAGAATGGCGAAGATCATTCTGCGATGCGCACTCGCCCCGGCGTAAGCAGCACTCACTCCACGGCACCACCCGCGTAATTTCCTTGCCCGCGCAGACGCTTCACAATCCGGCCAAACGCGAGCCACTGCTGCGCGATCAATCCGTCGCCATACGAACGCCCTGAGCCATGCGGCACGGGCAACTGGTCGCGGATGCCGGTCGGCTCGACGGCGCGGTTCCATGAAGCGGTGCGGAACATCATGTCCCACCATGGAAACAGCACGCCAAAATTACAACCGTAAGCCGTGCCTTCGTGGCCGTAGCCCACCGCGTGATGGCGGCGGTGAAAAATCGGACTGACGATGATGCGCTCGAGCAGCCAGCCGTAGGGCAGACGCGCATTGACGTGCTGAATGCTCTGCATGAAGTTGCTGACCGCCACCAGTACCACGAACTGGTTCGGCTGCACGCCGATAAACAGCGAGATCGCCGCGAAGAACGCGGCCTGGATGATGTCGTCGAGAAAGTGGTTGCGGTCATCGTTCCACAGGGACATCTGCTGCTGGCTGTGATGCACCGCATGCAGTTCCCACCACACGCCGAAACGATGCTGCCAGCGGTGATACCAGTAGCCGGCAAAATCGAGCACGACCAGGTAGATCAGGAACGACACGACTGGCTGATCCGTCACGCCCGGCCAGAGGCTGTCGATATCGACGTTCGGAATGTTGTAGATCGAGATCAGACTCTGCCAGTGATCGAAGAGCGGCTGCAGCATGAAAAAGAACGCAATGTTGATGATACCGAGCTTGATGATCCATGTGTAGATCACGTCGGCGCGCAGCGCCTTGCGATCCTGCCACAGTTCAATGGGGCGCAGCGCTTCAAGCGGCCGTAACGCGAGATACATCACGACGATTTCCAGCACGCCGATGATTACCCAGTACAGTGCGTCATAGGTGTCTTCATCGTAACCCATCAGGCCGAAGCGATAGAAGAACGGCTGCACGACGTCGACATATAACAGCGTCTGCAGCGCGGACACCATGTTGTCGAGTTGTGCGACGATTTCGTGAAACATCAAAAGCCTCGTGTTTTACCAGTTCTGCCAGTGCTTGCTCATGTGACGGCAAGGTTGAGAGGACCTGCCTCGCCTAGTCTGGATTAGGCGACACCACCGGCGCACGGTTGTCGAAAAAGATGCCGTGCGGCGAGCGGCCCACCGCAATGGTTTCGATCAGCTTGCGGGTGGTCAGATCGATGATGCCCACATGCTTCGCGAAGCGGAATCCCACCCATAGATAGCGCTTGTCGGGTGTTAGTTCCATATCGTCAGGCCCGGGCATCAGGCCGGTGATATCGCCGGCATTGGTGAGCGTGGTGTAGTCGATGATGCTGATGGTGCTGTCGACGCGATTGGAGACTACTACATGCTTGCCATCATCGAGGTTGCGGAAGTTGTGCGCGCCACGGCCTGTGTGGATCTTCTTGGCGATCTGCCGTTTGTGCCAGTCCACCACGGTCACGTCGTCTTCGCCGGTCATGCCAACCAGCAGGTAGTGGTCGTCGGGAGTCATCCACAGGCCTGCGGGTTCATTGCCCACGTGCATTTTCCAAAGCACTGTCTGGGTCGGCAGATCGATCGCAGCGAGTTCGCCGGAATCCTGCAGCGTGACGAACACGGTGCGGTTGTCGGAGGCGAACGTCATGTGGCTAGGAGTCTTCGCCAGTTCGATATGCCTGACCAGCGCCATATTCGTGCCGTCATAGCGGTAGATGTCGACGCGGTTCATGCGCAGCGCAGCCGTGACGAACCATTTGTGATCCGGAGAGAAGCCCAGTTGATACGGATCTTCGATGCCCTCCACGGTGCGCTGCACCTTACCGGTGTGCGGGTCGACGAACATCAGGTTGTTCGACACCGAATCAGCAACGATCAGGGAGCGGCCGTCAGGCGTGATCATCAGATGGTGTGGTTCCTTGCCGGTCGGCTCCGTGCCGATGATTTTGTGCGTGGCCTCGTCGATCAGCGTCAGTTGCGCTTCACCGGAATCGAGCACGATCACGCTATCAGCCGCATACGCGCAATTCGTTATGGCCAGCATGCCGCACAGCGACGCGGCGAGCGCTCCGATCCTTACAATGGAAACGATAGAAAATGGCATTTGGATCGTATTCACGCGGAAAAATACATTGAGGTGGAATGTAATAAAGATGTCGGACGTTCGTCGGTCGCGGTCGGGACTGTCACCCTTCTAACGTTTGGACCGCCGCTGCCGATGACATGACAGACGCGGCCAGATTCAGAAATTGCCGGGCACCGGGCAATCGAACCGTTCCGCGTTCGGCGTTCAGGAGGCAAGCGGTTGCCCAGTTGATCTCGCTCGATCCGTGAACCTTGCGATCAGAAATACCGGGATTAGCTGTTGCAGGATGAGTAGCGGCCCGTCGACTTCGGCTTACGGCTGTCCATCCATGTCCGGTCACAGCCTCAGGCGACGAGCATATGCGGCGCGTGCTTCGAAATGCTACGAGCGGCACCACGAGACCATCACCGCCGTAGCATGTCGAAGAAGACATCCGACAGCTTTCGGTTCGAAACTGACGGATTGACAACGACTCGGCGGATCAGTCGGCATCTAAGAGTAACCCCGTCACCGCATGTCGAACAGTTCCCGATGAAAGTCCTCAGCTGCCATCCCGTTTGCGACCAGATCTTGCCGCAGCGCCCGACCGAAACCATCAGGCCCGCAGAATCATATATCGGCAGACATCCATTCGGGCACCGCTTCACGAAGCCGCCCGGTTGTCAGCCTGGGATCCCTGCCGCTTACCAGAACGTGTAGATGTACGTTTGCGGCTGCGGCGAGTTGTCTCACCTTCGCGATGAATTCGCCATCCGGCGCGTTGGTACTGTAGAACAAGTCGACACTGCGTTTATCGGGATGGCGCACCCGTGCTTGCATCCGCGCCACAAAAGGGGTTATGCCAATGCCACCGGCGATCCAAATCTGTCGCGGCTTGTTACCCCCGAAATCGAATCGGCCGTAGGGCCCCCCAACAGTGACAAGGTCGCCAACCTTTAGGGCTTGCGACAAATTGCTCGTGTAATCGCCGATGCCCTTGATGTGAAAGCTCAGCCTGCCATCGCCGTGCCAGGAGGAAGAGATCGTGAACGGATGGGGTCCCTCCGCGGAATCGAAGGTGACAAAAGCAAAATGCCCTGCATCATGACCGAACCAGCGGTCTCGAAGCTCGATAGTGACGCCCAATACCCGATTGTCGCGGTAGCGGGTCAGATCCACGATTGTACCCACAGCCCGTCGCTTGCGTCCGACGCAGCGCATCAGCGAGACGGCCGCGGCCAGCGTTGCCACGAAAAGCAAGAACCCCATTACCGGGCCGAGTGGCGAACTCCAGTACGTCGGACTCGTCAGCACAAGGCCATGAAAGACCAAGGCCAGCTACGCGATGGCCATAAATCGATGGGTCTTGAAGAAATGTCGATAAGGAAAGCGCTTGAGCAATGCAATCACGATCAGTACCACCGATGCGTAGAATGCCCACGTCCCCACATTGTCAGCCAAGCGGTGCTGGCTGTGCAGAAAGTTAAAGATCTCGGGTATCGTTCCGCCGACTGGCACTACTTGCGCATGCACGGGCCGCCGCAATAAGACTATTTGGGCGAGCCATTTCGGTACTTTGACGCACAGCCAGTGGAGCATGGAGAGCACCAAAGCGCTGACGCCGAGCCACTTATGCAAGCGGTACGTCTTGTCAAGTCCGCCGAGAAACGGCTCCACGCTCACGGGGCGGATCGAAAGGAACATGCCGTCACTCATGCATCCAATCGCGAGAACGCCGGTCAAGTAGACAATTGAATTCCGATAATCTGGGAATCCGTGTCTGCCGGCAAACACCGTATCTGCGAGCAGCCAAAGCAATGTCAACGCACTCAGCAAAACGAAATAACTCAAAGTGATCTTCTTCATGATGTCGTCTGGCCGTGGCGACGCCGACTGTGCTCGGGTCCCGCGGCCTTGTTGCATAAAGCAAATGAATATGTCCGGGGGTAGCGAAGCCAAAAGTAGAGCAGCGTCGACGCCCCAGATCACAATAACCCGCCGAGCCAACCGCCCGCGTGAAGAAATGTGACGTATCGTAAGGACAAGGAAAACGCATGCTACCGTCCGACCGGTTCCATCAAACCGGTCGCAACGAGCTCTTACAAAATTTGACCTCTATCCGCCTGCGCTACAGCGCTGGCAGGGAACTGCCTTGCGCGTCGGGACGCACTGGTCCTCGAAATCGTTGGAGCGTGAACAGTCGGGGGCGTATACCTCAGATACATCGCAAACTCGACGCATGATCTGCAAACACGCGTTCTGGTGGTTCGCCGTCAACGAACGCTTATCTGAGATCTCTCTATTCGGCTATTTTTGCCCATCCGCCGAAATCTGAAAATCCCCTCAAGCCCTTTCCAGACAAGGATTCCAGGGACTGCGGGACGGCGGATTGGGCATCCTGAAGGCGGGATATCAACCTTGCGCGTCGTCCTATTCGGCTATGGGCGCCTGGCCGGTTCCTGAGCCAGTGCGGCGAGAATGGCATTGGTGAGTTCAAGCAGTGCGGCGTGATATTCGGCGGGCAAGGGCAGATCGTCCATCATCGACAGCGCATCTTCAATGCACTGCCGGAATGAGCGAGTCACCTCAATGCGCTGCAACGTCGTGAGGTGCGGCAGGACTGCCTCATGGAACTTGCCCCAAACCATCGCCTGCGCGCCAAGAGCGCTCATTCTCCTTGTGTTGGCCGCCATCAGCTCGACTACCAGACCCAGCAGATTTTCAATATCGCTCAATTTTCCGATTCGCTCAGAATGAGCTGCCAGTTTGCAGCGCAAGTATCCGTCGCAACATGGCGTTCCTCGCGTTCATGACTGGAGTCGTCTCTGGTTTCAACGTTGGGCAAAGGGGCGTGCGAACCTTCGTTGTCGGCACCGAAGGACGCGGTTTGCCCTGCCGGCCAGTCACCGTGATATGGCTGGCAGCCTAAAAGCTGTCCCATTCGCCAGCCTTGTCGGTTTGCGTCACCCGAACAGGCTGCGATGCAGGCCGCTTCAGGGATGGCGTGACCGGTGCCGCCGTGTGCACCTGCGCGACAGCCCTCGTGGCGCCGGCGTCGCGCGATACGTCCAGCCTGAACATCGAAACGGCGGCTTTCAGGTCGCTTGCCTGTAACTCAAGCGAGCTGGCCGCTGCCGCAGCCTCTTCGACCAGGGCCGCGTTCTGCTGAGTGACTTCGTCCATCTGGGTGACGGCCTGGTTGATCTGACCGATGCCCTTGCTCTGTTCCTGCGAGGCGGCGGTGATTTCACCCATGATGTCGGTCACCCGTCTGATTTCGTGGGTGATCTCGCGCATCTTTGTTCCGGCTTCCTGCACATGGCCGGCGCCTGCCCGGACCCGCTCCACGGAATCGTGGATCAGCTCCTTGATTTCCTTGGCTGCCGCCGAGGAGCGCTGCGCGAGCGACCGCACTTCCGAGGCCACCACCGCAAAACCCCGCCCCTGCTCACCCGCCCGCGCCGCTTCGACAGCCGCATTCAGCGCCAAGATATTGGTCTGGAAGGCGATGCCCTCGATGATGCCGACAATGTCGGCAATCTTGTCCGAACTGGCGTTGATGCCCTCCATGGTTTCCACCACGCGCGACACCACGGTGCCGCCCTGTTCCGCCACCTGGGCGGCCTGCGCGGCGAGCTGGTTGGCCTGACTGGCGTTGTCGGCATTCTGGGTGACGGTCGAAGTCAGTTGCTCCATGCTGGACGCGATCGAGTGGCGATGGCAATCGAGTCGGCCGAAACCTTGATCGTGCCGATCGTCTGCGTGAGCTGCTCCTGCATGCGCTTCATCGAAAACAGCAGGCTTGAGCGGTCATCCGGTGCCGTCCTCACCACGGCAGTCAGATCGTTACTGGCGATCTGGTTGGCGATTTCGGCGGCATAGGACGGCTCGCCGCCCAGTGAGCGGAGGATGCCGCGGTTGAGCAACACGACGACGGTCGACAGGGCTGCCGCCAGTACCACCAGAATCCCGAGGCTCTGGTACAGCGACGAGCGGAATGCCGCATCGACGTCGTCGACATAGATCGCCGTGTTGATAATCCAGTCCCACGGCTGATAGGTCACGTTATAGGCGATTTTCGGCGAGGCTGCGGTCGCTCCCGGTTTCGGAAACGCATACGCGGTAAAGCCGGCGCTGTCGCGCTTGGTGACGGCGACCATGTCCCTGAACAAGTAAGCACCGTCCGGATCCCTGTAGCTGCCAACGTCCTTGCCATTCAGCTCCGGTTTCGTGGGGTGCATCAGGACCGTCGGCTGTGAATTGAGGATCGTGAAATAGCCGTCTTCGCCGTACCGCATGTTCCGGATACTGTCCATGGCCCGCTTCTGTGCTTCCGCGAGCGGCATGGAGCCGGCGGTGACTTGATCGCCAAAGGTCTTGACGACACTCAGGGCAATCTCCGACGCGTGTTTGAGGTCGGCCTTGCGCTCAGCCAGCCGCATTTCTCGTGTGTGGTAAGCGTCATAGATCGATATCCCGGCGAGACACAGCACTCCAAGGATCAGCGGCAGCCAGAGCTTCTGGGCGAAAGACAGTTTCATAGGATTACGAACCTTTCAGGCTTGATCGACGGGTAGGAGACGGCGTGAAACGCACTGGTCTGAGCGCGCATCGGCTGAATACCTACAAATAACGACACAACACCGATCGCGATTAAGGTCCCGTTCTGGAACAGTGCTTTATGGAATTTGCAAACAACTTGCTTCCGGCATGTGATACAGGTTGGCGCAGCGCCACTGGGCATGATCGCCAGGCTGCGGCGATGGAGCACGGCGGAGCGGGAAAGAGATGATCCCTGCCTTCTGGATTCCTCCCCGCGTCGGGTGATTGGCTGGCCTGGATTCCCTGGGACAATTTTTTGCCGCTGGCTCCCCACGGCCCCGCTTTGGACATAACACGTTCGTTGGGATAGCGCCAAACGTTAGACGATGGGTCGCTCATGCGCCCCTAAGCGTATGCGTAGTCGGGAGCGGTGAACGGCCGCTTTTCCCGCAGGTTGTGACATTCGGACAAGCTCTCTGAAGGACCGCATAGGGTCGCGTGCTGCCGGACACCGCCGTCGACACGCGAATCTCGGGATATGCGATGTGTATCGGACAGGACCCGGCCACTAGCTGACGGTCGCAAGGCACACAAAGCCATCATTTTCCAACGGCCGATTCACATTCGGAAGCCGCCGGACACTGGGCGGAAGCACGTTCCCAGGTGCGCGGTACCGGCTCCTGCGCGGACAAAAATATCTTGACAGTAAGAGCAGATGCGTTGGTCGCAAGAGAGCATATGCTCTTACATTCAAACGGAGCGAAGTGACGATCGCCGTGACGCCCGCTTCCCTTCGCGGCCTGCGCGAAATAGGCGGCAGCTCCGATGATTCCCGGCGCGATCGGATGAAGAAAATAGGCCGATCGGATTCCTTCCATGGCTGCGCGGATGTCATTGATGTCGGTGAAGTCCCCGACGGCGATATCGACTCCGCGCTGCCTCAGGGCGGCTGCCCGATCGTCGTCTGTACGCACATATGCCCGCACGCGTCTGCCCATCTTGAGCAATTCGTCGATAGCAATACCTACGGTCCGTCCGGTTGCACCGCTCACAAGTATTTCGGCCCGGTTCTCATGTCGCAGATTTCCGCGCGCCGGGAGTCGAAGAGCCACGCGGCCCAGGATCATTGGATTTCGGAGCGGGTCTTTGATTGGTCAGGCGTTCCCACTACACATCTCCGTCCAACCTTCTTTGCCGACTGGCTCGTCTATCCGCATTTTGCGAAGGAAATCTGGGCCACGAAGGAAGATTGAATTTCCCTTCGGCGACGGTCGTCACGCACACATCGCCGCTGATGATCAGGGGCGGGTTACCGCTCATGTCCTGGCTAACCCCGAAGGCCACGAGGGCAAGACCTACGCACTCCATGGCCCCGTCGAGATGAACCATACCGAGATCGCCGAAGCGATGAGCGAGGTTCTCGGAGCACGGATCGAATACGCGCCGACTTCCATCGAAGAGTTCCAGATCAAGATGGAAAACCTTTACAAATTCCCGCCGTTCCTCACGCAGCATCTGGTCGAGGTCGCTCAGAACTACCGCGACGGCGTCTTCTCGGGTACCAACGACGTCATCGAGAAAATTACCGGAAAGCCGCCCCTCTCGGTCCAGCAGTTCGTCACGCAGAACCGGGCCGTATTCGCGTGAGCGCGGTCTCAAACGGGTCGAGGTTTGAACATGTCATCCACTCAAGATGAGCGTCATCCGTTTCTGGACGATCTGACTGCTGACGCGGAGTTGGTCAGCTCGGTATTGCGCGGCCCCGTCATCGGACGTGACGAAATCCGCGCGGCCGTCGACGCAGTCGGAACCTTCTACGCCTTGCAGACGCCCACGTTTGTCCAGACGGACGGTTCGCGGCTCGTTCTCGAGTACGAGGCCGTTCTGACCAACGGCGAGAACCTGAGCGCGGCCGTTGTAGTCGACCGCAACGCCGACGGGTCGGTGCCGCGCGTGAGCGTCCGGATGAGTCCACTTGGCGCCGTGCTGACTCTCGCCGCTCATCTGCGGGAGACACTTTCAAAGCAGTTTCCGGAAAGCCTTTTTCTTTGAACCACGCGCCCGCCGGTCCGCGGCGGATGTTGCCTCACCGGAGGCACGCAGCTTTAAAAGAGGAACATGTCATGGATGTCAAGAACGCCACTGTCTTTATCACCGGCGCCAATCGCGGCCTGGGTCTGGCTTTTGCACGAGAGGCACGCCGGCGCGGGGCGGCGAAGACATACGCGGGTATGCGTAACACGAACGGCTTTGAAGAGCCGGGCATCGTGCCTGTCAGGATCGACGTTACGGACACGGCGTCGATCGCCGCAGCCGCGGAACTGGCGGCAGACACGACCCTGCTGGTTAACAACGCGGGCATCGCCGCTCTGATCGACGGGCCTCTGGCGCATGACGTAGAAGCGCAATCGGCTCGCATGTTCGATACGAACTACTACGGCGTAGTGCGCGTCACAAAGGCATTCGAGCCGATATTAGCGGCCAGGCCGGATGCGGCGATCATTAACGTGCTTTCCGACATCCTCTGGCTTCCGCGGCCCTGTCTGACACCCTATGCTGCATCAAAGGCAGCAGCGTGGAGTTATACGAATCAACTTCGCTTTCACCTGCAAGCGCGCGGCGTTCAGGTTCTCGGCCTGCACGTGGGGTTCGTGGATACCGACCTGACCAACGGCATTGATGTACCCAAAGCCAGCCCGGAGGACGTGGTGCGACAGACCTATGACGCACTCACCGCCGGCAAGAGCGAGATTATGGCCGACGAGGGAACAGCGATACTGAAGAGCACGCTTGCGGCTGAGGTACCCGGCTACATCACTCCGCCGGCGGGGCTTTGAACGCTGCAGATCACAAGAGTTGGATTCCGGAACTGGAGACGAGGCGCGCAGATCACACTGACACCAGCGCCTTCGGCGTCAGTTTTTTGTCGAAAATGATCGCCGTACCTTCGCGCGTGCGCGTAGCGTCCTGGCAATCAAAGGAAGTAAGGAGTGGAACCAGATGTTGCCGTTCGACCAGCCGCTTGGAATCGATCAATGCAACTGCTTCGCAGTGAGGAAGGCAAGCAGGCAGATTTCCCGCCTCTACGATAGTCATCTCGAGCCGGCGGGCCTGCGCATCACGCAATTCCTCACGCTGGCAGCATTGGACGAGGTGGGAAGTGCCGCGGTCAACGCCCTTGCCGAACGGCTCGATATCGAACGGACGGCGATGGGAAAGATGGTCGGCTTCCTTGAACGCGACGGCTTCGTCACGATCAGGCCGTCGCCCACAGACGGCCGAAGCCGCCTCGTTGAGCTTACCGAAAAACGACGGCGCCTGCACGTCAGAGCGGCGCCCCTCTGGCGGGAAGCGCAGCGGGAGTTCGAGCAACTGAACGGCGTTGAAAATGTCACGGCGTTACGGGAGGGGCTGAGAGGAGTGGTTGTCGGCGACGTGATGGTACGCCCAGCCGGGGACTGAAGCTCCACAAGGACTGCCACGAACGCACGAGACCGCGTGCCGATGCGTCGATAAACACCAATGTGGCATGGACGGATTGAATCCGCAAACCCACAGTGAGCGCACGCAATCGGTAACGGCAATTCGCTGCTCAGAGTCGCTTGCTCCTTTCCAACGGCAGCAAAACTGCCGTGCAAACCGTTCCTGGGTCTGACGGCTGCAAAGCTGGCTATAGCCGCCGCTGGTCGATGGTCGCACCGGCGGGCTACTATGGCCGACGTCTTGTCATTGAGTGAAGTTTCCGAGCGGCTGCTCGACGTACCATACCGGCCGTTGCCAATTGACGAGAACCGACGGTATCTGCCCTGCGACAAGGGACCAGCTGGAAGTGCAAAGGGCACCGAGGACCGCTACGAGATGTGCAGGGGCGATGCTAACGGTATTGCCGACATGCGAGCTAGCTATCGCCACGCAGCCATGTACGCATGAGGGACGCCGCATTTACTTCGCTGTCGTTTCACTGCCAAGCATCGATCCACGACAGGCGGAATCGCCACAATGACAAGCGTACTGAGCGCGAATGTCTTCGGTCATCTCGCCGTCGATCTCAAGACTGTAGTCGATGAAAAGTTCGTCGCCAGGCCTGATGCCGGTGAGTGCGTGGATGAAGACGCGATCGCCCGTCTCGATCGCCTCGCAGTTGGGTGTGCACGCATGGTTCAGGAAGCGGGCGCTGTTCCCGTCCCGACTGCCATCGATGACGCGACCGTCAGACAGACCGAACACGAACGTATGGCCGGCCTCCGATCGCTGGCGTGCCGCTGCCCGCCGCCAGCTGGTCACTTCACCCTTGTACTCGATGAGCCGCTCGCCTGCGGCGATGGGCCGAAGCGCAAACAGTCCCTTGCCATGCACGGCGGAACGTCGTGCGGTGATGCGTCGCAGTCGCATTGTTTCGTTTCCCTTTGATACGTCTTTGTCTTCACGACCCCAGTAGGGGCGAAGCATATCGCTGCCGTCCTGCATATTCAATGCTTCACATCGCGATTGTGCGCAACTAACTGTCTGAGATTCATCTACGCGTGCCCGGCTTCGCCAAACCCCGGCCGGCAACGAGTGACACTGGATCGTCCGTACAAGGAAGGGATACCAGGGCGCGGGAAATGCGGCGATGTCTTTCTCGAGCTTTCGGGTTGCCGGATGCGGTACAACTGCGATCGTGTGAGTGAGCTGTCCCGCGATGCGCGGGCATTTTATCGGAGGGGCTCTTGCATGAACAAACAGGAACTCATTGATGCGGTGGCCGCCGGCACGGGTGAAAGCAGGGCCAGCACCGGTGAACCTATCGACGCAATCCTCGAGACCTTGACGGCGGCCGTCACGCGTGGCGATACCGTTCAGATGATCGGCGTCGATTCCTTTTCGACGGGCGCCCGCGCCGAACGCACGGGCCGTAACCCGTCGACGGACGCGGCCATCACCATTCCGGCGGCAAAGACCGTGAAATTTACGGCCGGCAAGGCGTTCAAGGACGCCGTCAACGCTGCGGGTCCCAACAGTTCAGATCGACCGTGAGTCCCAGATCGCGCATCTTGTACCGGTTGCCGGCCTGTGGGTTCGCTTCAGACCGTCGTCCTCCGCGAACACGCTGTGTTCGGCAAGCACGCTGTCCCCGTCGACGCACTGCACCCGCCAGTGTCCCGTAGCGCGTGGTCCGCTTTCGTGTTCACTGCAGCACCAGAGCGCTGCACCTGATTGCCCTTCGAAGGGGCCGGTTTGTGCGTCCATTGCGAGCCCTTCGAGGACGAACAGCGGTCGCGCATCGTGCCGGCCACAGACCAGCGTGCCGCGGGTATCGACCCGCAGTTTTCCCCATTCGGGAAGGGGGAGACCGGCATGACCTTCGCGCGACCAATTGTGGGTTTCGTAGTCGAGCCAGAGGATCGCATAGGCATTCGGGTCGATGCGGTCGAACGTGTCGAGATGGAGCGTGATGCGCATGGAATCCTCCGGTCGTGGTTCGTGGCTTCGTGACCCGCCACAGTCATCGCTTGACATTTCAACGATACGGGCAGATGCGGGCTTTTAGTATGCGTCAGGGTGTCGCCAATGCCCGTTTAATTCGCACCGTCCAGACGGTCAGGCAACCCTGCCGGCTAGGCGTGTTCTGGATTGAGGGAGTTTCTGAAAGGGCTGGGTGCTGATCATGTGCCCGCGAACCTGGCGTTGCAGCAGCCAGGTTGTCCCTGCATCACGGCCTCATGTTGAAAGTGCGCCGATCGTCATGGGTCGCATTGCCGCCAGGCATCGACTGGGCGGCAATGCGACACGCCCCAGTGGGATGGCCGGGGACTGGGCGTTCATCGCGTGGTCAGCAGCAGGATGGCTACGGGAGCGAACCGGCGGGAGGGTTGAAGGAGACGATGCGGGGATGTTGGCTTTTGACCGGCTGCAGTTCTATCGGGCGCGGTGCGGGGCCGCACCGGCGGGTGGAGCGTTGAGCTCGCAGGACCCGACGAACGACCTACACTGCTAATACATACGGCACCACTGCCGTATCGGAGGTTGCCATGACCCGAAAGTTCTCGGATATCTTCAGGCGGCGTCCAGTGACGGGCGCCCCGGATGACACGGCCCACGGGGAATCCCAGGTTCATCGGGATGAGCACACGCGGTTTGCACAGGCGCAGGCGAAAAAGCTCTGGGAGGCGATCGGTCGTCGTCGCCACAGAGATGCGCGGGGCCGTTAACGTCCATGCCGCTGCTACCTGGGGCGACTGCATCGGATTGCGTGTTCGCCCCGTTCCACTCACATGCATTCGCGCGACGGGTGACGATACCCTTGGTCTCGATGAGAGGGCGGGCTTTTTTTGGGGCCAACACTGTGGCGTATCACGCAGTCAGGACCTGCATCAATGAGGCAACGCCTCAGGGACGCGCGAAATCATCCGGCGTCAATTCGAGCCGCGTGGCCGGTTGGGCGAGCAGCCTGCGTTCGGCGATCGCGCGGATGCGGCCGTAGCCACCCCGGAAGGTTTTCAGGATCCGGGTGTCACTGGCTCGGGGTTCGAGCCAGAAATGCGCTTCCAGT
This sequence comes from Paraburkholderia sp. SIMBA_054, assembly GCF_046534875.1. Taxonomy (NCBI): domain Bacteria; kingdom Pseudomonadati; phylum Pseudomonadota; class Betaproteobacteria; order Burkholderiales; family Burkholderiaceae; genus Paraburkholderia; species Paraburkholderia sp. SIMBA_054. The sequence goes on along the minus strand of NZ_JAWRXV010000029.1, from coordinate 58,992 downwards.
GTCGCGAGCGTGATCACGCATTCGACCGTGCTGTTCTGGCTCACGAGGATGAATCCCACACCGCGGCGATTCGCGAGTACCTGAGGTTCAAGATCAACAGTTTTCCATAGTTGAAGAGAAAACGCCTGCACGTGTCACGAGAATTCTTGCATACGTCATGCGATCTGGGTATTGGACTGTTTCTGGAGCAACGTGTTACGGGCCCGTGGGCTACGCCGGTTCCGGGTCAGTTCACCAGTCGATGCGGTGTTTCTCGTCGGTTTCATGATGCCGGCGATCATTATCGACATGAAGATACAGGCTCGTCGTCGTCAGTGACGCATGACCGAGATTGTCGCGCACGAGCCGCAGATCCACCTGCTGGTCGGCCATGTGAGAACCAGCGGTATGCCGCAGCCAGTGCGCCGAGGCCTTTTCGAGCAGGTCGGCGCGTGCCACAAATGCCTCGTCACGTTCGCGCAGCCGCCTGGCGGCGCCGGCAAACACGCCCTTGACGATCGTGTGCAGGGCGGCCCGCGTCAGCGGCCGGTGTGACGGGCCTTCAGTTTTCGTCCGGCCCGGTTCCGTTGTGCTGCCTGCGGTTCGTCCCGCCGAGCCGCCTATGTGGAGGACGAGCGGCGTCGTCTCGTTCGGTGAGGGCAGGGCCGTCATCCCCAGGTGCTGCCGGTAGCGCGACAGTTCCGTCATCAGCTCGCGCGTCGCCGGGACGAGCCGTTCCTTATCCCCCTTGCCATGCACGGTGAGCCACCAGCGCATCGCCCCGTCGGCGTCGCGCCGCACGAAGAACTGGCCCATCGTGTTGCCGCCGGCCTCGGCAATGCGCAGGCCGCCCAGATACAGCAGCGTGAAGAGCCACCGCACGCGGTGATAGTGCGCGCGGTCCCGGGTGGTCTCTTGCGGCATCGACGCAATGAAGTCCTTGACCTCCTGCCACAGGCCCGGCTCCAGATAGCGGGTGATGCGCGGGGCCGCCCTCGGGGTGCGCTGGCGCGAGAGCGCGAGCGGGTTGCCGGCCAGATAGCCGGCCTGCACCAGCCACGAAAACAGCACATTCAGGATCACCATCGCCTGACGGACGCTGGCGGGCGACAGCGGGCCGTGAAACGGCCGCCAGCGGGCGTCGCCACGCGGATGCTTGCGGCCGCCGCCCGCACCGGCGTTGGCGATCCAGGTGGCGGCCGGCTGCGGATCGGCGACGAAGCGCTGGTAGCGCAGGCAGTCCTCGTGGGTGAGGGACGAGAGCGGCTTGCCCAGCTGCACGAGCGACCACAGCAGCAGCCGTTCGGCTTCCTTGCGGTAGCTGTCGAAGGTCGTCCGTTTGTCGGCGAAGCGCGCGAGCCACGCGCGGATCGCCTCGAGATCGTTCGCGGCGGCGATCTGCGCGATGCCGCCGGTGGCACGGTTGGTCCCGGCGTGGCCGTCGAGTGCAGCCGGGATCACGAGCCTTTCCAGCGGGGCGGGGTGCACCAGCACCAGGCTGGCTGACGATAGCGTGGCCATGACGGTGAGCTTTTCCGGGAAAGGTGAGCGTTTGCAGGAGCGCGTCTGGAGCCAATCTGTCCCTGTATAAATGGTGCAGCAGGCCGCGGCACGATTATTCCTTTATTTTTGGACATTATGGGGTTAATGTCAAATTAGTGGCGTTGCATGATTGGATATGGTGCGTTTTACGTTGTATTATTGACGCATCGCAACGTCCTTCCGTGCCCATGTCCGGTGACCTGTCCGCTGTTTCGTCCGCCATTCCACCCGATATGCCGTCCGATGACGCCCGCCTCGCGGCCGAGATCGGGCGGCTGAAGGCCGCCTTCCCGAACACGCGCGAGCTGTACCGCGAGGTCTGCGCGCTGCTGTTCTTCCGCTTCGGCCAGACGCCGACCGCGAACCGGCTCTATCAACTGGTCAAGCGCGGCAGCATGGGCACGCCCGCGGCGGTGCTTGGCGAGTTCTGGGCAGACCTGCGCGAGAAGAGCCGGGTGCGCGTCGAGCACCCGGACCTGCCGGCCGATCTCGGCGCCGCGGCCGGGGAGCTGGTCGCGACGCTGTGGACGCGGGCGACCGCGGCCGCGCAGGCGGAACTCGACGCGCTGCGGGCGGAAGTGGAGGGCCAGCGCGCGGAAGCCGAACTGCGGGTCGCGGCCGCGCGGGACGAGCTGGGCCGCACGGAGACGGCGCTCGAGCAGCGCACCGCGGCGCTGCTCGCCGCACAGGTCGAGGTCCGGGAACTCGAGAAGGCGCAGGCCGAGGGCCACGCGGCACGGCAGGCGCTCGAGGCCGAGGTCAGCCGGCTGAAGACCGGGGCGGCGGCGCGCGACCGCGAGCTGGAGAAGGCGCGCGACGGCTTCTCGCGGGATCTGGACAAGCTGCGCGAGACGGCAGAACGCGCGGAGGAGCGCCTGCGCGCCGCGGAAAAGCGCGCACTGCTCGAGATCGACCGCGAGCGCGGTGCGGCCGTGAAGCTGCAGAAGGAAATCGACGAGATCACGAGGCGGGCCGACCGGCGTGAGGCGGACCATCGCCGCGCGGTCGAGGCGCTGCAGGCGCAGCTCGGCGATGCGCGCCATCAGGCGGGCGTGCTGCAGGGGCGGCTCGACGCCGTGCAGGTCGCGAATCAGACGCTGCAGCAACAGCTGGCGGCCCTGCGCGACGCAGAGGACAGCGCAGGGCGGGCGACCCGCTCGAAGTCCGCCGCGGCACGCCCGGCCGCGACCCGCCCGGCGCGGACACCGGGTCCGGCGCGCAAGATCCCGGTCGCCTCCACGCCATCCGGCAAGACGGCGGCACGCCGCAAGAAGCGGGGCCAGGCATGATGGAAAACAGCAGTCGCCCGCGGAAGGGACAAGCCGGGCGAGCAGGGCGGAACCGGCGCAACGCCCCGGTCTGCCCGCCGATCGGCGCGCTGATGCGCTACGGCGAGCGGACCGTGCGCGTGATCGCCGAAGCGGGCGGCCAGCGCGTGATCATCGGGTCGGTCGACGAAGACGGCCGCAGCTTCCGCCGCGCGGTGAAGTGGGCTAATCTGGCCGGTCTCGAAGGGCAACTTTTCTGGGCGCGATGACGATGCAGCCGACCATGCAGCAGCTCGATATCTTCGCCGACAGCCGCGACGTGATGCTGCGCAATGACGTACTGGAGCAGCTGCAGCGGCGTAATGCGACGGCGGCACGCACGGCATTGGAACGGCTCGCCGGCGACTACCCGGACGACGGCGTGCTGCCCGCAATGACCGTGCTGGTCCGGGAACTCGAGAGTGAATCGACCGCGCCTTTGGTTGATCACGCAGCGCTGGACAGCGCCCGCCGTCACCTCGAGGACGAGGTGCTACCCGCAATCCGACGGACGCTCCCCGCGCAGGCGGTGCAGTCGTGGATTGCACCGTGCTGGCGATCGCTTGCCCGGCGGGCCGCGACCCTGGCCTTTCGCGGCAGCGATGCCGGCAGTCATGCCGCACCGCTATGGCTTCTGGCAGGCGACTGGCCGGCCGCGATCGAAGCGGTCGAGGGCATTGAATCGTGGTGGCGCATCCCGGCACCGCTCGCATGGATGACCGAGGCGCGCTACCGGACGGGGGGACTGGATGCCGCGTGGCCGCTACTCGCGGAGCTGGCGTGGCTGGCGCCGGCGCGGTTCGCGGCATTATTGCCCGTCCTTGGAGACGCTTCGCTTGACGCGCTGCGCCGGCGGTTCGATGCGGAATTTCCCGGCAGCGGCGAAGTCGACGATTTCGCGTGGTTCCCGGCGTTACGCGCAAGAGAAAAACAATGGACATCGCCCGGAGCCTTGAAAATACTGGGATCAGCTGTCTGCGAGGTGTCCATCAGATCAGCCGAAAAAGTGGACAGCACGACCGTCGGAGTGTCCATCTTTCGCAGCAAGTTCCGCATGGTTGGAAGCCCGATAAAGCCGGGCGTCCAACCATGCTAGAGCGTGTCAAACCACCGCGCATCAAGGGTTCACTTCGCCGGGCTTCGCCCGCCCTTGACCCGTTCAGCGGTCTCACAGAACCACGATCGAATTTGATGCGTCATTACGCGGGGTGAGCCGTACCGGGAATCTTCCCGAACATCAAATCGACGCAAGCGAAACAGCCCAAGCGCCCGTTTCGAGCGAAGACGTCCGCCTCGATCTAGCGCGGCTGCAAGGGCAGGACGCTACCGCCACGCAGCGCGGCCAGTTCTTTGCGCAGGCCGAACACCTGCCGCAGCAGTGCGAGCTCACGAGCCAGCGATTCGTCAAGCTGTGCCTGCAGATCCTTGGCGTCGCCCTTCGCGCGGTTCAGACGCTCGGTCAGTTCGAGCTTCGGGCGCCCGGTTACTGCGTTGGCCGCGTCGATCGCTTCGATCAGTTCAGCGAACTGCGGGCGCGACTTCTTGATGCTGCCCTTCTTGCGGCCCGCCTCGATCGCTACGGTGTCGTTGTTGATACGCGCATTCTTGCGCTTTTTCAGCCGTTCAAGGGCGGCGTAGTAGTCGGTCATGGCGCCGCTCATGCTGTCTCCGGTTTGATCAGGTTCTCTTGCGCGACAAGCAGCCGTTGCAGCGTCTGTGCTTCGATACGGTATTCGACGCTAGCCTCATCGACGGCGCGCAGCTTCTCGACCGTAGCCTGCTGCGCCTTGATCACGCGCTGAAGCTTTGACGGCACAACCACGAGGTTACGGCAGTCCGATTCAAGGCAATCCAGACGCATCCAGTCGAGCGGCGTCGACTTGCACTGTTCGACGCTGGCACAGCCGCCTAGCACTGTCTCGCGGTACGCCAGCTCGCCCTTCTCGAACATCCTGATCGTCTGCTCGCGCGAGTAGACCGACACAGGCGAGGCCTGCACGGCACGGCTCTGCGTCCACGCTGCATGCCCGCCGAATAGCCGCTCGTCAGAGAACAGCACCTGCTCGGCGTACGCAAGGTACTCGGACAGGCCCTGTGCCTCGGCCCATTCCTTCGCGAAGTGAGTCTTGTCGGTGTCAATGAAGCCTTTCGCGAATGCCGAGCCACGAGCGTAGTACATGCTCATCTCCTGCGTGATGTGCTGCAACTGACGCTTGAGCGTCGGCAGCGTTACGAGACCGCTGCGGTGCGCGTACAGCGCGAGCGTGCGGCGAAGCTGATGGCGCGTGAACGGCCACTGTTGCCCGGCCGCGTACTTCGGCTCGTCTTCCCAGGCGCGGTGCATGTCGACACGCTTCAGCTCAGCGATGTCCTCGACCGTGATCGTCGGGAAGACGCGCTCACGAAAAGCTTCGATATCGTCATGTACGTTACTCGCCGCCCGGTTTGCCACGTACCCATAACTCAGATTCAGACCCATCCGGCAGAACAGCAGGTGCGAACCGTCCGTCGATTCGGCGTAGCCTTGCGCGCCGTGTGCCCGGTGCGCCTCGCCCGACAGCCGTTGCGCGAGCCTGACGGCGCGAGCAGCGAGCGGACCGGTCACCCAGCATGCGCGCCTGGGACGCCCGCCCGACAGCTTGGTCGTGACGCCCTCGATGGTGTAGTGCGTCACGCCATCGAGACGGGTCTCGCTCAGGCAGTCGTACGGCAGGTTCTCCGCTTCCGCCGCGCGCATGCCGGTGAACGACACGATGACAAGCTGACATAGCGCGCTAATTGACGCGACAAGCGACGACACGACGTAACGGCGGTCCTTGCACCGGAAGTGCGCAGCAGCCCTTACCAGTGCCGCAGAGACGCCAGGACTCTCGCCAGCGTACCCGCGTGCGAGGTAGTCCGACAGAACGTCAGCGACGCCCTCAGCGATGCCGAGGTCATGCTGACAGGTCGACAGGAAGTGCTGGTAGATCCGCGTCGGGATGACAGGGTATTGCGAGTATCCAGCGTGTTGCGCCCAGCGTTCAAGCAGAGGCCTATGCAATTGGGCCAGCGGTACGCGCAGCCCTGTGGTCTCGACCCCCAGACGGTGAAGCTTCACCAGAATCGAATGAAGGCGTTGGGCCTTCGCCTCCATCCCGGCTTGCGCCGCATAGTCCAGAACAACGGCGACGTTGGACAGGCCCTCATAGAGCGTAAGCTGAAGTGCGGCGGCAAAGAACATGAACCCCCTCAGGTACATTGAACGAGCCCGAAGCGTGCCGGACGCCGGTACCGTATCGGTCGCTTCGTGCATCAGAAAGTACATGACCTGCTTCCATTGACGCGTAGTCGCTTCTGAAAGCGCGCGGCTCGCGCCGTCAGGCGAGTGACCCCTGAAATAGAGATGGGTGCTGCGTGGCCCAACCATGTATGCATGGATGTCCCAGGCGTCGTCACCAAACAGCGAAACAGTGTTCCCAGCCGTATCGTGCGTGACGACCGTATCGTCCTCTACCCGATACCAGTCGGGACGCTCAGCGATCGGCGCAATCAGCGTGTTGTTCATGCCACTCCCAATTCGAAAAGCTGGTTGAGCTTGGCCAACCAGAAAGCGTCCAGATTCCCTTCGATGTCAACGTCCTGCGCAATCTGATGGACCAACGCAGCGTCGCGCTTGCGCAGTTCATCCAGCAGGAAGTCAACGCGCCGCAGCACGGCACCGAACGAGCTGTCGTACTGCTCAATCGAGTCGGCACGTCCGCTCACGAGCCTGACGCAGTGACGACAGCTCAGCAGCTTGCGGATGTCGGCGACGTCAGCGTGTACGCGGTACTGGTCGCAGAAGAGACACCCTTCGGTCGAGCGGCAATCAGGCTGTACGGTGACCGATGCCGCGATTGGCGCAGGCTTGTTGAACTCGATGCAGACACCCACCGCACTCCTGATGCTGCCCGCCGGGTCGTTGCCGGGCTTGAGCACGGTCTTCTCCACCAAAGCGAGGAACGCGCCCATCTCTGCCTTGTGTGCGGCCTCCGTGCCGTTCGAGTATGAACGCAGTGCCGTGGCCAGCGAGTGCCCCATCAGCTTCGCTGCGACGATGGGGCCGTGGTTGCTCACCGCCCAATCCTGCTTCGCCGCGCGCCACTGACGTGCGTTAATTCGCGGCAGCACGATCCCGAGCTTGTTGAGCCGCGCGTAAAGCAGAGCCAGAAATTCGGTTGGGAGACCGATTGGCCGTCGTAGCTGTACCTGATTCCCGACTACGATGAATAACCCGTCGCAGTCTGCGTCCTGCACCAGATACTCGCGCAGCGCCAGATACGTCTTGAGCTTCGGCATGAAACCCAACGAGACGGTAAACGTGGCGTCCTTCCCGGCTGCACGGTACTTGACCTCACGAAACTTCTGACGTGCAACTGACGCATCCTGCAGGCTCGCGGCGAGCCCCGGGCTCCACTTCATGGCCAGCAGTTGCGCGAGGTTGATGCCTGTTTCGGCGAGAAACAGCGCGGCGAAACAGGAGACCGCTATCGAAGCGTGCGAGCGGCGGATCGGAGACTGCGCGTCCGCGTTCGCCGCCGCAAGATTTTTAGCCGTTAGCCTGGCGATGCTCCACGAACTCGTTCGAGGATTTTTAGCTCCTGCCCCAGCCATGCGCGTCGTGAGTTCTTCGCGAGTGCGCGGCTCTCCCGTCTCCAGATTCCAGCCAAGCAGGCCGCGCGAGTCGTCGCCTTTATTACGGCCAAATGGGTGCGGAACAAGGCAAAGATGCTCGCCTCGTGCCGTGGTCACGTGCAACGGGTACGGCTTGAAATCGAGTACGAGCGTGGTGATGCTGTTGAAGAGTGCGTCAGCCCATGCGAGCAGGGAGGCTTGTGCTTCGGCATCTGGCACAGCCGTTGGCACAGAAGCAGCCTCTTGGCTGCGCAGCACCCTCGCATCGGTACAGAAGTCGTCGTCTCTGAAGAGCTCACGTAGCATCGACAGCAGATTGCGCTGATAGCGGGCGACGGAATTGCGGTGCAGGCTGCCCAATGAGACCTGTTCGCGCTTCTCACGGAAGTAGCGATGAACCGCGTCCGCGGTAGCCTTCTCGTCACAGAGCACCTGATGCAAGCCCAGCCTGTCGGCCCAGTTGACGAAGTCAAGCACGACGCGCAGAGCACCGTAGACCGTCTTCGGACGCATCGCGCCAAGGGTCATACGCCCGGAAAGCTGCGCCACCAGCAGGCGTACGACCTTGGCCCGTTCGCTGCTGAAGCTTGTTTGGTCGAAAGTGCGTCGCGTGCGCTGCCGGCTCGACGTGTCACGCGTCAGGTAGCAGATCCGCCCGATATCGGAACTGCTGGCAAGGCCTTCCCACTTGAGCAACGCGCGTTCGGGGTGCAGCAGCGTTGTGCCCTCCGCGAGCGGCATGCACACTTCCTCATAAAGGCGGCTCATGCTGCCACCGCAGTGTCGAGGGCGCGCGTGACCAGTGCCGACAGGTGCGTGCCCCAGCCGTCCTGCACAGCGTCGAAGAGCTTGCGGTTCTCGCGGTAGCCGAGGTAAATCTCGGTCGTGGACGGCCGGGCGTGCCACATCAACTGCCGCAACTGATCGAGTGCCCGGGTGTACTTAGTCTCATTCGCTGTCATCGTGTCGACCATGTTCAGCCCGTAGGTCGCGCGCAGGTCGTGGAAGCTGAACTCGTACCTGGGGTTGCCGAGTTGTACGCGCATCATGGGCAACAGTTCGTCCCTGATGAACTGGCGTACGGCCTGCCCCGTCTTGAGGTGACGGCGTACGTGCGGGCCAGTGCTGACCGGGGCGCGCGACGCGCGGTCCTCGTAGAGCGGCGCACCGCGATGGCTCAGAAAGAGCGGCTGGTCGAAGTGATCGCCGCCGTCTGCCAGTTGGCGACGCTTGCGCGCACGATCGCTGTGCATATAGATGTACAGCCGCTCGTAGAGACCGCGCGGCAAATGCAACACGCCCTTGACACCGCCCTTCGTGTCGATGCCCGTACCTGGCCCGCAGGCGAGACGGATGTCGTCGCCGTGAAACCCGTCAGGCTTGTGCATCACGTGTTTCGCGCGCACGGTCAGTACCGTCTGGATGCGGGCGCCCGTCAACAGCGCGAACAGATGAACGAGCGTCATCTCGGTGTTGCCGAGTGCGGCTAACGATTCAATCAGCGCCGACTGCTCGGCAGAGGGGAGCGGGCGCAGGCGACCACCGTCCTGGATGTGATCGTCCCACGGGTCTTCTGCGCGCCGACCACTGATCGACAGGTCGGTGGTCTTGACCTCGATCACGCTGCTGAAGCCCTTCTGGTCCTTGAACTCGATGAACCGGTCAGATTCGACCCACGGCGCGTTCACGGGCTTGAAGCCTGCTTCGGTCATTAGCCAGCGATAGAAGCGCACGATAGTGCCCATACGACGCCTGGCGACGCTAGGAGACAGTTCGCCTGCCTGCACGGCCAGCTTGATCGAGGCGCTATAGCGGTAGGTCGGACGTTGCCGCTTGTTCACGGGGAACACCAGCCAGTCGATGCCCTCGTCATCCAGATAACGACGGAACGCCACCAGATCGTCTGCGATGCTGGCGAAGGTCAGCATGTTGGGCGACGACTTCGACTCCATCATATCGATGAGCCAGATGTTCGCCTCAGCCCACGGCGTGCCGTCCGCGAGTCGGACAACAGGGAAAAGTGGGAAGGTACCTGCGATCGACTGCGGACGGGAGTCGCGCCTCCTGCTGGTGCCCGGGTCTGCGAGCAGGACCGTGTGGTAGATGGCGCCGCCCTCGGGCGTGGTGATGCTGACCGGCGTCGCGCCGGGTGTGTCGCGGTCAACAACCTCGGTCAACGGCAGTTGCCGGATGGTGGTTCGTCTTGCTGTCATCGCCCAGATCCTCATGCTGTGTTCGAGTGGGCGGCCTCTTTAACACAGCCTGCGAGTATCATGGAATCGTTCTTGGCTTGCGCATACGGCCTGGCTGCTGCTGGTCAAGCCGGCGCTCGCAGGCAGACTGCGTGGGGCGCGCGTGCAGCGCGACCAGTCGGCGTCGCGTGCGTGTGCCCTGCTGGGCGAGATCCTGCGCCGGGAGCATGAAGGCAACCAGCACGAACTGGTGGGCCTGCGTCAGGAGTTAAGCCGGCTGCATGAAGGCCTGTTTGATGCCTATATGGCGACACGGAAAGTGCAGCATCGATGATGCATGACGATCGCGGCAGCAGATCGTGGCGGACGTCGTCGTATTGGGCGAGTCAGGCGTGTCGGGCGAACGATGAGGTTGAAGGCGCGGTAGTACCGGGAGGGACAAGCTCGCGAAGCCTGTTCCCTGACGTCAACGAAACCCGACCCGATGCGTTATGCCAGTGGACGACGCAATGAATCGTCGCCTTACCCGCCACTGGAGACTTTCAATGAAGACGCTTGCTGCCGCTTTGATCACATCGCTGTTTGCTACTGTCGCGTTCGCCCAGGCTTCCGCACCTGCGGCGACCGCACCGGCAGCCACCGCTCCGGCTACGACGCCGGCGCCGGCACACAAGACGACGAAGCACGTGCACAAGGTGAGTCACCACGCGACGCACAAGAAGGCGGCGTAATCATCCACGGCCTCGGCGTGAAGTATCAGAACCCTGCTGCGGCAGGGTTTTTTCGCATTGAGCGATCGGTCCTGAATCTGGTAGTCGTTCGTAGACTTACCTCGTCAAGGTGTTCGCGGCTGGATTGGTTTCACTCAAACAACGCTGCCTTATGCGAACGCGAGCACCTTGTCGCCAAGGCATTCGCGGCCGGCCCGTGGGCGGGGCCGTCGGGGGTGGCAAGCTCGCGCCTGTCCACTCAGAATCCCGCAAAAACGCTGCCTTATGCGAGCGCGAGTGCTTTGGCTCTTCTCGTTTTGCGTCGCGCGTCAAATGCGCGCCCTGTTCAGATCGCGATAGTGAAATTTGCGTGACGAAAGGCGTCAAGCGGTCCACAACACTGGTCGTCCAGCCTATTGCGCAAGGGTGACACCACGCTACCTCCCACTGTCTCCGAAAAATTCAGCTGAAGGTGGACCGCTCGAGTCCTGGATGCTTTCTGTCTGCGGCCCTCTGGATCAGAAGGGGCCAAAGGGTATACGTCAGGCGTGCTGACGGGCGGGTCGTCGGCCATTGCTGACATTGAGCCGCGATGCGTTCTATGTCCGCAATGGGGCGGACTGCCGACGGTGCCGGCGCCGAGCAGCCGGGCGGCAGCTATCTGCGTCGTGAATTCACACTCCCGACCCTCAGCCTTCTTTCGAGCGAGCACGACCTCAACGCCCGCTCTCCAGGGGGCAATGGTCATTTCCGCTCGCGAATCGTCAAGTCGGTCATTAAGCATGGGGACGAGACCAACTCCGTGCTGGCCTCGACCCGATGGTCGAAAAGAAGCGCGTGGCCGAAGCCAGGATCGTCGAGCAGGAAAGGAAGTCGGCGGAGGCGCGAACCGTCGCGGACGCAATCAACGAGTACAGCGAAAAGGTCTCGCCGAACAAGGGCGGGGCACGATGGGAGAAGGTAAGGCTTGAGCTATTTCCGCGGGATTTCCCGCAGTTGGGTGCCATGCCGCTATCGCAATTTGCCACCCCACACGTCGCCCAGTGGCGGGACGCCCGTCTTAAAGGCTACATCAGGCCGGACGGCACCAAGGCGAAGGCCATCGCTGGGGCGTCGGTAAATCGCGAGATCAACCTGATCCGCAACGTGTTCACGATCGCTCGGGAAGAATGGCACTGGATGGAGCACAACCCGTTTAAGGGCCTGCGAATGCCCCCAGATGGGGTGGCGCGAACGCGTCGGATTGATCCGTGGAAGGAAGTGCGGCCGATCGTCCGATGGCTCGGTTATCGGGCTGGCCATGCGCCCGAGACCAAACAGCAGGAGGTGGCGCTCGCGTTTCTGGTGGCATTGCGGACCGCCATGCGTGCCGGTGAGATATTGGCGCTGGGCAAAGGCAGTATGGATCTCCGGAAGCGCGTCGTCACGATCAAACACAAGGTGCAGTACCTGACCGGGCGGCCGCGGGAGATTCCTCTGACCCGTTCGGCGGCCCGGCTGCTTCGGTCGGTCGCCGATCATGAGCGCTGCTTCACGGTGACGTCGGCTTCGCTCGACGCTTTGTTCCGTAAGGCCAAGGGCGCGCTGTGTATCGAAGATCTGCATTTCCACGACAGTCGCGGTGAGGCGCTGACCAGACTGTCGCGCAAGGTCGACGTAATGACGCTCGCGAAGATCAGCGGCCACAAGGATCTGCGGCTGTTGCAGGAGCACTACTACCGGGAGACTTCCGAGCAGATTGCCGCGCGACTCTGATGGGTGGTTGAGAGGCTGTCAACTCAAACATGTAAATCAAGGTAGTATTTCGCGCTGGCGACTGCGAGGCGGTCAAAGATACTTGAAGCGGGGCATAGATCCGTGCATGAGCAAACGAAATAATCAAAAACGGCTGAAAAAGCCGTCGTACACCGCTGACACCCCAGCGCCGACCCCAGAGGTAAAAGGGCCGCCTTGGAATTGGTATTGTTTCAACGATCATAGGGGAGACGATGTCATCGACGATTGGCACAAAAAGCTTTCCGCGCATGCCAGAGGCAGATTTTCTCGCTCCCGCGATCAGTTGCGAGATCAGCCTCGGCAGAACTGGAGCAAACCCCAACCCGCGAGTAATGTGGGCGATCACATATATGTGATACGATTCACGGACGAAACTCGAATGCAGCACCGCGTCTTTGGTCATTTCCACGACGCGAAAGCTGCTTTTGTGATGACACTTACGGGTTACGAGAAAGACGATGTCTACTATCCAAACAATTATCGAACGGAAGGCGCAAACAGGAAGTCAGTATGTGACGATGACTTCGCCAACCGTGCCCGCGTATGCTTTGGTTCTGCTGGAAACCAAGCCGGAACTGACTCCGCACGAAAAGACCCCAAAACAGGCGCTTCAAGCGCGCCCGGAATGGGCGGAGCGGGAGTTCCGCGAGGCATATATGAGCGCCTCCATTGAGGAAGGTCTCGCCTGGCAGATACGAGCGAACAGAGAGGGTCGTCATTTGACCCAGAAACAACTGGGCGAATCGATCGGTACGACCCAGACGGGGATTCATCGATTTGAAGACCCTGAATACGGAAAGCACTCGATCGATACGCTGGTAAAGATCGCGCATGCATTCGATTGCGCCCTGTCTGTGCGCTTCGTACCGTACTCACAACTCGCTGTTGAAAGCGAGGACCTTAGTCCAGAGGCACTTTATGCAACGCCCTACGAAGTTGAAGCCAAACTCTTCGGTACCGCGCCACACAGCGCCGAGTGAGAACAATCAGGCGCAGCAAACCCCAATTATGTATTTCGATGCCATGACCCAGTTGGGTATTGGTGCGTTTGTTTCGCGGCTCACTCTTGGTTTGCAGGATGGTTCGAATACACAGGTGATCCCATCGGTAACCCTTGTCATGCCGACTTCCACCCTTCATCTATTGGCGCGAGAAATCGTAAAAGCTCTCGACAATCCTGAGCATCGTACGCGAATGAGGGCGGCCTTCGAGCAGTATGATTCGGACTTCCCGCCATCAGGCTCTTGACGTCTAATGAATACCGCCTTCGGGCGGTTTTTTATTTGTCGCTACCGGCCCTCAGCCTGCTATCTCGGCGCCAGCGATTGAATCGTACGATTGCCCTGTAACCGGCGAACCACACGGCCACCATGCCAATGCCAACGCTGGGCCCCAATGGATGGCATCCACGTCCACAGTAAGAGTGGCCGCCGCGGGCAAAGGCCTCATTGGAGGAACATACGACCAACAGGAGCGTTGGACATACCTTATTCATTTAGGCTATTTCTGCCCATCCCCCGAAATCTGAAAATCCTCCACACGCCCCGTCGGATAAGGTTTCCAAGTACAGTGGGATGGCGCATTGGTGATCCTGATGGCTGGATTTCAGCCTTCCTCGTCGCTTTCTTCGGCTGCCGCTCGCAACATGCGGGCCCAGTACTCGGGATCGGCATAACGGAAAGCGAGCGCGTCGATGTCGACAGGCGTGGTCGCGGCACCGAAATCCATGGCACCGAACAGGTTGACGTGCCGCCACGCGACCGGCGACATCCCGGCGATAAATGTCATCGCGGCCTCGTCGGCCATTGCGCGCTTCTGCTCGTGAACGCGCGAGAGTAAGGCCGTGTTGTAATGAATGATGGCATTGGCGATCAGGCGCGCGCACTCGTTCCACAATTGCTGCTCGGCCTCGGTGTGCACGCGCAGCTTGCCGCCGTTGACGAAGGCGACCGCGCGGCGCAGCCGGTGGTACGCCTCGCCACGGTTGAGCGCCTTCTGTATCGACTGGCGCAGGCCGACATCGTTGATGAACTGCAGGATGTGGCGTGTACGGCAGAGGTTATCGAGTTCCCACAGCGCCTTTTTCGCCTGGTTCTGACGGTTGTAGCTCGAGAGCTTGCGCACTATGGTGGCCTGCGAGACCTGCTTCTGCCCGAGCGAGGCCATGATCCGCTGGACGGCGGGCCATTCACGGATGATCAGCTCGTCATTGGATTTGCGCGAGGGTTTGACGAGCCACTTGCCGTAGTGACCCGGTGCATGACGGCCAACGAGGCCGGCGAGTTTCCTGTGGAAGTCGCGATAACGCGGCGCGAACTGATAGCCGAATGCATACAGGGTCCAGTAGTTCACCTGGTTGGTGCCGTGCGTGTCGGTGGAATGCAGCTGCGGGCGGATGTCGGAGGTGTTGTTGTAGAGGAGATCGAACACGTAATGGCTCTCGTGTTCGTGAGCGCCGAAGACGGTCAGGTTGAACGGTACGTGTTGGCTACGGCGGTGTTGGCGCTGATACCTTTGTCGAGGCCGAAGTACTTGGGCGAATGGCGTGCCTGGAAGGTGTCGAACTGGGTTTCGAAGCGCTGGCCGTCACTGCTTGAATGAATCTGGTCGCCGATGTTGAAGAGGTGAAAGGCTGACAGCTCCGCAGTCGCGTTGCTGATCGCGTCATTGGCCGAGTGTGCTGTTTCGATGCGAAGATAGTTGCGCGCGCAGCTCACAAGCGAGGCATAACCTAGCCCCGAGATTTCGGCCATCTTGCGCAGACCCATGTTGGTGCCCATCGCGATGATGCATGCGAGGAGTTCGCGTGGATCGGCCTCGTGCTTGACATACCGGTCAAGCACATGCGTGAATGCCTTGAGAAATCCGGTGCGACTGGCGACAAACCAGAGCAGCCGCGCAATGTCGATGCTGGGAGTCTGCCCGTAGAAGGCGTGATTGACGTTTTCGTCGGGCTCCGGATAGAGCAAGTTCAGGTGCGGCTTACCGCCCCGGTGCCGCACCTTGATGCGGGGATCGTCACCTTCGTCGATGTGGTGGTTCACGCGCTCGAGGAGGCATTCGATTTCATCGTGCAGCCCAGCAAGCGTTTGTTCGATGTGCGCGAACAAGACTGGCAGTTTGAGCTCCGTGAGAATGGCGTCCTTGTGCTGCCAGCGCGCATCGCTTATCAGGTCGTCTTCGAAACGGCGAAACTCGTTGCTGTCGTGACAGAAGACGTCGCCTGCCTCGAGTGCGTTGCGTACCAGCCGGTAAACGAGAAACTCGAAGCGATCCACATCAAGCCGCTTCGGCTCCCCCGGTCCGGGGTGATAGAGATGGGGCTTGAGCGTCTTCGGGATGAACGCCGTCGGAAAAGAGGATGGACTGAGCTGTCGAAGTGGCGTGCCGCTGCGTAGGCACTCCTGCAGAAAGGCGACGGCTTCGAGCAACGGCGAATCTTCAATGCGACCGTTCAGTTTTCGGGGGATGGGCAAAAATAGCCAGGTTCGCAAAGCCGGGATCGTCCTCCTTGCCGCCGAACTCCAGGTCTTCCAGGCCAGACAGCAGGGCGTGAACCCGCTGATGGTCGCCGGTCAACGCCGCGCGCACGTGCGACGCAAAGCTCGAATGCGCCGCGTCGGTGACGACGGCCAGATGCTCCAGGGCTTCATCCACTCGTTGCTGCGTCGACTTGCTCTTGTCTCGTAGAACGGCTTTGGCCTTGAGCGCCTGCTGCCTATCGTCCGCGGCCGAACGCGTGTGCGTCGACTGGGCCTTTTTGGCCGCACGCCGGACCAGATCCTGGCTGACCTCTTGTTGGTGTCGTTGGATGGCCCAGGTGACCGCAATGAGGCCAGGCGATCAGCCGCAAACCGCGCTGATAAAGGGTTCGCGGGCTAACCGTATCAAACTGCAGGAAAAGGACGATCACCCCGATAGGGCCGTCATGAAGCGCCCGTACCCTGCACGAGCGCCGTGGGCTTGCTCTTGTTGAGTTCGGCGACCGCCTTGTCGATGAGCTCCTGAACGTCTTTCGCTTCGGCGACGAATCGATTGACCTCATCGATGTCGAAGGTTTTTTGGCCGTACTCCAACTGCTTGATTCCATTTGCGAGCATTTGCTTCTTAATCTCGCTCCACACTGTCGACGCGGTCAACTCGACGCCTTTTTCGAGGAGCGACATGAGGCCTTTTTCGGTGGTGATTTGAGCGCCGCTGGATACAGAAGCCGAGTTAATGCTTAGTGCGATTGGTATATCGGTGTACTTGCTGGCTGCATCCTGGATGATTGCCTGTATATGGGAGTTTGCGCAGCCATCACAGGGCGTGCGATTGATGTCCAGGCGAATAGGAACGGGGGCATCCATTGGGGTAAGCAACTTTGGACGCTGCCGGCGGATGCGATCCATAAGATCCGGAAATTCCCGCCGCAGGAATCTTTCCGCGTGCCCCGCCTCATCCCTTTTTTGTGTAATGGTCTTGAACGCCTTGTGATCCCGATCGTAAAAGACGTAAATCGTGGTTCGTCCTGCGAACACGCTCATCTTTCCGGCTATTTGCGCCAGCTGCTTCAGTTCTTTTGGCTTCCCGAGATCCAGTTGAGCCACTTTTTCAGCCAGGCTGGCGCTGACGATGACATCGATCAAGCCCGGTGCCTGAGCGCTCGGTGTAAAGTTGATACCCTTTAGTCCTTGCGGCTGATAGCGGGCGAAGATCGACGCAATCAATGACTTTTCTTCGTCGGCATTCTTGAGCTTCTTGCCAGACAGTTCGACCCTCACTTTCGCCTTTACCTCTGTGCTCGCTTTGTCGTCCGCCTTGCCGTCCTTCTTCCCAAACACTTTCGCAAACAACTTCTTCGCCGTCTTCACGATCCAGTCGATGACGAAATCCAGCGCCTTGTCGATCGGCGCGCGGACCTTGGTGTTGAGCAGATTCATGACCTTGTCAGCGACCTTGCCCAAGCCAATGAAACCAGCAAGGAAGCTGATCGCCAGAGTGAGCAGTCCGGCAAGGGAGCTCTCGACCTTCTTGGCCGCATTGCCAATCGCGCCGCTCGCGATCTCCATGATCGAATCGAGAAACGCCTTCGCAACCTGAATGATTTTGGCCAGCTTATCGATGAAAACCACGATGGTGTCGTAGATGCTGATGATGGCCTGGACGAATGCGCCGCCGGGGATGAGAAGGCTGACGACCTTCATCACCGCTTTCTTGACGATGGTCTCGACGATAAAGTCGGTAATCCCGCCGATCACCATATCTTTCAGGTTTCCGAGCTGCTCTTTGATCTTGTCCCACGCGGCGGCCGGACCTTGAGTAACGAGCGTGACCACTATGTCGAAACCGGTTTCCATTGCCTTGACGGCCGGCTCGCCCACTACCTTGACGAGCTTCTGGCGGATGTTTTGCCAGGTCAGTCCGAGAACACTCAGGACAAATTTCAGGATCTCTTTGAGTTCGAGTTTCTGCGGAATATAGACGCCCGGCAGCGAGCCGGTAAGCCATTCAATGATGCTGGTCTTCAGGTGCTGGCCGATATTGTCGGCGAAATTCTGGAACCCAAGTTTTCCGGCCTTCACGAGGTTGCCCACGAAGGGTATCGGGTTCTTCAGGATGGTCTTGAGGGCGCCGGCGGCCTTTTTCAAGTAGGGGATGGCGCCTGGCGCTACGACCTCGAAAATGATCTGCAAAAGCGTCCAGACGGCGTTGCCGGCCCATGTAATGAATTGAGTCGCAAAGCCGCCGAACACCGAACCCACCTTTGTGAAGGCGCCGGTGATAATGACGAGGTCGGCGATCTCCAGCGACTTCAGGGTGTTGATAAAGAGCGTGGGAATCTGCGCGACGAAGGCCATCAGTTCGCCCAGCGTGGTCTGGAACCAGGTCCAGGCGCGGGGGATCGCGTTGGCCTTCTTCATGTTGTCCCACACATCCTCCTGGCCGATCAGCTTCATGAAGCCACCGATCAGAGTCTCGGCGTTGCGCGGCACGGGCTCGCCGGTGATCGGGTTCTTGCCGAGGACCGCCGTCAAGAGCGGCCAGCCGCGCGTGCCTTCCGCGAGTTTGGCGAGCGGCATCAGGATCGCGTCCTTGATGAATTTCAGGATGCCGACAGCAAGCCCCTTCGCGAACGCGATGATGCGCTCGATCGGGTCGCTGACGATGGCCTTGGCCCGTTGCCACACGCCGCCAAGATCGAGGATGTCGCTCCAGCTGAGCGATCCGATGAAGGCGTCGATGGCCTTGCGGATAGAGGCGCCCACGAGTCCGAGCGTGCGCAACTGTTCGTCGATCCATCCGCCCACCGTGTCGAAAACGCCGTAGTTCTGCAGTGCCTGCGTGATGAGTGCTCCGCCCGGAATAAACTCGATGATCGCGCGCAGGATGTTGGCCGCGCTGCGCTCCACGCGGCTCATGTTGATCGGGTTCACGCCCAGTACGATCGTAAACATCCGAAAACCCGGGATCAGGTTGGCTTTGTCGGCAAAGTAGTCGAGGGCGTCGCCCATGCCGAGCCGCTGCACCTGCGGCTCGGTCGTCTGGACAACGCGCGCTTCGCTGCGGTGGACCGCCGGTTCCTGAGTGGCTGCGCCCTGCTGGATGGTGTGCGTGAGTTCGTGCGCGATGAGCTCGCGGCCATCGGCCGTGTCGGGGTTGAACTGGCCGCGCGCGAAATAGACGTCTCGCCCGACGGTGAAGGCCTGGGCATTGAGCTTCGCGCTCAGCGTGGCGGCGTGGGCATCGGTATGGATGCGGACCGCGCCAAAGTCGGCGCGAAAGCGGGTTTCCATGAAGCCGCGCACCCGTTGCGGCAAGGGCATGCCGGTCGATCCACCCTGGGCCAGTTGCGCTTCGACGCCAGCCGGGGCGTGTCCAGCGTCAACGGCCACGCGTTGTACGCTCGGCAGTGCCGAAGTCTCGATGCGACGATACACTGTGGCCGAAGACGACGGCGCGAGGGGCGCCGCGGCCGCCAGCGTATCCGGCATGCGCGCGATCATCTTACCGGTGGCGGTTGCCTCGAGTTCGGCCGGGTCGCTCGGCGACGAAACGCGCAGCCGCGGCTGGATGGCTGCGGGCGCGGCGGTCTGGATGGCCGGCGCGGCGGCCGTCGAGCGGCTAACAAGCGCCTGGGTGCCGAGATTTCCGACGCGCCGCTGCAGCCGTTGCGCGGTGGTCATCACCGCGCCGCTCGCCACGGCCCGCGCCGGGGCCGGCTTGCGGCGCTCCACGACGGCTCTGCGTGCGACCAGACGTTCGGATGCCATGATTCGGAAAGCGGGCGGGGCGAAACGACGGCGCTCGGCTCAGATGCCAGCGAGCGGGTCGCGGATCAGCGCCGGGCGAACGAAGCGTCGCACGTCGTAGTCGATCGCCACGTCGCTTGCCACGTCGCCTTGGCCCTTGACGTAGCTCAGCCGGGCCAGCAGAACGCATTCGCACTCGCAATCGCAGGCGCATTTTCCGGCGTAGTGTTCGCTATAGCAGGGATCCCTCGGACGGGCCAGGAAGCCTTCACGTTGCCCTTCGCGCTCATCTTCGGCATTCGCGGATGCGTCTTCCGGTTTGGGCTCGTCTTCCGCGTGAGCCTTGCGCTCGCAGCAGCCGCACACGCATTTGGGGCGTTCCGCGAGGAGCTGGATTTCATAGCCTTCGCGGATGCGGGTCGCGGTGCTGGCCGTATCGCCCTCGGTGTCGGAACACAGGACGTCACGCGGGGCGCAACTGCGTTCCTTGTGGCAGATCGAGATCCAGACTTCGGGCGGAATCGGCAGGCCGCACGTGGGATCGATCTCGATGGTCTGCGGCTGGCGCAACTCGATGATGTCGCCTTCGCAATCGAGCGCGAGACCCTGGCCGACGACGATCTTCAACTTGCCGCATTCGACCGTGGAGGTGATCTCGAACCCGCACATCACGCCGCATCCGAAGAGCGTTCGAAAAAAGCGGCGCGACATATCACGGACGTAAGCGACGATTTGCGTCAGATCGTCATCCTGTAGCAGAAGCCCGGCACTGAAACTCGGACGAATCAGGGAGGCCGTTCCGGAAACGGTCGCAGGCAGTTTTGTGATCGGCGCGGACATGATGGAACTCCTCTCGGGATGCATTCAGGACGGATTTGCTAATGACTGGACTCATCGCGCGTGATGGCTGCGCGGCTCGACCCGGAACGTGGTCAGGTTCGTCCCCCCGGGCGATCCGTTGCCGCTCGGCGCGGGGTGTCGGCCGATCGCTTCGCCGTCCACGGCCTGCCCGTGACAGTCGAGGATGGAGTCGCCGCGAATTTCGATCTCGACACGCGTATGCGGATGCCGGAACACGGTAGTGCTGTCCCAAACCTGATCGTCGACCCAGCGCGAATCGAACATCAGCGTGACGGCGCGCGTCGTTCCCTCGGGATCGTCGTCATGCCGCGCATGCAGTTCGAGCTCGGGAATCCGGACCCGGCGAGCATGCAGCATTCCCGCTAGTTCGTCGGGTGAGAAGATCGTGAAGACGATGCACTCCGGGGTGAGGGTGTCGCGGAGCACGGGGCCGCTAAATTCGATGGTGAAATGGGACCGTAAGTGACGCGGACGCTCCTCTTCGCCTTCGTATTCGTGTCGCGGCGGACGAGGGAACTGGTCGCGGAATTCCGTCCAGGGTACGGGCTCGGCGCGCCGGTGCCAGTCGCCCCAGCTCAAGTGCTCAATACAGGTGAGGTCGCAGCCGCGGATGAGCTCGTAGAGCACATCGTTGGTTTTGATCCAGCGACGCGGTTTGCACGCGTCGTCGATGCAGCGGAGTACCGGGCAGCCGCAATGATCGAAGCGGATCGTCACGCAGGCCAGAGCGACCGGATCACCGAGCGCCACCATCAGATCCCCGCAGTGCGCGAGGGCGGGGTATTCGGTCGGGATGGTGAACTCGGTCTGCCACTCGCATAGGCAACTAGGTCGGTCGCGATGTTGCCTCGTGTGATGGCCGTGCGTGTGGTGAGATTCGCCGGTTCGGCAATGACATTCGCGGCAGGGCGGCTCGCCGGGAGGGCAGGGGTCCTCGCCGCAGATCGGCTCGAGACCGAAGATCACAGTTTCGCAGATGTGGTTCCATTCCGACTCTCCACATCCGCAGTCGCCGTTGACGCGTACTTTGTCGATTGGCCGCTCTGCGTAGCGGATCGTCAGAAGACACCTATATTCGGTTTCGCTAGGTTTCTCGCGCGCGGCTTCGGCGGCCTCCCGCAGGCCATTGTCAAGAATCAGGAGATCGCATTCCCGCACTGCGCCGCCATCGACGCGCAGCAACTCGCGGCCAGCCCGGTCGAGCGCGAGGCCCTGACCGCAGGCGAGCTGCGCCGGATCGTCCGGCCTGGTGCCTGGCTGAAGCGAAAGCTCGAAGCCGCAGGCGATGCCCCAGCCCGCAATGGCGCGGCTGAGCAGACGCCGGCGTTCAATCACGTAACGTTGCTCGAGCGCCATATCGCCGGCGGTCATGGCCTTGTGCTTGTAGTACCGGTTGCGCTTTCCACAATGACCCGATTCGTCGACGCAATCGGTCTCTGGGCGGAGAGTCGTGTGCTGGTCCATGGTCGTTTCCCTTCGCACGATGCTTCAATGGAGCCGGAAGCCCGGCAAAATTCCGGACTCGCTCAGCCGGTTGACGTGGCGACCCGCAAGGATCAGTCTGCCGAGGACTGCGTCGCAGCCGAGCTGGCCCGGACCCGGCCCGGTCAAACGGACGGACATGTCGTCCGTGCCTGCGGCCGAGGCGGGCGATACGGGCAGCCAGCGGATCACGATGTGCAGGCCGGCCGGGATCATGGCCTCGATCAAGGTCGGCAGGATTGGCTGGAGCGCCTGTCGCTCCGCCAGCGTGGCGTCGATGTCGATGCGCAGCACGCCCAGGAAGCGGCCCGTCGGATCGGGATCGCCGGGACAGGGCAGACGAGCGGCACCGAGAATGGCGCGCCGGGACAGGGCGGTCGTATCGGCAGGCAGGCCCGTCAGGATCGCGGGCAAGGTGGCGCCCTGGACCTTCGGTCCAACTAGCCTTGCGAGGCGCATGTCGGAATTCGCGTCAAGGACGCGGATTCGGGCTGTCGGCAGCAATGCGCCGAGGAGCGCGATGAGACCGACCCGCGTGCCGCGCGCACCCAGGAGCGTTGCCGTGTTGGTGACGATGCGGCGCTTGATGGCTTCCGGCAATACGTCGTCCCAGGGAAGGTCCATCCATTGGGCGATGAAGTCCAGCCAGGCACCTTGCGCGTAGCGGGGGTGTATGACCCGGCCGAGCGTTGCGATGATCTGGTCGAGGTCCTGCGTCGAGGTCTCGAGGACGCCGAGCAATTTGCGAAGGAAGCCGGTCGGGTCGCCGACAGGCCGCGTTCCGCCGGGGTCGGCGATGGTCTGCTGCTGGCGCGTGGCGTCGCCTCGGAAGATGGCCGGCACGTATTGCTGCAGCGAGACGTTGGGATACAGGACGCGCAATTCCGCAAGCGCCGGCAGGGGGGCGTCAGGCGCGCCGTGCAGTTCGATCAGGAGCCAGATCCAGGGGTCGCCGACGCCGAACAGCGGAAAGCCGTAGTGCTGTGGCGTCGTTGCGTTCTCGGTGGCCGAGGCGGCGTCGGGCGCAATGAGCGGATAGCCGATGCTCGCGTTCGCGTCGACGCCGAGCAGCGCGACAACGGCATCGATGCGCGCGCCGGGCGTCACGGTTGGATCGGCCGTAATGGCGCCCACCTGCGCCACAGCACGCGGATCGGCCGTGTGCAAGGTGGTCACCGTCACGGCGGCGCCGTTCGGGAGCGTGGCGAGCAGGTCCGCACGCAACCATCCGCGCAAAACGTCGGTCGGCGGAGAGTACAGAACCGGTGTCAGATAGCGCCCCGAGGGTGTCTGGCCGCCGTTGGAAGACACCGGTTCGAACACCAGGATGCCGGCAGGCGTTGCCACGGTGATGGACGCGGCTCGCAACGCGATATCGACGAACGCCGCGTTCCTGTCCGGCCCGACCAGGGCGGCGCTGGACACGGACGTGAGCAATGCGCCGAACGCATCGAACAGGGCCCAGGTGCCGGCGGTAACCTTGGCTGTGTTGGCCGTGGCGCTTCCGATCAAGGCGACGCGGTCGCGACCGTCGCTTGCGATGCGTTCCGGCGTAACGCCCGGCAGCGCATCGTCGAGCTTCACCGTGCCGACGAGGTTGGCCTTTTCATCGTCGAGATAGACCAGGGTGCGGGTCGTCGCGATCAGCAACACGAAGTGATGGGCGTTGCCGAGGTAGGCGAGGCCCAGCGCTCCGGCAGCGGCGGCGGGAAGCGCGAGCGGCGCGTCAATGCGCCCGTCGGCGTGCACGTGAACCAGCGCATCGGTGTTCGTCGCGCGGCCAAGCAGCACCCACAAGCCGTCATGTCCATCGTCGGCGGCATCGCGCACCAGGCCGTCTGCGAAAGACACCGTCGGTGCGTCGTCGAACGTCCCGGCGTCAAGACGCGAGATCGTGGCTTGATCCGCCGCGATGGCCCACAACCAGCGGCGGCCGGCGATCACGCGGGTGGCCTCGCGCACCGCTTGCGGCGCCTCGATGCGACACTGTCGATCCTCGCAATCGTCGATCCATTCGATCCAGCCGTCGCCGGTCAGCCAGGTGAGGGTGATGCCGCGAAACCAGAGCAGGCAGACGCCGTGTGGATCGGAAATCTCGCGCGTCACCGGACCGTAGTGCGGTGAAGGCTGCAAGCGGCCATCGACATTTTCAAGGCGGTCGAGGACGCCCTTTGCCCACTGTGCGGACTGGGCGAAGCGGTAGGTTCGGAGGTCGCGAATGGTGTTCATGACGGGTACTCCGTCGCCGAGCGCACCACGGTGATTTCACATTGATCGATGAGAAGCTGTGGCAGCCAGCGGGCCGGCAGCGGCGACGGCTGCGCCCAGGGCGAGCGGTTTGCTCCGTAGAGCGTGCACGAACGAACGCGTGCCACGCCGGGCAGCGCGCGCAGCCGGGCCTGGATGTCGCGCGTATCGACAGCCTTGCTTAAGGGCCACACGGGGGCGCCCGCAGCATTCGTCACGATCCGGAAACGCCCCGCTAGAAGGGCAGTCGCCGTGTTCGCAAGCGTTGCCGGGTCGTAGTCGCGCCGTGCCTCGATCGTGGCGACGACGGAGAGGGGCGTGTAGACGGGCGCGATCACACGCAGACGTTCCCCGAGCAGGATGCGTGGCAGCAGTTGTCGGCGGATTTCCGCCAGCCAGGCGGGGCTCTCGGGTACTACGCCGGCGGATTCCGCGGCACCCTGGCGATCGCGCAGGACCACCAGTGTGCGGACTACTTGCAGGTCAGCCGGAGCGGTCGGGTTGGCGCTCGGTGCCAGCACTTCGGCGCGAACCACGTCGAGGTCAGCCAGTGCCAAGGCGGCGTCGATGGCGTCGGCGGACGTGACCACGGCGTGGGCCTCGCGGCAGCGTTGGCGCGCGAGGCGCTGCAGATCGCCCGAATTGACGGCATCCACGCCGCCTGCCGTGGGATCCAGATTCTTGCCGTAAGTCCCGGCGATGCCAAGCACACTCCACGCTAGGCCCGGGGGCGCGTTGCCGGTTGCGCCCGCCGAGGCCGATAGCTGATGGTCAGCGGAAGCCCCGGGGGCGGTAGCCGCCCGTTGATGCCGTTGCCGAAGCGCAAGCTGCTGTTCGTGGCGTCGAAGGCAAACACCCTGTCGTTCGGACCGCTCTCCGAAAGATCGTCCGCGAGACTCCAGAGTTCATCCCCTTGCGGCGTAGTGAAGGTCACTGTCGGCGCCGGCGCCTGGGTCGAGAACATGAGTCCCGGCGCGTTCAGGGACAGGGTCAGGTCGGGCGCGCCGCTGAGGCCGGAGGGAAAGGACAGCGTCTTGTCTTCGATCTGCTCGATGGGCAACACGTTGGGCTGGATGGCCGAGATGCGCGGCGCGCCGGGAAAGCCGCCGTCGCGACACTCGAACATGATCGTAAAGCTGGCGGCGAGCGTTTTTGGCACGGCGCCGGTATCGAGGAGGATGGCGCCGGAACGCTGGAATCCGTCGGTGCTGTCGTCAACCACCGTCAACGGATAGCGCACCACGCCGTCGACGAGCCAGGCATCGAAGCGCCGCCATGCCACTGCGCTCGGCGGGCCATCGACCAGCGGGCCGGTGCCCGCGGCACCGTCCACACCACCAGGCACGCGCACCCCGAATGCAAGGCAGGCGTCGGACGCCGCGTTGGCATTGGGCGCGTGCAGCGTGCCGTTGAAACCGAGAATCAGGCGATCTCCGGATGAAGCACGTGCGCCGAACGGCAGAAAGCTCGCGCCAGACCTGCCATTGATGGCGGTGTATTCGGTCATTGTTCCGTCCTGCATTTGCGTCGTGACCGATACCAGGCGCGCCGCCGTGCATTCGATGCTGCGCGTCAGCCGGAATGCCGGCAGGGGTTGCCCGGCGGTGACCGCGGCATGCGCGCTCAAGATCGTCCCGGCGCCCCACGGTGCGGCGCCGGGCGGGCTGGACCACACCAGACCCGTTGCCCCGGCGGGGCCGCGAGGCGCGAGACCGAGCAGGGCGGCGTATGCCTCGCGCTCGTCGTGCCGCATGCGCGCCAGCGAGTAGATCTGCGCGTCGGCGGTCCACGCGAGCAGCTCGATGAGCATGATGCCCGGATCGTGCAGATTGTGATCGGTCCACGTCGGTGCGAGCCTCGGCAGCAGCGCGCGCCCCAGCGCGACCAACTGATCGAAGTCGGTCTTGACGAGATCCGGCAGCAGTTGGTTCACGTTTGCACCGTCATCGGCTCGAGTTGAATGTCGACGCCGCCGGCCTCGAGCAGCGGCAGCCCGTCGGCGGGAACGTTCAATGCGTTGACGGCGTCTTCGCGACCCGTGAGGGTGAACGTCACCGCGATCACTTCATCGAAAGGAATCGGCGGCTGGGCCGCGACCAGACACGCGCCCACGTCGTCTTCGCTGGGCCCGACGCCGATCGGCCAGCCGTTCTGATCGAAGCCGCCCGTGGCGGGATCGAATAGATCCTTGACTGCCGCTTGTACCCGGTCCGCAACGGTACCGGCGATGTCGAGCGTGGCCACGCGCAACAGGATGCTCACCCGAAAGCGCACCAGCGTGGGGCCGCTGACCTGCACGGCAGCGCGACGCGCGAACGCTGGACTCGCACGTTTGAGAAGGTAGTCGGTCACGGCCCGGCGCAAGGCGTTGCCTGGCAGAGGCGGGTCGGCGCGCGTCGCGATGATCACCCGCGCGCCTAGCGGACCGGAGAGGGCCAGTGCCTGTGCCACGTCGGCCGAGGCGTAACGCGCGAGGTCCTGCAGGTCGCGCAGCGTGACAGCGCGATCGCGATGCCGCAGCCGGGCCGGTGCGAACTGGCGTACGCGATCGGCCGACTCGGGATCGCTGCCGCCTTCGGCCTGATCGGCCGCAATGGCGCTCTCCACACCGTCGATCGGCGTGACAAGGTTCAGCATCGCGAAGGGCGCGATGGCGTTGGCGGCGGCGCCGCTGACGCGTCGGTAGCTGAAGGCCACCACCGCGTCCGTCCCGACCGGAGGAACCATGCCGTGCTGGCCGTCGCCGAAACGGATCTCGCCCGAAATGGGGTCGAGGACATAGACCCGCGCCTCGGCATCCTCGTCTCCCGGATCGACCACTTCGTTCCAGCGCACCCAGTTCCCAGGCATGTCCGGAAGGTCGCTGCGTACCGGGTTCTTTACCGGGTCGAGCGCCGCGAGCTCTTCGTCGCCGAGCGGCTCCAGCACGCACAGATCCAGGGTTCCTGCCAGGACGGGGGGGCGCGACAGGAACAGACTCTGGTTGGGTGAGCCGTCGGATGAACCCACGATCTCGAGCTCCTGGGTTTCCGCAGCCGTGGCCCAGGTGCCATTGACGAACACATGACGCAGCGACGGCGTCCACCCCGAGGAGGCGCCTTTCGGCTGCAGGCGGATCCAGTAGCCCGCGGTTCCGAACAGTTCGGCGCTGGTCGGCGGCGTGTCGAGGACCAGCGTGACGACGCCGCTTTCGCCGAGCGCGCGCGTTTCGTCGCTGATCACGATGGGCTCGAAGCGGTTCTCGCGCAGGACTTCTGCCGTCAATGGCGCAAAGGTGTCGAAATCGAATTCTTGGGATACGAGAAAGAGGAGTCGCACCGCGGCACCTTGCGGCGGCTTGGCAAAGCCCAGATAGAGCGCACGTCCGGGCGCGGCGGTGCCTTGTGCAGCCGACGTTCCGGTGCCCGTCGCCGCGGCGGACGCTTGCGCCTGCGCCGGCGCTCCGCCGCAACGGCAATCACCGCCGGAGCCGCAACCGGGGTCGCAGCAGGAATCGCCTTCTGAAGCGCCGGCGCCGGCGCCGGCCGCAGCGGCCGTCGCAGACTGCGGTGGACCGGAAAGGTGCTGCAGGTTTACGGCAATAGGCATGAAGGCGTCGATGCGCGCGCCCGTCGCTAGGTTGGCGTCGCTTTCGTCACCCCAGGACAAGCTGTCGAACGTCAGGACCGTTCGCGGTGCGATCGGATCGTTGAGCTGATAGGCGACGCTCAGCGAGAGCACGATGGGGGGCCGCACGTCGTCGGTGTTGATGGTTACTTCCTGGCGTTCGGAGATCGCTGGCGGAGGTGGCTTTGGGCTGATTGGTGTGGTGATAATGTTGTAGGTCTCGCGGCCATAATCGCCGCCCGCTAGGCGGGCACGTATCCAGTGGCTTTGCACCCCGAGGACCTGGGTCGGCATCAGATCGTCGGGGACGGTGAAGCCGATGGTGTCGGCGAGCTTGAGGTTGGCGGTACGGTCGTCGACATCCGACAATCCCCACCAGCCGGTGCCGTTCCAGTATTCCCATGACAGGTCGGGATTGGTGGAGACGTCGCCGGTGTAAGTGGCCCAAGGGTCGCCACCGGACTGGATTGCCATTTCGAGTCGGTCCGCCGCAGTGGGTTGGGGATGGACCTGCCATGCGGCTTCGAGCACGGCGAGTGATTCGCCCGCCATGGAGACGATTTCCGCCACGCGCTGGGAGGCGGGCTGAGTGTGGCCGTCGAGAAAATGGATGCGCGTGCCGACTCCGATTGTCAATGACGCGCTCGGCGGCTGCACGGCCGCCAGGCCCTTTAGCGAGAACACCGGGCGCGTCGCCACGTCGATGATCCGGCTGTCGGGGCAACCGGCGGCGTCATAGACGAAGCAGTTGAAGGTTGCACCGGGCGCCAGTTCGGGCACGTTCGCGTTGAGCGTGACCCGGCGCTTGTTCGAAGCGCCACGGGCGGCGCCGGCCTTGCTGACTTCAAACGCGGCCCAATGTTGCACAAGGTCTACATCGATGTAGGAAAGAAGCAGTCGCGCTCCCTTGGCGAGCACGGTGGGCGGATCGACGAGGAGGAGCTCATTTGGTTTTGAAGTGGGCTCCGCCTGGTATGCTGCCAGGGCCGCCGGATTGGGGAGGATACGCGCCGGACCGCTTTTCAATGCGATTCCCGGCCGATACAGCCACGTACCGGATGCGAGCGCCGCAGCAATGCCGAGTGCCTCTGCGCTCGTGTCGTTGAGCGCCAGCACGTCCTTCGGATCGAACTGGTGGCGCGAGAGCAAACCATCTGTCAGCAACCTCGCATGCGGCGAGAACAACGCGTGGTCGAACACAGACAGCGAATTGACCAGCAGGTCGCGCCGCGTGCCCGGAACCACAATGCGATTGCCGAAGAATGCCGGCACCTGTCCGAACGTGCCGACCTCGCCCGGCGGATCGCTGCGACGCAGGACATTGTTCGACCCGGAGTCGAAGGGCGTCCACCATGCCAGACACCTACTGGCCTCGTCGCCTTCTTGCAGCGTGAAGACCACGTGCAATGCGGCGAGGGGATCGCCCGTGGCCGCGACGCGGCCGGATAGCAGCCGGGCCGTGATGTGCGAGCCGACTACCCGGCCTTCGAAGTTCACTGGACCCAGGACTTCGGGTTCGCTCATCCGGGACCGTCCGCCGTCGCCGAAGCGGGCGAAGCGCAAGCCGGACAGCGCGTCGGGCATCTCGGATTGCGCGTCTTCGGAGCTTGCACCGACGATCACCAGCGCGTTGCCGTCGATCAGAGCGAGCGGAGCGATGCTGCGCGTCCATTGCACCCATTTATCTCTCGTCGTCACCGTCACCGCCCATTCACCATTGCGATCGCGCTCGAGCAGAACCAGCCGTCCGCGCGTGTCGAGAGCGAGGGTCTCGTCGGCGTGCGCCGGTTCCTGGTCCAACCAATTCAGGTCGCGGATCGGCACCAGTTGCAGCCAGTGCAGTTCGCGCTCGCCCAGCGGGCGCCACGGCCCGGGCACGGCGACGCTGCGCGCCAGCAGTCGGCCGTCGTGCGTGCGAATGACGAGGGTGGAATCGTCGGGCATGCTGCCGAGAAGGACAAGTTGCGCGATGCTGGACGCCGTGCCAGTGTCGGCCGGCATGCCAAGATCCTGCCAGGTGCCGGGAGGCGCAGTCACTGCTGTCGATTCCGTCCATTGCCAGACGCGATGAGTCTCGGCCACGAAGACGCTGACCGACCCGGCGTGTTGCTGCAATACCGGGCCAATCGCTGGTTGGGCCGCCGCGAACGGCGCCCCGCCGGCTGCGGCGGTTTCGGGCTTGGGCCGCACCGGGCCCAGATAGGTCAAGCCCGGTGATGCGTTCGGATTGAGCCGGTAGCGATGCAGTGCGCCGTCCTGCCCGACACCATAGAGCAGGGCGTCGGCGCCGGCGCTTGCGGTCAGTGCCAGCGGTCCAAGGGTGGGTCCGTACATGTTGAATTTGATTTTCGCGATCGCACCCGGTTTGGAGAAGGCCTCGTTACAGCCGAGATAGAAAGCGTCGAACTGCCGCGGAATCCTGCCGAATGGATAGAAAGGCTGATTCATCACCAAGGGCGTCGTGTTGGCCACCCCGACGACCTGCGGGCTGTCGGCCGTCGCCGACGCGGGTGCCTGCGCCGATGCGTTGATTTTCAGACCGAGGTTGAACAGCGCGATCGCATCGGCGGGCGCGTTGCCGGCACTCGGCACGAGTCGCGCGCGCAACCAGCGGCTGCTCACACCGTTGAGTTCCAGCATTTCGACGCTCGCGTGAGTGGTCTTCTGCAGCACCAGATCTTCACCCTCGAGGCCAAGTAACTTCAGTGGCAGCCAGCCCGGATCATTCGGATCCAGCTTGCCCCAATAGCTCCACTCCATGGTTGCCAGGGAGGCCGCGCCGCGCACGCTGATCGTGCCCTCGGAGGCCATGTTGAGCAGGTTCTCGTCACCCAGGTAGACCGCGTGTTCCTGCAGGCCGCGCGTGGCGCCGTCGAAGGGCGCAAAATCGGTGACAGTCTCGAAGACCGCGCCGGTGGCCACTAGGGGTGTCCCGGCAGCAGCGTTTTCCAGCGAACCGTTGGGTGTGCCTAGCGGTGGCTCGATCGGCACCATATCGCCGACCGCGCTTCCGGCCACTTGGTATTCGAGATCGCCGAGCCGCAGCACGGTCCCGACGTCCAGCCCCAATGCGGGTGAGAGTTGCAGTTTGCCGCTCCCGCCCTGGGCGGGGGACTTCAGGGTCCAAGCCGTGGGTGCGAGCGCAGGCCCATCCAGGCTCAATACCGGGGCCGGCGGAAGATATATCTGGTCGGTCGCCGGATCGACGGCGACCATGCTGGCGATCGAGGACGGAACGATGTCGAGGTCGGTTTCGGTTTCGAGGATCACGGGAACATCGTCCGTGGAGGCCTGCAGGCGTACCGGCGCGGGTGCGAAGACCGTGGCCACCGCGCCATCGGCTACCTTGAACGCCACCGGCACGCGCGCAGCCTGGCCGGCACGCGGAGCAATCGCCAGCCAGTCGAGAAAGCCCAGCGCCGCCTTTGTCGATACGCGGTCGAGGCGCTGCGTGACCTCCGAATCGAAACGCGCGGCAATGCGCAGGAGCGCGTCGCCGAAGTCGGACGCGATGCGGTTCGGCTGCCATTCCGGAAGCCAGGCGCCCGCCCGCGTCCGGAGTTCCTGATACCAGGCCTCAGTCCGGCGCGCATCAATGGGAGGATCAGGGCGTGTCACGGTCGTCCGCCTTCGCCGAAATAGAACGGAAACACCAGGTTGCCAACCTGGTTTGTACTGCGAACCAGATATTTCACCGTGACCTCAAGGCGACCCTCGGAGGCGAACAGCGGATCGACATCGACGCCGGTGAGTGAAATGCGCGGCTCGTAGCGCATCAGCGCCTCGGTGACGAGGTTGACGACGCGGGTGAGCGTGGACGCGTCGATGACCTCGAAAACCATGTCGTAGATGCCGCAGCCGAAGTCCGGCCGCATCAGGCGTTCGCCCGGCGCCGTCCCGAGGATGATGAAGACAGCCTGGCGTACGTCGTCCTCGAATTCGGCGAACTCGACCGCGCCGGTGAGCGGATCCAGAGACGGTGGATAGGCCCAGCCGCGCCCGAGGAATTCCTTTTTTTCATCCATGATTGCCGCCTATCCGATAAGGACCGTGGCAAGGCCTGTGGCGATGGCGTTCGGAGCTCCGGCCTCGACCACCAGATCGCCCTGACGCGCCGCCGGTGCGCCGCCAATGAACACCGTCGCGCTTCCCACCGCGACAGGGCCGCCGACGTGCGGTTTCAGAACGTC
Source organism: Paraburkholderia sp. SIMBA_054 (assembly GCF_046534875.1). Taxonomy (NCBI): domain Bacteria; kingdom Pseudomonadati; phylum Pseudomonadota; class Betaproteobacteria; order Burkholderiales; family Burkholderiaceae; genus Paraburkholderia; species Paraburkholderia sp. SIMBA_054. The sequence goes on along the minus strand of NZ_JAWRXV010000029.1, from coordinate 27,212 downwards.
GGACAAGGGGCAGATGTGCACATCCACACCGACGCGCCATGCCGGCTGCCCGCCGATAAGAACCGTGGGGCAGCCCAGTCCGGGGCCGAGTGGCGTCCCGTGACTCGTCAAGTCCCCCATGCGCGCGGCGGCTTGTCCCATGGCTGGCTCAATTGAGTTTGATGGGCGTGCCCTGAATCGTCACGGTGCCGCCCGTCAGGGAGATGTCGCCGCCGGACTCCACCGAGATCTTCGGCGACTTCAAAGTGAGGCTGGTCGTCGACTGCACCGTGATCCCACCGCCCTTGCTGTCAATGCTGATACTGTTGCCGCTGCCGTCGGTGATCTCGATCTTGTTGTCGTCGATGTGCAGCTTCTTGCCGTCCTTGAGCTTCAATTCGATGCGGCCAGGCGAGCCGTCGTCAAAGAGCAGCATGTGGCCCTCCCGCGTCTTCAGGAGCCGGATGTTGTTCTTTCCGTCGGCATTCTTTTCCGGCGGTTGCTCCTTTCCATTCCACAAGCCGCCCAGCACGTAGGGAAACCGCAGATCCTCACGCTCGAAGATGACCAGCACCTCGTCGCCCACCTCGGGCAAAAGGACCAGGCCGCGGCCTCTTCCGGCCATGGGTGTTGCGAGGCGTGCCCAATAGCTTTCGGCTGACTGGCTGTGCCAGGGATAGCGCACTTTGACGCGTCCCAGACCGTCGGGGTCCTTGTTTTGCGTGACGAGCGCAAGCGCTGCGCCCTTGACGTAGCCGCCCGCCTCGTGGTCGGTCTCCGCGTGTGCAACCGCATGCATGCTCATAACGTCGTCTCCTTGACTTTGAAGCGGGTGCGATAGCCGCCGGTATCGAATTTGTGCGTGGCCTCGTGCACGTAATAGACTTTGGAGAAATGCGGGCCGAGGTTTTCCAGCGTGACGCTTTCATCCGGCCGAAGCTCCGGGATGCCAATGCATTCGCCGTCGCCTGTCAGGAACTGCTTGGCGCGCTCGTTGAGCGCTGCCCGTGCGCGGCTGTCGGCTTCCGCCTGTGAGAACACCGGCTGACGCAGGCGCAGGACCGGCGACTGGTAGCCCGGCCGCTTGAGCAGATCGCCCGCGCTGGATGCGCGAGGCTCGCGGCCCGATTCGTCGCCGGCCGTCGCCACGCCCTTGAAGGTCTGCTTGTTCTTCGAGTCCCAGCCATACACCTCCACCGAACTGACCTGACCCGCCAGATTGGCCTCCGGCTTGAAGCTCAGCAAACCTTCGCCCCAGCGCATGCGTACCAAGCCCGAACCCTTGTCCTTAGGTTTGCCGAAGCGCAGCGTGTCTTCGCGCACATAGAATTCGAAGTGGTTGCGATCTGCAAGCTTCTTGATGAACTCCAGGTCAGTCTCCTGGTTCTGCTCGATCTGCGCGTGTTTTTCCTTGGTGGTCTGAAGGTCGATCTGCAGATTGTGAAAGCGTGCGATCTCGGACACCGCGTCGCTGTCGCTCGCCTTGGTCCAGGTGCGGGAATTCTTTCCCACCGTCAGCGGAAAGGCGCGGTCGTAACCCGCCACGACCAGTTCGGGATATCCGCTCTCTGGAAAGCTCGTGCTGATCTCGGTGATAGTGCCGGTCACCACCGTCGGCAGTCGCGCGTTGTCGCCGTAGCCCATGCGGATGGTGACCGGAGCGCCGAACTTCAGGATGTCGAACACGTTGCGACCGCGGCCCGAGACGAAATCGTGGTCTTCGATGCTGTAGGCATTAACGACCGTGAACGTAAAACGGGCCGCAGCCTGCAGCACCAGGTCCACTTCGACCTGGCTGACGGCAATCAGCTCGTCGCGCAAAAGATCTTGCCGCGCCACGGCGACTGTGCACGCCGGAACGTAGAGCCCGCCGTTCTGGCTGGAGAACTCAGAGAGGTCCACTGTCGATCTCCAGGGGCGGGAGAATGAGCCATTGGGCCGGCCGGACCTCGCGCGGGTCGTCGAGGTCGTTCTGGGTGGCGATGAAGCGCCATTGCGCCGGGTCGCCATACTCGCGCGCCGCCATCGCCCACAGGCTGTCCTGACCGACGATCACACGCCGCTTGCTCTTGTCAGACGATTCCCGACGCGGCGACTGCAGCTGCTGCTCGATGGTCCGGTACTCCTTGAAGCTCACCGAGAGCCGCACGCGTGCCGGGGTGCCGTCGGGCTGAAACAGGCTAACCTTGCGGCCCATCTTGTCGACGATGCCGGTGAACTCCAGCGGTCCCCAAGAGAACCGCACGGGCGGCGGCGCGTGAAGCGAGCGGTCGATGTTGAGCAGCCCGCTCAGGTCTTTGACCCGGTCTTCCACGGACTTCGGCGCAGCTCCGGAGGGGCCGCCCGGCGTGTCGGTGTAGTCGTCGAGGAAGAGCTCCATGCTGAGTGTGTCCGCCTCGCCATTGACGAACTGGATTAGCGGACTGATGAGTCCCGGGATCGGCGTGCTCTTGAACGCATTGGTGCGGTCGAAGCTATACTCGGTCGGGTTGAACAGGACCTCATAGACTTGGCCCTTGTTCGCACCATCGAGCACGGTGATCTTGGCTTTTTCGAGTTTGGCCATGGCAACCTCACACGCCCCGACGTTCGCGTTCGATGCGCATACGCTTTTCGATGCGGCGCATGACATCCTCGGTCACGCGGTCCATCAGTGAGCCGCTCAGGAGCTCCAGTGCGACCGCGCGGCGCTGTCCGTCCGTCAGTTCGATTTGCCGGGACTGCGCTGGCCGCTGCTCCCACCGGTGTTCGGGGCGCTCCGCGGGAGGACGGGGGGCGCGCTCGGCACGCAGCATCGTAGACGCGTGGCGCAGGCGAATTTCGGGCGCTTCGCTCCATCGTGGCTCCGCGCGACGCTTCGCTCGCGCTGGATTTGGGTTTGGGTTTGGGTTTGGGGCGGTCAGGTCTGTGGCGACGTGGCGTCGATGATGGATCGCAACGGCTTCACCTTCCGTTTGCGTTGCCGGTGCGATCGTTCGCACCGCCAGTGTTCTTGCCGGTCGCGCGATCCGCGTCGCGGGCCAGGGCTGGGAGTGAGCGCTCGTGCGCGACATCAAGGGCTGGGCGGGGACCGCCAACGCCGGTGCCCGGCGCTCCGCCGCAGAAAAAACGACGTGCATGCTCCGTTGCTGCAGCGGCGCGGATCCTGCCGTGTGCGGCGGCGCTTCATTCTTTGCGGTCGCGATCCCGGGTCGCGTGCGAGCGAGGCGGATCGATGACGCAGGCGAGCCTCGCAGCACCGGCGCTGCGACCATAACGCAGACGGCGGTGGAGTCGGATGCCTGCGGACCCAGGGTAGGTACGACGCGCTCGCACACGCGATGCAAGCGCAGCACCATCATGGAAAGCGTACGGTGATCGCGTTCCAACAAGCGCTGGTGCTGGATTACCGCCGTGCGAGGCGCGTCCAGACGACGGGCGCGGCGCACCCGGTCAAGGCGCCAGCGTAGCGTCGCTCGCACGATGCCATGTGTGTAGCGCACGGGTACTGCGGCCTTGGCCTCGCGCGAGCGCACGCGCCAGGGTCGGTGCAGCCGTTCTCCCGCCGTGCGCAGCCTGGGAGCGAGGGGAGCGACTCTCATGCCTTCCTCACGCCGTGGTGCGCGAATTCAACGCTTTCGACGGTCACCTGCGAGCCGGACGCGTCGAAATCCGAAATGCTCCATTTCACCGGGAAGGCGCCGTCCACGTACCAGCGCCAGACATCGCTGCCGGTCTCGTCACGCAGGGCGATCGTGATCTTGTGCCGTTTCACCGTTCCACCGACAACGTCGTCGTGCCAGGTCCACAGCGAGTCGGCGAGCAGGCCGCGTTCGAGCACCAGGTTGCCGAAAGTGGTGAGGCTGGCCAGCTTGTGCTCGAAGTCGTTCACGCCACCCTCCCGATAGGTTTCGAAGCGGGTTTCGCGCGCAATGCCCTTGACGCGCGAAAAGCCGCCCACGGTGATGCCTTCCACCTCGATCTGGAATCGAAAGCCTTGGTAGGGGTCGCGTCGGTCCATGGCGGTTTCGTCAATTCAGGGCGTCCAGAGCGCTTTCGTGCACGCTGTCCATACGGCGGTTGATCTCCGACAACTCCTTGCACCAGCGTCTGCGCTCGCTATGTTCGAGATGCATGAGTTCGTCCCGTCCCCAATGAAAATAGAATGCGATGAAGGCCATTTCCTCGAAGAGACGGGCGCGAGGATAGACCTTCAGACTTCCCCCACGGCGCCCACCCTTTCGCCGGCCAGACGCGGTAGAAGGCTGGCAAGCGAAGTGCCCTCCTCGCTGTCCTCGACGGCGTTGAGCTGTTCGTAGAGGCGCTGCAGATAATCGAAGTCGCCGGCGTACAGGCCCTCAATAACCTTGACGTCAACGTCGGTCAGCGAGCCCAGCTTGACGATCACGCGCGACAGCACGATCACGGCCAGATAGGCCGGGTTCTGCTGCACGCGCGGATCGCGCAAGGGCAGGATCTCGTCGGCTGCCGTGGCAAGCCGCATCGTGCCGCGCCGGTGCAGAACCCCGGCGGTGTCCAGATAGCCCTTGGGAAGCGTGAACTCTGTTTCCGTGGCGAAGCGCGTGCTGGTGGTCGGATTCATGTCGGTGTCCTCGCAGGGGCGTCACGCCTTCTGGCGCTCGATGCCTTCGTTGGCGAGCTCAAGCGTCTCGATCATGACGTCGTTGCCCTTGCCGTTGAGCGCGCCGGGGGTGTACTTGATCGGCCAGGCATTGCTTACGACGAAGCGTGCCTTGTCGGCACCGCCTTCGTCGATGACCACGACGACGACTGTCTTGCGATTGGCGATGCTGCCCTTCTCCACTGTGTCGGCGTGCCACTGGTAGAGGTCCATGGAATCGGTCATGCCCCACTTGAGCGTAACGTTGGCGAACTTGGTCAACCCCGAGAGCTTGCGCAGATGGGGCGGGTCTCTGCCTTCCCGGTAGTCGATCGCATCGGTCGTCGTATCGGCGACGGTCACCTCGCTGAAGCCGGCCTCCGTGATGCCGGCTATCTCGAGGCGAAATCGAAAATTGCGTAGTGGATCCGTGCGTGTTGCCATTTCGATGTCCCCTCAGGTCAGGTTTGGACTTCCTGCGTCATCTGGTAAATGCGGAAGATCACGAACTCGGCCGGCCGGACAGGAGCCACGCCGATCTCGCAGATTAGCCGACCGTTCAGGATGTCGTCCTGGGTCATGGTCGTGCGATCGCAGGCGATGCGAAACGCCTCAGCCTCGGTCAGACCCATCAGGGCGCCGGCGCGCCATTGCGTGCGAAGAAAGAGTCGGATTGTGTCCTTGACGCGCGCCCAGAGCTTCTCGTCATTGGGCTCGAACACCACCCACTGGGTGCCGTCGTAGATCGAATGCTCGAGAAAGATCAGCAGCCGACGCACCGAAATGTATTTCCACAGCGCATTGGACGACATCGTTCGCGCACCCCAGAGCAGGATGCCGCGGCCGGGAAACTGTCGTGTCGCATTGACACCGCGTGGGTTCAGCGTCTCCTGCGTGGCCTGGTCGACGTTGTACTCGAGATCGAGCGCGCCGCGCACCGGCTCGTTGGCGGGCGCCTTGAAGACGCCGCGATTGTCGTCGCTGCGGGCGTAGATGCCGAGCACAGCGCCGCCGGGCGGCATCTTGACCGGCGCACCGGTCTTGGGATCGGATACGGTAATCCACGGGTAGTAGAACGCGGCGTAGGTGGTGTCCTGCAGCGTGGTGCGCGGATCAAGCTGGGTGGCGTCTCCCTGGCCAGAATCGCAGTCGATGACGGCGAAGCGGAAGCGCTCGCCCTCGCAGTGGCTGATGACTTCCTTGGCAATGTCGGGGGGGACATTTGGCGCGTAGACGAGGGCCGTGTCGCGGTACTGGTCCAGACGCAGCGCTGCCAGACCCATGCGTCGCGTCGGGTCGAGATCGTCGCCGCGATACTGGACCACCGTCGGTGGATTGCCGGCGGCGCCGCCCTGGTCGAGTTCGCTCGCTCCCGTTTGTATCGGCTGGCCGTTTCCCAGGCTGGAAAACAGGATCAGTCCAGAGTTGTTCGTGACGCGTTTCGAAAAGTAGTTGGGCGAGCCTGCGTCGTCGAGCACCACGTCGTCGAAGTCCTCCGTCTGCATTGGCGGGACGGCGAGCTTCTGGCCGATGACGAAGGGATCGGGTAGGGGATTCGGTGGTGTGGGATCGGCGGCCCAGTAGGCGATCTGCAGTCGGATGCCGATCGGTGCGCCGGGTTGCGCCAGCTGCCCGCCCTGCGCCGGCTGGCCCGCCTTTTTGGTGGTCGAATCGCTGATCTTGACGAACAAGCGCTTGCCCCAGTCACCGGGCCCGATCGCCTCCACGTGATAGCCACCGAAATCATGAAAGGCAGGGGTGGCACCAACGTTGGGGATGCGTGCCAGGTAGCAGCGCGTGCCACCATTCTCGAAAAACGCGTTCACGGCGTGCGGCATGAACTGATCTGGATCGAACACGCTGCCGAATCGCCTCAGATAATCGTTGTAGCTGGTCAACAACGCGGGCATGAGCGTTCCACGTTCGGTCTGACCGAGAAAGGCCGCAGTGTTGGTCGACACGCCTTCGATTGGCACGGGACCGCGTTCAATCTCCTCGACGTATACGCCCGGGGCAAGATATTGGGGCATGGGGCCTCCTCGGTAGAAAGTGCGGCGATCAATCGATCAATCGTTCGGTTGCGCGAACGTGGCGATAGCTAGGTCGGTCAATCGTCATTGCATGTCGCTCCAGGCCACGGGATTCGGCAAGTCGGTTAGCGCGCCGTCGACGACGGAAAGCTGGATGTCCGAGCGCGTCTCGCCGCCGCGCGTGGCCTGGATCTGGATCGAAAGCTTTCCCTGGTTCAAGGTCGGCTTCGAGGAAGTGGGCGGACGCAGCATCAAGGCGAATTCGCCGGCCGCATCGGTAATCGAGGTCATTGGCGACACGACCTGGACAGCGCCACCCTTGGCGTCCATTTCCCACTTCAGTCCGACCGTGGCGCCCACGACGGCAGCGCTCGCCGGACCGGCGGTCTCACGCAGCCGGCCGCGGATGACGGTCAATCCATCCGGAAAGGGATAGGCTGGCGTCGGCGTCAGCACGATGCGCGTCAGTCGCTGAGGCCAGGGGACCTGCGCCAGGTCTGCGGGCTTCGGCGGGGCGGTCTGGGACACGGTTTGGTAAGGAGCTGTGTCGACGCTTACGTCGTAGCGGCTAGGCCATGCGTCGAGTTCGCGCAGCCAGACATAACGACCGCTCCAACTCGTGATTGGTGCGCCAGACAACCCTTGGGCGAACACCGTCAGACCACGATTTACGTTGGAGAGGATTACCGGATCGAACAGTTCGACGGCCACGAGAACTTGACGTTCGATAGTTTCAGGCGCGAGCAGCGTGGACGTGGGCACTGTAGCTCTCCTATGCGCTGAAACCGACCACCAGGCGTTCGTCGGTGACCGGCGTCGCCTGGGCAGAGACGAGTGCGGGATCGATCCAGACCGGCGAAGCCAGATACAGCACCGAAGTGCGATAGTTGACGGTCGGGAACAGGGCCCAGATGCGGCTCAACTCTTCACTGGTTGCCGTGTCGAGCGTGAGTCTCACCGTTTCACCTTCGACTGCGGTGCCGCTCAAAACGGCCGCGTCATTCAGGGACCGCATGGCGAATCCGAGCACGCGCAATTCGTCCGGCTCGGCGGCCTGCTGCCGCCCTACCGTGACGAGATAGTGGAGGTCCAGGGGAAGGGCGTTGGCATATACATGCTCGGTATCGTTGGCGTTTGCCGGTCCCACCACATGCTCGCTGTTGCGCAAGGCCTGGCTGGCGGTCACGCGATACAGAAACAGCACCAGTGCCGCATTGTTGGCCTGAGGGTCGTCGAGCGGGCCGACGAAGGGCGACTGGTTGCCCACCACGCCTGCTGCGGCGAGCGCGGTCTTCAGCTGTGCCGCGATCGCGAGCGTGACATTCTGGATGGCGAGCGCGTCCATGGTGGTCAGGCTGCCAATTCGCCGAGCTCGCGCTCGAGACGCGGCATGCCGATCTTGAGCGCCTCGGCACGTGTTGCCGCGAGAACGTGCCGCATGTGGATGGCCGAGCCTTCGGCGGCCGCGCTGAAGGCGGCTCGCAACGTGATCTGGCGAATGCTTCCGCCGGGGAGCTCGGCCCTGCGGGCCAGAAAATGCAGATCCAGATCCTCGCTCAGCGGCGCGTTCGAGGGCAGGCACTGACGCCAGATGCGCTCGCGCGCCTCGGCATCGGGAATGGGGAATTCGACGATGAAGCGCAGACGGCGCAGGAAGGCGCTGTCGATGTTACGTCCCAGGTTCGAGGTCAGAATGGCCAGGCCGGAGAACATCTCGACGCGCTGAAGCAGGTAGGCGGTTTTGAAATTCGCGTATTGATCATGCGAGTCCTTGACCGGCCCCCGCGCGCCGAACAGCGATTCCGCCTCGTCAAACAACAGGATCGCGCCGGCCTTCTCGGCTTCGAGAAACACAGCGTCCAGATGCTTCTCAGTGTCGCCCACGTATTTGCTGACTACGCGCGACAGGTCGACCGCGAAAACCCATCGCCGCAACGCGTGCCCGATGGCGCGGGCAGCCATCGTCTTGCCGCAGCCGCTCGGCCCCATGAACAGCGCCGCCACGCCGCGACCATAGGGCAACTGGGCGCCGAATCCCCAGTCGTGCAGCACCTGGTCGGCGTGCACTACGTGGGATACGATGTCGTCGAGCTGATCGCGCCGGTCGTCGGGGAGGATGACGTCGTCGAGTTTGAACGACGGGGCGAGGCGGGTTGCCAGCCGAGGCAAATCGGGGCTCGCCACCGCCTGCAAGGCCTCGGCAAGCGTTGCGGCCTGCTCCTCTTCGGGCTGGTTGACCAGTGCTCCGCTCGCACCGGCAAGGCGCAAGGCGCGCTCGAGGGCGTCCAGCGGCAAGGGATAAGCGGCGGCCAGCCGCTCCAGATCTTGGGCGTAGATCTGCAATCCGTGGTCCTTTGTGCCGGCCGTCAGGGCAGTCAGAGTCGTGGTCGCACTGGAAGGCTCGAGCCGAAGGACCGCCTGGTCGCGCGCCGGCACGAGTTCCACCACGTCAGCAATCTTCGAGGCGATCAATACGCATGGGGACGGCAGGTCCTCGAAGATGTCGATGGCGCGGCGAACAACCTGCGTGGCCACCGCGGAGTCGCCGCCGTTGCGGATGTCGAGGACCGGCACCGCGTCGAGAACGCGGGCCATCCAACCGATGCGCAGCAGCGGGTCGGGCCGACCGGTTCCGTCCTCATCGCGGTACGCTGCCAGCGTAATGCGCATCAGACGCCGGCGAGTGGCGGCTGCCGCCTTTTCCAGGACCGCCCTGGAGATCGAGCCGTCGATACCTGCCAGCACGATCCAATGGGGTGACGACGACGCGTCGCGCAGCAGAGCGGTGATCTGACTCACGGCATCGATATCGCGCGGCGAGGCGATCCAGTTTGCACCCACCCAAGGTTCGAACCGGACGAGACCTCGAATCGCTTCGTCGCCAGTCAAGGCGTTGTCCTTACCCAGAAGCCAGGCGACGAGTGCGGGATCGACGCGCAGCAAGTCGTCCGCGTAGGGCGGCGCGCTCGACTCGCTCCAGAGATTCCACCGCGAGAGCACCCCCTCTCGGGTCAGGGACATTCGCGTCTCGAGCGGTTCGCCGAGGATCTCGGTGATCAGGCTGAGCGTTGGATGACGGCGCGACAGGTCGTCGTTCAGGAAGCCGAAGGCGCGCTGATACTTGTTCGAGAGTTCGGGTGCCAGGCACAGCACGAACGCCTGGAGCTCGACCGGCGTGAGTCCCAGACCGCGCCAGACCGCGGCGAGCCGGTGACTCGGCGCCTGCTCGATATGGCCGACCAATTCGTCGGCGGCGGCATGCGCGGGCTGGGTCGTGGACTGGGAATCGTCATCACCGGTCTGAATGGCGTCGCGGGTGAGAAGCGCCTCGATGGTCGTGCGGCTCAATGCCAGCCCGGTCACGTCGCCCGCGGTACTGGTGAGCCGCCGGACGTACGCCAGAAGCTGGTCGTCGAGCCAGCGCTCGACGCGCTCGAACAGTTCGATTCCGTCCCCATTGGCCGTAAGGCTGGGGATTGTTTCCGCCGCCGGCGCGTCGGCGCCGACATGCAGCGTGACCGAGCGCCCGTTGCGGCGGTCCCGGCCGCTATAGAGCTGACAGGCAGCCGTCACCAGTTCGTCGATGCTGCGCGATTCCCAGTCCAGGTGCACCACCTCGCGGCCGATGACGACCCGGACTATCACGCTCGACGGATGGTCGGCCAGCAGCTCGGACGAGATATTCTCCAGATCCGGCTCGAAGCCCACCAGCACGAAGATGTCTGGGACCACACCGCTGTTGCGCAGCCAGTCACGCAGGCCGTCGGTCCGCAGGGCATTGTTGGAGACGAGCGTGACGTCGTCACGCCGCTGCACCCCGGCCACGATGGAATTGGCGAGGATGTCGTTCAAAGTCTGCGCGACGAGAATACGCAACAGCACGGCATGACCTCCGTTGGGACGCGATGAATCTTGTCCCGATGATCACGCCGCGTTCGGGCGAGGACCATGAGTTGCGATGGGTCAGAAATGGCGACGAAAGGAGCTATCCAGAGGATCCAGCCGCTGTGGATCTTGTGGCTCAGGTGAAATGATCCGAGATGGACCAGCGTATGTTGAGCAGGCCTGCCGGGCAGATACGGGTGGTCCAACACGGGCACTGTCACGTTGACGAGGTAGTCGCGTAGATTGTGTGATGGAAAATGGCCAATCGCTCTATCACGGTCATCGGTTCCCGGCGGCAGTCATCAATCAGGCAGTGCGCTGGGCATTGGTGCACGGATGGCGAGTTGAAAGGACTGCGGGATAACATGACGGATCACCATCTCGGCCCTGACGCTTGCCGCACAAGCACAACGCCGATCGTCGCCATCACGTCGTGAAGATGAAGCACCGCGTGACGAACTGCCGGGAATACGAAGCGGGCCTTCGCAGTCGTGGCGGTCTGACGCTTTGGATTACGCCCGAAGCACTGGCGCAGTGGTATGCTGCGTCGCGCACGACGCGCGCTATTCCGACCTGGCGATTGAGACCATGCTGATGCTGGGCTGCGCCTTCAAACTGCGGTTGCGTCAGACCGAAGGCCTGATGCGCGCGGTGATCGGGCTGATGGGCCTCACGGTGCCGATCCCCGATCACACGACCATGAGCCGTCGAGCGAAGAAGCGCCCAATCATCGGCAAGCGCTGTTTGCCCGAGGGTCCGCTGCATGTGCGGATCGATAGTACCGGAGTGAAGGTGTTCGGTGACGGAGCAGTGGCTGCACGAGAAACATGGCGTGAAGTCACGCCGATGGGTGTCGAAAGCGGCCTGATCGTGGCGAAAAACACACTCGCGGACCAAGACAACGATGATTCGTCACAGACAGCATCGTTGTCCGATCAGATCGACGGCGAAATCGCGACGGTCACAGCCGATGGTGCCAACGACGGCGCGCTAACATATCAGATGATCGCGCAGCATGGCGAAGGCACTGAGATCGTGATTCCATCGCGTTCGACGGCGATGCGCAGTTGCGAGCATGGCCCCACCCACTCGACGCGACCGCGACGCTGCGATGATCGAAGCGCAGGGGCGACTCGGCAGGCACGCGGCCACCGGCGTGGCTGGTCGCCCCATTCCGTTCGCCGCGATGTGGACACTGGCCCGGACTTCGCCGAGAGCGGCCCCGTACCGCTGTGACTTGTTCGAACGCGCCCTCTGTTCTTATTCATGGCGTCTTGCTTCGTTCGAGCAAGCGGCTGCCATTATCGATCCACGTCGATGCGGCCATAAACACCGTTTGCTTCACCGTTAGGTCCTGCGGCAAAAAACAACGTGTCGGTCGGTTGGTTGTTAAGGCCGTTACCAAACGCTATGCCCCAAAGTCCGGGCTGCATGATCGCCTTTCCATCTTTCTGTTTGAGTGTGCCGACGAACTCTCCGCTAGCCGGATCAAAAGCATTGATCATTCCGTCGCCGAAGTTACCGACTAGCACATCGTTACTGAACTGGCCGAAGGCGGCCGGTGCCTGTGCAACTCCCCACGGCGCGTTCAGCGGGCCACCAGACGCGAAATGCTGAACGAGTTTGCCAGCCGTGTCGAACACATTGACTATGCCCAAACCTGGACCACTGACGTTGTCGTGAGCCGCAGTATCCTGTTTAGCGTACGCGACGTAGATTTTCGATCCGATCGCCTGGATACCGAAAGGCGCGAAGCCGGCTTGCAAAGAGTCGTCATGGAACGCGCCGGGCAGTGTGACCTTGCCGAAGTTTTTGTCGAAAACGTCGATCTTATTGTTGTGAAAGTCCGCGGCATAGAGAAAGTTGGCGCCGCCGTTATTCGCGATGGCCAGCCCCTTGTAGACCGCACCGCCATGTCGATCGTCGAAGACAGTGATCGCGGCGGTCGGATTCACCTTGGGAGACCACGCCGCAATCGTGCCGCCTTCGCCTGAGAAGATGAAAACGCCGGTACCGGACTTGCCGTTGTTACTGACTTCGAAATCGCCGGTCCCGTTGAAAACTATGCCGGTCGGATTGGCTGGACCGTTGCTCCCAGCGGGAATGCTCACCACAACGGATTGCACAACGCCATTACCATCATAGAGTGTTGCTCGCTGCGTCCCGTTATCCGCTATCCAGATGAAGGTTTTGGGGTTGAACGCGATGCCCCACGCGTTTTTGAGGTTTGCATCGGTCTGGAGAGCCGCCGGGACGCTGCTATCGGAGACCAAGGTAGTGGCCTTGTATGGCTTCAGATGTTCCTTCGCCTCCTTCATCAGCTCACTTCGTCGCGCCGCATACGCCAGGTCATAGGCCTTGGCCGCAGCTGCATACACCGCCGCCGCAGCCTCGGCTGCGGCCTTTTTCGCGACTGCGCTCTGCTTCGCCTGTTCGGCAACATCCTGCGCATCGCGCAACGCAGTTTCGTAGTCTTTCGAGGTAGGAATAGAGAGCGTGTCTACGACGACCTTCTTTGCCTCGGTCGCAATCAAATACAGTCCGTCGTAATCCCCTTGCGTCTCCAATTTGTTGGCTTGGTCGAGCAAACCGGACACATCCGTGAGCGCGGCATCGATGTCCTTCGGGAGCTTCTTCTGCGCATCATACGCCGCCTGCCTGGTTGTGGCGTCAAGAGCCGCCTTGTCCGCTTCGTTCTGCGCGTCCTGCTGCGCCTTCAGTGCGTCATCGACCGCCTTTTTCTTCGCGTCCAGACCGGCGTAGAAGCTATTGATCGTCTGATCGATCACAGTCTTCCGGTCTTTGATCACGGCCTCGGCAATAGGGAGCTTCTTCGCAATCTCTGTATCCGCGGCATCTCGCTTCTGTTGCGCTGCCGTCTGTGACGCCGCATTGTAGCCAGCGAGCGCCTGCTGGAGCTCGGCGATTCTCGCCTGAAGCGCCTTGATGTCGCTTTGCAGAGTGGCGATCGTCCGATTGGCATCGGCAATCTGGGTTTGCTCCTGCGCGAGTTCGACCTGTTTCTCCTTTAGTTGATCCTCCGGCGTTTTGGAAACAGCGGGTCCTGCACCACTTGCACCCGCACCGACCCCAACCGCAGTCGTCTCCGCATACGTTGTGTCGCGCGTCGCTGCCGCGCTGGCGGCGCCGGTCGCGTCGGACGTCGCCGCCGTCCCGTGCGTTGCACCATTCGTCGATACGTTCGCCGTTTGCCCGCCGTTGCTTGAAGCGGACGTCACGCTATCGACAGGCAAAATGGGCGTTTCCATATCCTCACCTCCGATACCAGGCCAAACGAAATGCGCCGTATCACTCGGCAATGACGTGCGATTCACAGTCGGACGACCGTGCATGCGGATCTCCAGGCGCGATCACACCGTTCGCACCTACTTGCTTCTCGGCAGTTGTCTCAAAACTTCCGCGCGTCGCCGTCCACGGCGTATCCCGAACCCTTGCGCGCATCGCTTGTGCGCGCTGCACGACCCACAGCTTGTCGAGGATGCTATGCATGTAATGTTTGATCGTCGAAATGCTGAGACCGAGTTCACCGGCTATCGCCTTGTTCGACTGACTATTTCCAAGTTGCCACGGCACGTCGCATTCGTGCTGCGTCATTGCATCGCCTGCTCCGTCGGCATACGTTGGGGTGGTCTCGCGGTACAACGCGCCTGCAATTCTCGGAGGACAATGCAATCGTCGCGTGACCGCATCCTCCATTGCTCGCTGTAGAGAATCGAGCGCAGCGTCACGCGCGACATAACCGGAAAAGCCCGCACGTCTGCAATGGACCACATCTTTCTGGTCGGCTTTGAAGCCGAGCGCGAGCAGCGCGACGGACGGCCACTGACCCGCCACCGTATGCACCTCGTCAAGATCGATGCCTTGCGTGACGTCGACCAACGCGAGATCAACGCGTGACGCGCCCAACACTTCGCGGAGCATTGAGAAGCTAGACGTGATTGCAATCACAGACATACCGGTGCGGCTACCAAGATAGGAAGCTAAACCGTCACCGAACAGTCGGATCGGCGTGAGGATCGCGATGTCCATCAAATTCCCTTGCGAGCATTGCGCACCATCACGCCGGCGTGACAACGACTTAATTGAGCTTCAGTGCGGCGATTGTGTGCGCGAGGCCCGCCGACTACTGCCTAGGTGAATCGCCCCTCCCCCCGATAGTCAGGGCGCTACAATCGCTCGGCTGCGACTTTGCGTAAGCACGCATTGATCTGCCGTATCGGCGTAATCTAGCCAACAATCTGGACACACATCTGACACGTGGAAGGCAGACATCGCATTCCATCCCCGAGCCGTGCGCCGTTAGCCCGCCCTTTCTCGTTGGTTGTTTGAGAAGGGAACGCTGGCATCCCTTACCGGAGCGCCATTTTGGCTAAACTCCGTCGCCGACGGTGTTTCTCTGTCATCCGACCAACGGCGACAATCAGCACCGCTAGTTTATTGAAGGGTATCGCCCGTGAAAAGTCAATGTCATTAGTGGCCTGGTTATATCGGCCGACCATTTGGCGTCGCTCGCGCTACAGGAATAACAACGCGCAGCAACCATTGAATGAATAGCAACAATGCACACCTTAGTTTTATTTTTGTTTGCGCTCTTGGCCCGTCGAATGAAGGTTAAGGTGCATCGATGGACTCATATGAACCGCAAAGCGCCACGCTGCAAAGAAATTCGTCCCATCGCAAGCCTTGCTGCACTCCATTCTCGCAATACTGCGTGTTCCTCAGCCTGGGAAGTGCCGCGTTGATTCAAATCGAAACTCGCAACCGTTTTAAACATATGTTCCGCAATTAAAGCACCTCCTCTGGCTCTCGAAACGACGACGATTTAAGTCTCAGATGTACCGCTGCGTGGCCTTTTCAGAGCGTGGAAATATTGCAATGCGTATGCTATAAATTCTACGAGAAGGCTGAGCGTCTTTCACGATGATCTCGCGCCTTCCACCGACCAATGGCTCAAGAGGCGGCACGATTCGCAAGAGGCCGTCCGTAAGCCCGTTTCACCCAGCGTGAGCGTTGGATAGCCGCGAAACAGCGGAGCGTGCGCGGATCAGTTCAGCGTGATGACGCTCAGGCACGGATCGCTGTCTGACAAAGTACTCGCGAGCTAGTAACCGTTAAACAGCTGGTTCGGTGGCGGCGCCGACAATTCTCATCCTTGCTTGGGGCATGTATGGACGTCGTCCTCCTCACACCCATCAGATTGCTCGGCGATGCCCTGTATTCGTGCCTTCAGAACCTAGACGAAGTGACGATTGTCGCGCAGGTAGGTGACATGTCCGCGTTACGGGAAGCGCTAGTCGCGAGCCGAACGGATATCGTGTTGATCGACATCACTCAAGGCATGGACCTTGATGAGGTGCGTTTGATCGCGACCGAATGGCCCGAAGTCGTTCTGGTCGCGCTTGGGCTCGAAGAACAGCGCCAAGAGGTCATCCGGTGCGGCAGGGCTGGATTTTCCGGATACATTCCGCGCCACGCCACGATCGGGGCTCTGCGCCAAGCCATGATAGATGCGGTCTCCGGATGCCTAGCCTGCCCGGGCGAGATCTCGGCCGGGCTGATGAAGGCCTTGTTCCGCATGTCGCCCGCAACCGATGGTTTCGACCAGAACGCGGCGCTGACGGCTCGCGAAGGCGACGTGTTGAGGCTGATCGGAAAGGGGTTCTCCAACAAGGAAATCGCTCGCGATCTGCAGTTGAGCGTGGCCACGGTGAAGCATCATGTTCACGGTATATTTTCCAAGCTGAATATCACCCGGCGCGCCGACGCGATGCGCCGGGTGCGGGACGCGCCGTGGATCGCATCGGCGCTCGCTCGCTCGCCTCCAGCTCACATGGACAGCAAGAGCCAAAGAGGCGACACGCGTTTCGCTCGCCCAGTCTACCAGCAAGAAGCTTTCGAAGCCGTGCCAGATCGGCGTCAAAATAAAAGGGTGCGTGTGGCGATAAGGCGGGCGGGGTGATGGAATTCAATATGATTAGGATTGCTTTTGTAAAAACGAGTGCTTGCTCGGCATGAGCGTCGCTGACGTCGTCGTGGCATTGATAAGTCGGGCGGAGGCACAGAGGCGAAATGTCATTGAAGGGCGAGTTGGAGCTTCCACCAAACCCGGGGCGGTTCATAGCTTTCCCGCCTTTTCACGGCGCACGCCGATAGTTGCCAATTCATATGCAATCGGCGACAGCGTTACGCGAATGGCAGCGCACGACCGGTTGCTGTCGTTCACACGAGTGCGACAACAACGACCGCTCTCACAAAAATAACAGCCATTCGCACACTGACCTTGCGCGCTACCAGTTTGAACAAGCATTGCCTTCCGAACTTGTCGGTGCCTGTCGCAAGCGGCTAGCACACGACAACGAACGGTGGAAGCGGGTAGCTTGTTTTTCGGTTCACACTGTGTGGCGGAAGGTGACTGGAGGGCTTCGTGGACCAGTCGGACTCAACCGCTGGAAGACTGCGCGATACTGGCATTTACTTAAGTCGCAGGCCTGATTTTCGACTCTGTGGCAGAAGCATCCTTGTCTTTGTCTGCTGCTGCCTTCCTCTGAGCGAACCCGAAATCGTATAGTAAATCATTGATGGTGATGACGACAGTTCGCATCATACTTGGTCGGCGTGGCGCTGTGGGCTTCCGGGCAATCTCGGGCTTAAGTCGAGAGGGTCCCGTCGCTTGGTCCAACTTCGTTAATAAATGCGAGAACATCTTCTGATCGATCTGGTGAGGGGAAAGCCATGGGCAATGACGAAAACGGCTGCGAGTACGATCTCTTCATATCCTATCGGCGCGTGGACGCGCTGGCTTTGGCTAGGTACTTGCGCCGCCGTCTGCAAAACACGAAATTGCGCCGCGAACTGATCGAGAGTTTGCCGGGGACGTCACGCGAGCGCGCGGAGATGCCCTTGCGTATCTTTCTCGATGTGGCGTACGAAATCGCGCGCAAGGATTTTCTGCGCCAGAAGATCCTGCCGGCTCTGCGCGTGTCGCGGCGGTTGCTGGTTATTTCGACTCCGTCTGCATTTGAAGAGATCGTCGATGGCGATGGTAAAAAGTCGCCGAACTGGTTGCAGCAGGAAGTCGACTATTTCTTCGAGGAGCGCGGCAATGCGGCAATCGATGACCTGTTTGTGGCGCTCGGTCCCGGCGCGCCACAAAACCGGTTTCCCGGTCGCTTAAATGACAATCCGCGCTGGGATTGGGTCGATTTCCGGAGCTTCGGCTGGAAGTCGCGGTTGGACGGCTCCACCGATGCCGGGCTCGCGAAGCTTGTTGCCGCGTTGCATGAGGTGCCCGACGAGTTGTTGCCGCTCGTCCAGCATGAAGAGCGTCGGCGCAGGACGCGAATCAATGCGCTGGTGGCGGGCGGCGGCTTGGCGACCGTAGCCGCGATGGCGTTCGGCGCCTATCAGTTCCATCAGGCCGCCCACGAGAGTCGGGTCGCGCTGTCACGACAGTTAGCGGCGTCGGGCGTCGGCAAGTCTGCCAACGATTTGCAACTCGCCTCTCTGCTGGCCGTCGCGGCGTACAAGATATATCCGACCGATGAGGCGAGGGCGAGTTTACAGATCGCCGCGACAGTCCAGCCACAGGCCAGAACGTTTCTGAGCAGCGACCATGAGGGCGGCTTGAGTGTCGCATTCAGTCAGGATGGCAAAGTGATCGCGGAGGCGGGAGCGGACGGGACGGTCGTGCTGTGGGACGTCGTCAGCCATAAGAGGATCGGACGCCCCCTCAAAGGGCACAGCGGGCAGGTGCGCAGCGTCGCATTCAGTCGTGACGGCAAAACGATGGCATCGGCCGACGATCGAGGAATCATCATCCTATGGGACGCAAAGCATTATCAGCCACTCGGCGAACAGCTGCGCGGCAACCAAGGGACGGTGTGGAGCGTCGCCTTCAGCCCGGACGGCAAGACGCTTGCCGCCGCTGGCACGGATCAAAGTGTGCTGCTATGGGATGTCGCAAGCCACCGGCGGGTCGGTGAGGCGTTTCGAGCTCAGCAGGGGCAGTTGTATCGCGTCGCGTTCAGTCCTGATTCGCGCATGCTTGCGGCCGCGAGCAGGGACAAGGCCGTCATCCTGTGGGACGTCGCGCATCCCGAGCAACCCGGCAAGCTGCTATTGGGGCACGACGGCCAGGTATGGAGCGTCGCGTTCGGGCCGGACGGCAAGACGCTGGCGTCGGCGGCCGAGGACGACTCGATCATTCTGTGGGACATGGAGCGCGGCACGCGTATCGGAGACCCGCTTAAAGGGCACCAGGGCCAGGTGCGCGACGTGGCGTTCAGCCAAGACGGCAAGCTACTGGCCGCTGCCGGAGACGATCGCACGGTCGTACTGTGGGATGTGGCGCTTCAGAAGCAACGGGGCGCCCCTTTCGGTGGCCAACCGGGTGCGGTGTGGACCGTCGCGTTCAGTCCGGATGGCAAAACGCTTGCGTCCGCGGGCGCTTCGGCGGCATTGATTCTGTGGGACCTCGAGCGGCGCGCGCCACCCGGTGATCCTCTCGGGCCACAGCATGGGCCGATATTGCACGTAGCGTACAGCCGCGATGGAAAGATGCTCGCTTCCGGCAGCCAAGAAGGCAAGGTGATGGTGTGGGACTTGGCGAATCGCAAGCCACTGTGCAATCTCACTGGGCATCGCGCGCAGGCTCCCGCTTTGTCTTTTAGTCCCGACGGCAATACCATCGCTTCCGCCGGCGCGGAGGGCAAGCTGATTCTCTGGGACGTGGCGCATTGCACGCCGGTCGGCGACCCGCTCGTGAGTGGTCAACAGATCGTGTGGAGCGTCGCTTTCAGTCCCAAAGAAAACCTCATTGCGGCAGCTGGCAGTGATTCGACGGTGGTGCTGTGGGACGTCGCGAGCCACAAGCCGTTGGGTCAGCCGCTCACTGGCCATAGCGAGCAGGTCACGAGTCTCGCCTTCGCCCCAGATGGGAAAACGCTCGCCTCTGCCGACTTGAAGGGCGGCATCATCCTGTGGGACATGACGCAGAGTCCGCCGCGCGGCGAGCGGCTCGAGGATGGCAGAAGGCTCCCGGTGATGAACGTGGCATTTAGCCCAGATGGGAAGACCCTGGCTTCGGCGGGACGGGACCGGAACGAGCCGGTGATTCTGTGGGACGTCAAGAAGCGGCGCCGGATCGGCGCGGCAATTGCGGCCCATCAAGGTCAGGAAATCTCGAGCGTCGCGTTCAGTGCTGATGGCAAGTTACTGGCAACTGCGGGGGACGACGGCACCGTGGTGTTATGGGACCTCGATCGGCGGGTCCCGCTTGGTCAGCCGTTCGACGCTCACCAGGGGCCCGTGTCAAGCGTCGCGTTTAGCCCGTCCGGCATGACCTTGGCGGCTGCTAGTGCAGGCGATGCTATACAGCTTTGGAACATGGATGTCTCGCTTTGGTTACGCGACGCCTGCGCGACTGCGAACCGCAATCTGACCCATGCAGAGTGGGCACTATACGAAGGCGGGCAAGAACGTTACCTCACGGTTTGCCCGGAGTTGCCAACGCCAGCGAATTGAGGCTTGCACTTAATCGCTCTCCACATATTCTACCTATAAGCGTGGCCCTAGCCGAGGTCGGCCACCTTTACTGATTGAACACTCAGAGTGCATCTGGGCAAGTTGCCCTGAAATTGGAGTTTTCATACGGTTCTCTGAATCAGATGGAGGAATTGACATGGGCCAGCACGTGTTCGTTGCGATGCCCTACGGCGTGAAGGAGGGAATCGACTTCAACGCGGTCTATGCGCAATTCATCGTGCCTGCGCTGCGGAGTCTCGATTTCACGGTGTTTCGCGCAGACGAGGAGATGCGTGCTGGCGATATTCGCGGCGACATGTTCCAGGAATTGCTGCTCGCGGATGTCGTCGTGGTTGACCTCACGATCGACAACCCGAACGTCTGGTATGAATTGGGGGTAAGGCACGCGTTGCGGGCCCGTGGCGTCATTTTGATCTCCGCTCGAGAGGGGCGGATGCCATTCGATTTGGTCACTGATCGGAATTTGCGTTACCGGTTACTGGACCGCGTGCCCGATCCAGCTTTCCTCGACGCCGATCGGGCCGCTCTCGCACAAATGGCACATGAGACCGTAACGGCTTGGTACGCCCGAATCGTGAGTCCCATTTACCGGCTGCTGCCTTACCTGCGCGAGCCCGACTGGAAAACGCTGCGTGTTGGCGTTGCACAGGAATTCTGGAGCAAGCAGGACGCATGGGCCCGGCGTGTATCGGTCGCGCGCCGCAAACAAAGACCGGGCGACATTCTGGTGCTCGCCGAGGAGGCGCCCATCCAGGGCCTACGGCTCGAAGCCTACCGTCTGGCTGCCAAGGCGCTTCGCGAACTTGAGCAGTTCGATTTCGCGCTCGCGCAGATCGACCAGGCACTCGAGGTCGCGCCCGACGATCTCATCAGCCGCCAGGAAAAGGGGATTCTGCTCGGACGGCTGCGTCGTTTCGACGAGGCCAAAGAGTGGCTTATATCGGTTGCTGACGATCACACAAGGGATGCGGAGACCCGCGGGCTGCTGGGACGAGTCGAAAAAGACAACTGGATCAACGCCTGGCGCACCGCGAGCGCCGGACTGGAACAGAACCGCGTTGCGGCCGCGACCCAGATCGGCATGTTACGGGAATCGATCGCTGCCTATACGGAGGGGTTTTTGCGCGACGCGACGAATTATTACTGCGGTATCAACGCGGTTACGCTGCGGCATCTGGAGCGACATCTTGTCGGCGGGGAAAGCAGTGAGAACGAGGCATACCGGGCGGAGATGGAAGGCGGCGTGCGCTGGGCTGCGCGAGCAGCCTTGTCGAAGGAAAGCATTGAGAAGAAGGATTTCTGGGCGCGTGTGACGCTCGCGGACCTCGCAGTATTGGTGAGTGACGGACCTAGTATCGGACGGGCGTATCAGTATGCGGTCGCTGCCTCGGAACGGAACTGGTTTGCGCTCGACGCCACGCGGCAGCAATTGAGTCTGCTTTTTGAGTTGGGCTTTCGGCCAGCGGAAGTCGAGTTGGCTCTGGGCGCCGTCAAGCTGGCCCTTTCGCAATTGGAGCCGCCGTTTCATCCCGGCAAAGTGTTTCTTTTCAGCGGCCACATGCTCGATGAGCCGGGACGCACGGTAGAGCGCTTTCCTGATGACATGGAGGACCTTGTCAGGTGTGCAATCGAGCAAAGGCTCGACAAATTTGGTGCGACTGAAGGTGACCTTGCTTTGTGCCAGGGCGCGTGCGGTGGCGATCTGTTGTTCGCGCAGGCTGCGCTGCACCGAAAGTTGCGCCTGGAACTTAGGCTCCCTTTTGACGAGCCCACATTCATTAAGCAGTCAGTCTCGTTTGCGGGCCAGAAATGGCGCGATCGCTATCTCGATGTCAAGAGCCACGCGGCGACCCAGATCTTCAAGATGCCGGACGACCTGGGTCCGGCTCCGGCAAGTCGCAATCCGTACGTGCGCACCAACCTCTGGCAACTTTACACAGCCCGAGCCTGGGGAGCGGAACGGGTCCGAATGATCGCGCTGTGGGACGGTGAAAAGAGCGGAAAGCCGGGCGGAACTGACCACATGGTGGATGAGGTCGAGAAGTTTTTCGGGCAGATTGAGATTATCGATAGTCGGGACCTCCTGTCGCGAACGCACGCGCGGCGAAGTCAGGCCGGCGATGATCACGCGGGCTGATCCGGGAGGCGCGAGCCTGGAGACGAACGGACCGTTTCGCAACATGAATAGATGAATTTGGAGGCGTTATGCCTTTGACCCGGGAACAACATTTTGATGCAGCGCTTGCCCCAAGCGCATTCTCGCACTCGATGGTGGTGGTCCTCGCCGCGAAGTTTCCTTCGTCGCGGGTGCAGGACGCCCTGGACCAACATCTGGGCAAGGACGTCATAACCACCCGCGTGTCGCTTATGCTGAGCAGGACGGAAAGCTGCTCCTCGCTCATGTCGTCAGAGCGAGCACGGCCGCGCCCACCTATTTCGATCCCGAGCGCATCGCGGTCACATCACGGGACGCCAAGGTCGTGGACGGCGCGTTCGTTGACGGCGGAGTGAGTCCATTCAATGATCCGGCACTGCAAACACTTCTGGTCGCAACCTTGCAAGGCCACGGGTTCCGTTGGCAGGGTGGAGCCGACAATATTCTTCTTGTATCGGTCGGCACGGGCACTCACGAGGCGAAGTTCTCTGCCCAATCTGTTCTAAACATGATACCTGCCCAGCAAGGTTTGCGAGCTTTACAGTCACTGATGGACGACTGCGCGGTTGCGAGCCAGATGATGCTGCAGTGGCTCACGCATTGCCTTACACCGTGGTTGATCGATCGAGCCGTTGGCGACATGAAGCTTGATAGTCAAGCGGGACCGCGGCTAGCCACCTATGTGCGCTACAACGTCTTGCTCGAAGCGGGATGGATCAAGGACCAGCTTGGAATAAGCTCGACGCCGGAACGCCTTGCGAAGCTCGCGAAGATGGACGAACCAGCGAATATGGACGAACTGGCGGTGCTGGGTCGCGAGGCAGCGAAAATACAGGTGAGCGTAGATCACTTTCCCGCACAATTTGATATCTGTCCGGGTCGGATGCCGTGATAAGCGGCGACAGTTTCCTGTGCTGGAAACCTCGGCGAGTCGCCGCCTTCGCTTTGGCCAACGGAGTTGGTGCTCTCGGTTGCTCGCCTGAATCGGGTCGCGACGGGGGAACCGACACAGCAACAAAGAAGGTGTAACGAGCGCGATGAATGTCTACGAGCTGTGACCTTGTGCGGCAGATTGCCGAGACCCTGGAATTTTACCGATCGAGGCCCTCACCTACCTGCGCTACAGTGCATCGCTTGAGGAGGAAGCGATTCGCGAGCTTGAGCTCAGCGACCTCGCCCCACGCGCCAACCAGCTGAGGGAGATGAGCCGCGTCGATAACTGCCAAGACCTCAACAGTATCCGCACGCGAGCCGCTCTGAAGATGGTCGAGGACGCTCATTTCCCTGCGGCGTTCGACCTTCAGCTGTAGCCGAACATTGTGAATTGGCGTAGCGCGGGCGAAGGGGGCGTTTCTATGAGCATAGACCTTCGAGATACCTTAAGCGGCCCGTCCGGAGGTGCGCGATTGACACCGCTTGCAGGTTGCTTCTGAAACGACGATGTAGGCGAGTGGATGGAGAAAATGAAATGTTGACACCTGGTGATTTGGCGGAGCTCTTCGTTTCGGTACTCGTCCTCAGCGCGTTGATCGCGGTGCCGCTCGGGCCCATCATCACGCTGGCCATCAATAGCTTGTTTCGACACCGAGTTGAGCGATCGAAACAGGAAGCTGCCGATGCAATCCAAGGTGATGCCCAGCCAATCACTGGAATGTCACAGCGAAAGTTACCTTACGATCCGATCTCGCCAACACAGACAGTCACCTCGACCGCCCGCGGGCAGGCCTTCCTCGCCGAGGGACGACGGCGTGACAGGCAGCTTGCGTGGATTTTCGGCGTCGCGACCAGCCTCTATCCGCTTATCCTTTCGGTCGTGTTTTACTTAGAGTTTGATCCCGGTCCCAAGCCATTAACATTTGGAAGGGCGCTTGTTGCCGCTTTCTACTTTCTGGTATGTGCAACGCCGGTGGCGGCTGCATTGGTGCTGGTCCTCAGGAGACAGGTCCGCTTTCTTGCCCTCGCCGTCTTTTTTCAGCTGCTTGCGGTGTGGCTCTACCCCGGTCACCCAGGGTTGAGCTTATGGCTTTGGGTTGCGCTCGTCCCAACTGGCGTGATGATTCTCTTGAACAGCAGGCGTCTTAGGGCTGTCGGCAAGAAGCAGGAGCAGATCGAACTTCTGGAGCTTGATAAAAGCGGTATTCATGTCGCCGAGTATCTGACCGTGTTGCCTCCGCGGGAGCAGTTACAGGCGAAATTGCACCAGTCGATCGAAGCCGCGAGGTCACGACTGCAGGGCAAGCGGCGCGAATGATTTGATGCCGGCGCTCGGCTTTTCGCTTTTTTCGAAGAGGTGAGGCTCGACGCTGGTTAAACCGGAAAGGACTGGCGCTTGACGACCGGCGGGCCGCGTGAAAACGCATGTCGGACTGACTCAAGTGTATGCGATCTTTAATTCACGCCTCTCAGAGTGGTAGCGTCAAACTCTGAGGTGTGGCAGAGGAGGCTCAGCGGAAGTCGGCGGGCATCTTCCAGGGCAACAACGCGTCGTAGTCCTCGACGGTCGTGGCAAGCGGAAGTTTCTGGAAGAGCCAGTGGAGGTAACGGTAGGGGTCGATGCGGTTAGCGCGGCACGTTTCGACGAGCGAATACAGGTTCGCACTCGCGTTCGCGCCTCCGACAGTGTCGGCGAACAACCAGCCACGGCGGCCTAAACAGAATGGCCTGATGGCGTTTTCACAAGGGTTATTCGAGATCGGCCAGTCACCGTTCTCGATGTAGCGGACCAGCTTCGACCATTGCCCCTGCATGTAGTTCAGCGCCTTGCCCAGCAGGCTGCCGGGTACGACCGCCGGCAATTGCTCGAGCATCAGCCGGTGGATGACGTCGATCACGCGCGCACTGTATCGTCGTCGCAGCCGCTGTCGTCGTTCAGCTTTCCATGTCTGGCTGCGTGCCTCGGCGGCGAACAGTTTGCCGATCAATTTGATGAAACGCGTAGCCAGCAGATCGGGCGTACGCGCTGCCTTCGGAACGTTGTCTTCCGCTCGCACAAAGCCCCTCCTGGCATGCGTCCAACATGCGAGGTGAATGAGCCGGTGACGTTGCGCAATGCCGTCGTACGAGGCGTAGCCGTCAGTCATCAGTACCGCGCCTTCGCGAATGCCGTCGAATAGCTTGTCGGCCAGCTTGCTGCCGCGCCCGGGCGTATAAGTGAACACGCGCACGGGCGTGTCCGAGTCGGTCATCTGCGCCCAGAGGTAACTCTTTGTCTGCGGCTGACGGCCTTCTTCCTTCAGGACCTGGAAGGTTGTCTCGTCGCAGTAGATCAGTTCAGCATCGAGCAGCGCGTCGCGCATCAGGTTGATCACGGGCTGTGTCGCCAGGCCGACGCGCACCATGCTGGCAGCCAGCGTGTTCGATGAGATGTCGCCACCGAAGCGCCGCAGCAGACCCGCTTGCCGGTAAAGCGGCATACCGAACTGGTACTTGCCGGTGGCTATCCACGCGAGTGCTGATTCGCTGAGCAGTCCTCGCGGGATGATGCGCGCTGGCGCCGGCGTGACCTTAATGCCCAGGTCGCAGCACGGGCATGCATACTTGACGCGTTGATGCTGGATGACCCGAATTTGCTCCGGAATCACGTTCAGTTGCTCGCTGATCTCCACGCCGATCTCGACGAGCGCATGGCCGTCGTTGGCGCAGAATCGTTCGGCCTCAGGCAGTTCGTGACGGCGGATGTCGCGCGGCAGGCCGGGATCGAGTGGCTTGCGGCCACGTTTCTTGCGCGTGTGCGCGGTGACCTTCGTGCCGGGCGTATCTTCCTGCGCGGGCGTCGCGTTTGCACCGAGCACTTCGGCTTCGTTGAACAGACCGAGCTGGTCGGAATCGCGCGCCTCGCTCTTTGCGCCGAACAGTTCGCGCCGATAGGCGCGCAGCCGTTCCTCGGCAAGATCGCGCTCGGCCGTCACCAGGCGCAGCGTGCTTTGCAACTCGTCACGCTCACGCTGAAGCGCGTCATGCTGCTCGCGCATCGCGAGCAGCGCCTTCAGTTCGTCGGCATCGATGGTGACGTTGATCGGCATGCTGCTTTGACCAGCATGCCGATCGTGCGTTCAGCTCACGCGCAGATAGTTGCGCTTGCGATGGCGCTCAAGCGCGGCGATGTCGACGCCGTCGACGAGCCAGTGCAGCAGCTCGACGCTTATCGTCACCACCGCCGTCTCGCTGTCGGGCCAGACGAAGCGGTCGCCGGCTTCGAGCCGCTTCAGCAGTAACCAGAAGCCGTTGCGCTCCCAGCCCAGGATCTTGATGCGATCGCGACGCCGGTTGCCGAACACGAACAGCGCCGGCGCCATCGGGCTCAGGTGCATCGCCTGTTCAACCAGGATCGACAAACTGTTGATCCCGCAGCGGAAGTCCACGGGATCTCGATGGAGGTAGACCTTCAGCTCGTCGTGGAACCGGAACACGGCAACCTCCCAAACATCTGGACCAGCGTGCTCAGTTCGTCGATGCTGGCCTGACCCAGATTGAACTCGACACCGTTGGGCAGCCGTACGCGCAGGGCAAACGCGATCGACGCAGGTGGGAGGGGCGCCGTTGCCGCAGTGGCCACGACCGGTACAAATGCGGGCGCAGGCGCCTCAGCCTGCGTCGCGACCGGCACGCCGTCGCTCACTTGCGCGGCACCGCCCGAGTCCACGACGACAGCACCGTCCTGTGCCGCCTGTGCACAGCGGCTGCTCTCGCGCTCGAGCAGATACTTCGTGATCCACTTGCGCAGCAGGTTGGCGTTGACTCCGTGCTCTTGCGCCAGGCGTGCCACTGACATGCCTGGACGCAGTGCCGCCTCGACCAGCGCGCGTTTGCCCTTCTCGTCATAGCGCCGCCGCCCATCGCGGCTACGCGAAATAACCTGCAACTCTGAGTCATGCTCTGCCATAGGTGTCCACCTCCGATTGGTGGACACATGCTGGCCTCTCAGAGCCAGCCCTTTCAAGGTCTTTGCGCTGCAAACCTGGTATCCTGGCGAGATGTTAAGGAACGACGGGTACGAAGG
>NZ_JAWRXV010000256.1:0-449 GCF_046534875.1 Paraburkholderia sp. SIMBA_054 | reverse complement strand
ATGTGCAGAACAGGATATTGCGATCAACCCCGCTGTTGCACTTAGCCTTTGAAACCGCCAGGCAAAAGAAAGCGGCTCACACCGCCAGTTCTTGTATTTGCCTGAGGGCCCCCAACCGGTCTTACGCTTCACGCGGCAGCCTTTCTGTCTGGGTTCTTTGCCAACGCTCCGAATGAGCGCCTCACCCGCTTCGAATACCCGTACTTGTGCAAGCGCCAGCGAATGGTATATGCCGTCCAGGTGGCAAACTGTGTGTAGGTTGTCGCGTCGTATAAGTTAGCGCTCTTACAGGGTGGAGCGTATGTGCAATCGGTCCGGAGTGAGGCGTGTGGAGCACCAGTGACCGACACACAGTTTGCCGCCTGGGCGGCGGTGGAATATCTGGCACGGCGTGCTGCGACGCGGGCGCGTGAAGCGGGTGGAGCGCTCATTCAAAGCGTTGGCAACAA
>NZ_JAWRXV010001694.1:0-237 GCF_046534875.1 Paraburkholderia sp. SIMBA_054 | reverse complement strand
GACGCTCGCGTCGTTCGATGAACGTCCGCTGGTGCACGTTCTGATCGTCGATGACGGCAGCACGCCGCCCATCGTCGCGCCCGAGCTTGCAAACATGCACATCGAAGTGCTGCGCATGCCGGTGAACGGCGGCATCGAGCGCGCACTGGAAGCCGGCATCGACGCGCTCGCGCAGCGCGGCTATCGTTACGCGGCGCGCATCGACGCGGGCGACCGCAGCGTGCCGCAGCGTCTTGC
>NZ_JAWRXV010001693.1:0-237 GCF_046534875.1 Paraburkholderia sp. SIMBA_054 | reverse complement strand
GCTTTTCACGCAACTGCACACCATAGTCAGACAGACGCGGTTTACGCGCACCGTGCTGGCCAGGAGCTTGTTCAATTTTACACTTGGTATCGATCGCGCGAACGCCAGACTTAAGGAATAAGTCGGTGCCCTCACGACGGCTCAGCTTGAGCTTAGGACCCAAATATCTTGCCATTTTCTTTCTCCAACAAACCTGGAAAACGAGGCGTTATACGCGACGTTTTTTCGGCGGACGAC
>NZ_JAWRXV010001692.1:0-237 GCF_046534875.1 Paraburkholderia sp. SIMBA_054 | reverse complement strand
CTTCGACGTCTGTCGATACGAACGCGAGAAACTGAGAAGCGGCAGCAGCGCAATCGGACCCAGCGCGGGCACGCCGATATTGAAAAAGAGCCAGCTCGAGCGGCTAAGAAATTCGATCATGAAAGAGGTCAGGCGATGAAGACTCACGCATCATCCCGAACGCATCCTACAAGCGTCAATCAGCCGAATGGCCAGCTTGTTTTAAGGCATCGCAATCGCGCATCATGTGCGGAAGCC
>NZ_JAWRXV010001691.1:0-237 GCF_046534875.1 Paraburkholderia sp. SIMBA_054 | reverse complement strand
ATACAGGCGCTGCCAATTGGTGAGACCAAGAGGATACGCGGCAATTCGCTCATCAATTCTGTCTAGTCCGCTATCAACGGAAAAGTCCCAATCATTGTTTTTGTAGAACGCATTTCCTTCATCCAGGTGATGAATTGATGCAATGCCAATAAGCAAACGGCGGCAAATGCAGCTAAAAAAGCGATGATCTTCAGTGCTAGCATGGTTTCAACAATTTGTTTATACGGCAGAGGTGGC
>NZ_JAWRXV010001690.1:0-237 GCF_046534875.1 Paraburkholderia sp. SIMBA_054 | reverse complement strand
AATGAATATCCCTATCGAACACACAGACGGCTGTGGTATTATATCTCCTCAGCTCAGCAAAAAAAGTTTTATGGTTAGGCTTCCTTGGGTTAAGGGCTTGTTAGTTCCTTTTGATTTTCACAAATTTGCTGACAAACACAATAAATCCAAAATAACAGATATATACGGAAAAGTGTGGGATATTAAAAATGATGATATTCAAATCATATTTACTAAATCACAGTTTAAAATGTGGAA
>NZ_JAWRXV010001689.1:0-237 GCF_046534875.1 Paraburkholderia sp. SIMBA_054 | reverse complement strand
GATGTCCGGGTCGGCCACCTTGAGGTGGACCGGCTGGTCCTCGTCGTGCTCGGTGGCGGCGAAGTAGACGCCCTGCAGGCGGTCGCGCGGCGCCAGTTCGCGCTGCACGTAATCGCGCACTGGCTCTTCGTGCTCGCCGACCTTGTCCAGCGAGCTCCAGTCGGGTTTGTTGCCCAGCGTCCACGGCGAATGGCCGCCCAGCGCGGTTTCCCATGCGGCGTTGGCCAGGCCGAACCA
>NZ_JAWRXV010001688.1:0-237 GCF_046534875.1 Paraburkholderia sp. SIMBA_054 | reverse complement strand
AGGGATCTCCACGGTCTCGACATAGGTTTTCACCGGAAGTTCTGCGCTCCCTGAAGACAAGACGACTTCAATTGTGCTGCCAACTTCGAGCATCTCACCGCCAGCGACATTTTGAGACAGCACCAACCCGGCTTCCACGGAATCCGATTCTTCTTCACGCACAATGCGGATATTGAAACCCGATGAACGGGCATACTCGTTCAACTCCGCTTCCCCGTAGCCGCTCAAATCTTCCAC
>NZ_JAWRXV010001687.1:0-237 GCF_046534875.1 Paraburkholderia sp. SIMBA_054 | reverse complement strand
GTAGTTGTTGGCATAGAACTCGACCTTGTTCGCATCGCTGTCGTACTTGGTGCCCGACCCGCCCTGGGCGGTCACATCCGCGCGGGAAGTCGGCGCCTCGGTCCACAACACGACCGGCTGGCTGCCCGCACGCACGATGTTGCCAAAGCCCACGCGCAGCGTGTTGTCCAGCCGGACGCCCGAATCGCCCGCGATCTCCCGGACCTGGCCCAGGTTGGCGGCGTCGGTGTCCTGCAC
>NZ_JAWRXV010001686.1:0-237 GCF_046534875.1 Paraburkholderia sp. SIMBA_054 | reverse complement strand
AGCTCTGCTTCGCACGCCGATATGCTTGAAGCAGATCGACGCACGAAACTAGAGAGGAGTTTTTGAACCAGGCTTATTTCGTCAGGGCGGCAATGCGATCAAGCGCGCTTCCAAAACCTTTGAGCGAGACCTTGAAAGCGACTGGCAGGCTGGGTCCAAGTGCGGTGGCAGTGATATTGAGATTAGCTGCCGTCTTGAGCTTGCTGACCTGCTTGGCATCGAAAGAAAGTGGCGCCA
>NZ_JAWRXV010000255.1:0-450 GCF_046534875.1 Paraburkholderia sp. SIMBA_054 | reverse complement strand
CCCGCTTGCGCCATATCGCCATGTTTGCTGTCGCCCTTCTCTTTTGCCATGATGCGTTCTCCAATGAGCCAGATGAAAGCGCCGCCGCGAGTTGCTCTGCGTGATGCCGCGGCCGGCGCGAAGAGACCGATACAACGCTCCGCTAGACGAGCCCCACCACCAGCGGCCCGAGCAACGTCAACGCGACGTTTGCAATCGCATACGTGATGGCGAACGGCACGGTCGGCACCGCGCTTTCCGCCTTGTCGAGCACGCCGCCGAACGCCGGGTTGGCGCTGCGCGAGCCCGTCAGCGCGCCCGCCAGGATGGCCGCGTTGTTGTAGCGAAGCACGTAGCGGCCGAACAGCATCGTGAGCAGAAGCGGGAACAGCGTGACGAATACGCCGAGCAGGAAGATCGTCATGCCGCTCTGCTTGACGGTCACCACCGCCTGCAAGCCGGAATTCAGGC
>NZ_JAWRXV010001685.1:0-237 GCF_046534875.1 Paraburkholderia sp. SIMBA_054 | reverse complement strand
ATTTGAGTTCGACCGCATCTTCCAGCTCCCGCACACACCGGCTCACCGCCGACTGTGTCAGATCGAACTCGCGCGCCGCGCGTGTGAAACTCCGTTCACGCGCGACGGCGACAAACACCTTGAGTTGCTGCAACGAAACATTCATGAGGTCATGGCCGGCCGCGAACGGCTCGGCAGCCTATTCGCCGGTTTGCTCGGGCCAGTGGCTCAGCCGCGAGGCTTTGCCGTTACCCGCGA
>NZ_JAWRXV010001684.1:0-237 GCF_046534875.1 Paraburkholderia sp. SIMBA_054 | reverse complement strand
CACCGGCTACATCAAGCTCGACGCAATGGAGAACCCGTTTTCGCTGCCGCCGACGCTGGCCGCGCATCTCGGCGAGCATCTGGCGGGCGTCGCGCTGAACCGCTATCCGGCGCCGCGTCCGGAAGCGCTCATCGAGAAGATCAAACGCACGATGGGCGTGCCGGCCGGTTGCGACGTGCTGCTCGGCAACGGCTCGGACGAGATCATCAGCATGCTCTCGATTGCCTGCGCGAAGCC
>NZ_JAWRXV010001683.1:0-237 GCF_046534875.1 Paraburkholderia sp. SIMBA_054 | reverse complement strand
GAGAAGGTTTCGGTGACAATGCCCTCGTCGAAAGTTAAGGTTGCGATTGCGCAGGTCCTGAAGGACGAAGGCTATATCGATGATTTCGCAGTGAAGTCCGAAGGTGCGAAGTCTGAATTGAACATCGTGTTGAAGTACTACGCTGGCCGTCCGGTGATCGAGCGCATTGAGCGCGTCTCGAAGCCTGGTCTGCGTGTGTACCGCGGCCGTAACGACATCCCCGTGGTCATG
This sequence comes from Paraburkholderia sp. SIMBA_054, assembly GCF_046534875.1. NCBI lineage: Bacteria > Pseudomonadati > Pseudomonadota > Betaproteobacteria > Burkholderiales > Burkholderiaceae > Paraburkholderia > Paraburkholderia sp. SIMBA_054. The sequence continues at coordinate 6 of NZ_JAWRXV010001683.1, read as the reverse complement.
AATGGC
>NZ_JAWRXV010001682.1:0-237 GCF_046534875.1 Paraburkholderia sp. SIMBA_054 | reverse complement strand
CAGCAGCAATTCGCCATTGAAAAAGATGTCGCAAATTGTGGCAAGCCCGCCAAAATGGAGTGTGGCGGGGCCGGGTGTCTCCTCGATATCAAGGAAATACCAGGCTTGCTTGTTATCGAGCGCTACGGGATTGTTTCGGTCGAAATGCCCCGATTTTTCCAGAGCTTCCGCCACCGTGCCGGGCACCGGCGCGCCATTGATCGCCGCACTGGACTTGGCATCATGCGGCGTTTGCGG
>NZ_JAWRXV010001681.1:0-238 GCF_046534875.1 Paraburkholderia sp. SIMBA_054 | reverse complement strand
GACCGGCGACATCAACGACTATGCGATCGGTCATGATGCGCGCATTGTCGGCAAAGAGGAGCGCCGCTCGTGAGTACCCGACGCTCTGGCGATACGATCGACACGCTCGCGGCGCGCGCCGGCTCCGAGGTGGAGTGGGAAGACGCGCATCGCAAGGTGCATCGTGTGCCCGAGAACACGCTTGCAGTGCTGCTCGAACGGATGGGCTTGCCATGCGGCAATGCCACGCAGATCCGCC
>NZ_JAWRXV010001680.1:0-238 GCF_046534875.1 Paraburkholderia sp. SIMBA_054 | reverse complement strand
GAGCCGCCCAGCCGCCTGCGCCTGGATTCGGACCTGGTCGGCACCACGCTGGACCTGCCCGCGCCGCTGGACAAGCCGGCCGCGCGGCCGCTGCCCACCCGCGTCGAGGTGGCGCTGCCGCTGGGCAACGGCGATGTCGACGTCGCCTTCGGCCAACTCGTCGCGGTGAAGGCGCGCACCCGGAACGATCGCCCCGGCGTGCGGGTGGTCATGGGCAGCGACACCGTCACCGAGGCGC
>NZ_JAWRXV010001679.1:0-238 GCF_046534875.1 Paraburkholderia sp. SIMBA_054 | reverse complement strand
AAGCACTCGCAGGAGAAGATCCTGATCAACGGCAGCGAGCGCGGCGTGGTCAGCTTCGCCAACTGCTGCCAGCCGATTCCCGGCGACGAGATCATGGGCTACCACACCGCCGGCAAGGGCATCGTGGTGCACCGGCTGGACTGCCCGAACCTGGCCGAGCTGCGCAAGTCGCCCGAGCGCTGGGTGCCGATCGACTGGGACTCCAACGTCAGCGGCGACTACGACACCGCGCTGGTGG
>NZ_JAWRXV010001678.1:0-238 GCF_046534875.1 Paraburkholderia sp. SIMBA_054 | reverse complement strand
TGAAGTGGCACAACGGACGCGCGCTAAATGCGGACGACGTGGTGTGGAATCTCAAACGTGTCTGCGATCCGGCAGTGGGTTCGTCGCAACTGGGGCTATTCACCGGTTAACTCGTTCAGGAATACGACTCCGGTCAGAAGGATGCGAGCGGCAAGCCGAAGAAGGCGAGCCGCATCTGGTCCGATAATGCGATTGAGAAGGTCGACGACCTGACAGTCCGGCTGAACTGTTTCGCACC
>NZ_JAWRXV010001677.1:0-238 GCF_046534875.1 Paraburkholderia sp. SIMBA_054 | reverse complement strand
GTTCAACATCGCGGAGAGCTACAGATGCTCCATCGAAACGGACATCTATGAGATGGGAGGCGAAGACCGGTCCTGGTGAGCGCCAACGTTCAACCTTCGGTCTTCAACTTGGCCAAAATCGCAGCTTCGGGCCGACTGGGCCTTTTCCGCCCTCCGGATCTCATATGCCTTGCCCCAATGCGCCATGACCGTAACGGCCTGGTTCAAGCTGCGGCCAAAATCGGTCGTGGAATATTCC
>NZ_JAWRXV010000254.1:0-452 GCF_046534875.1 Paraburkholderia sp. SIMBA_054 | reverse complement strand
GTGGCCGGAGCCTGCGGTTGCGACGGTGCGGGAGCCATTGCGGGCGAGGGCGCCGGGGCAGGCATCGGCGGCGCGGGCTTTTTGCTGCCGGCCGGATCGCGGCCTTCCATGTTGCCCATCAGATAGACGTCGGCTTCGTTAGGCGTCTTCAGATGGTCCGTGGGCAGCGGCAGATTCGTCGCCGTTTGCAGCGGCTTCACCAGATGCGGCGTGATGATGAACACGAGCTCGGTGCGGTCCTGCTGATACGACGTGCTTCTGAAGAGCGCGCCCAGCACCGGCACTTCGCCGACACCCGGTATTGCCTCCAGCGTGCCCGCCGCATTGCTCTTGATGAGGCCGCCGATCGCGAAGGTCTCGCCGTCGTTCATCTGCACTGTGGTCGATGCGCGGCGCGTGGTGATGAGCGGCAGCACCGTGAGGTTGTTGGTGTTGGTCGCGCCGACCGTGAC
>NZ_JAWRXV010001676.1:0-238 GCF_046534875.1 Paraburkholderia sp. SIMBA_054 | reverse complement strand
CAGCGTTACTGAGCAAGCATCATTACGATTGTTGTACTGTCGCTACAGGCGTCGAATGGGACTGACCGCACGCACCGCCTTACGCAGCAAGCCATCCGGCGTTTTGGCCGCTAGCATTCCTGTGAACATGGCTAGCGGCATTTATGAACACCAACAGTCGATATGCCTCTGGACGCGACTGCGCGCGGTGCCGTCGAGTTCTGTCGATGCGATTGTCGGCCACGAGGCGAGCTCCAGC
>NZ_JAWRXV010001675.1:0-238 GCF_046534875.1 Paraburkholderia sp. SIMBA_054 | reverse complement strand
CTGCTCGGCGTCGACAAGCTGCGTCTCTACGATCTTGATCCGGAAGCGACTGCCAAGTGCATGCGCAACTTGCAGGGCGCCGGTTTCGACATCGTTGCCTGCAAGACGGTCGAAGAGGCTGTCGAGGGTGCGGACATCATCACCACCGTCACCGCCGACAAGGCCAATGCGACGATCCTGACCGACAACATGGTTGGCGCTGGCGTGCACATCAATGCAGTTGGCGGCGAGTGCCCCG
>NZ_JAWRXV010001674.1:0-238 GCF_046534875.1 Paraburkholderia sp. SIMBA_054 | reverse complement strand
GGCGAGAAGCGCTGCCATGCCAGCAAGGATCGCGCTGACAAAAAGCGGTGCCTGCGCAGAGACTGTAAAAAGATAGCCGCCGGAGATCGCGCCCGCTCCTTGGCCAAGTACGTGAGCACTTGCAAGCCAACCAGCCGCAGCCCCCTGTTCTCCCTGTTCCATCCGTCCGGTGAGCCATCCAAGATAGTTGGGCGTGGCAATCGCCATTCCTACTCCGGCCATCACCAGTCCGCAGAGA
>NZ_JAWRXV010001673.1:0-238 GCF_046534875.1 Paraburkholderia sp. SIMBA_054 | reverse complement strand
CTCTTGCATGCCATGCAAGCGCTCTCCCAGCTGAGCTATGGCCCCACGTCGCTGAGGACGGAAATCATAGCGATCGCCCCAGGCGCGCGCAAGTTTTTTTTCACGACGCTGAAGCAGTGGCGTCCAGCGACACGTTGCGCAGGCGCAGCGCGTTGCCGATCACCGACACCGAGCTCAGGCACATCGCCAATGCCGCCAGCATCGGCGACAACTGCAGGCCGAACGACGCGAACACGCC
>NZ_JAWRXV010001672.1:0-238 GCF_046534875.1 Paraburkholderia sp. SIMBA_054 | reverse complement strand
GCTTCGGATTGAGCGTAATGGCCTGGAATGGCGCGTCAGCCTTGATCCAGTCAGCGAACTGATTGCGTGCATTGCCCACCATCATCGCCTTGACGGCGTTGATGTTTCGCGCCATACGCGAAGCCTGGATGTCGTCGGTGAGCACCGGCTCGATCGTGAACCAGCTCTCTACCGTTTCTTTCAGTGCGGTCCGGATCGCCTGGTCATCCGGCTTATAGGCCGTCAACTGGCGAACAAC
>NZ_JAWRXV010001671.1:0-238 GCF_046534875.1 Paraburkholderia sp. SIMBA_054 | reverse complement strand
CGTCGCGATCCGTTGGGGGTCGTGGCTTCTATCGCACCGTGGAATTATCCGCTGATGATGGCCGCGTGGAAACTTGCTCCGGCGCTGGCGGCAGGGAACTGCGTAGTGCTTAAACCATCAGAAATTACCCCGCTGACCGCGTTGAAGTTGGCAGAGCTGGCGAAAGATATCTTCCCGGCAGGCGTGATTAACATACTGTTTGGCAGAGGCAAAACGGTGGGTGATCCGCTGACCGGTC
>NZ_JAWRXV010000253.1:0-455 GCF_046534875.1 Paraburkholderia sp. SIMBA_054 | reverse complement strand
CCCACGAGCACATGGCGCTCGGTCATCAGCAGTTCGGAATGCGTATCGGCCAGCGCGTGCCGGCCAAAGCGGATGTTGCAATGACAGTCCGTGGTGGGCTCGGTGCGGATCGACAATTCGACGTCGGGCATTTCGTCGGCCAGCGAACCGAGCCGCGGCGAGAACCACTGCGTCGCGAACGTGGGCGGCACGGCAACCACGAGACGGCGCCGGCCCTTGGCCGCGGTGATCTGACGGAAGCCGCGCTCGATCGTATCGAATGCGTCGGACAGGCAAGGCAGAAACTGCACGCCCACCGGCGTCAGACGGATGCCCTTGTGGTCGCGCTCGAACAGCTTCGCGCCGAGCGATTCCTCGAGCAGCTTGATCTGCCGGATGACGGCGCCTTGCGTCACGCACAGTGCGCTCGCCGCGCGGTTAAAGCTCATGTGGCGCGCGGTTTCCTCGAAAAAGCG
>NZ_JAWRXV010001670.1:0-238 GCF_046534875.1 Paraburkholderia sp. SIMBA_054 | reverse complement strand
AGGCAGGACAGCCCATTCTGAAAGCCGCATGAACACGCGGTTCTGCATCACCGCCGCAGCCGCCTTGGTGTAGGTAAGGCAGAGAATCTTGGAAGGATCAGTACCCTCCAGCAACAGGCGAATAACGCGTTCAGTCAGAACATGGGTCTTGCCGGAACCCGCATTGGCGGACACCCAGACAGAAGCCGCCGGATTTGCCGCGTTGCTCTGTGCCCGTAGCGTTTCTTCGGGGATAATG
>NZ_JAWRXV010001669.1:0-238 GCF_046534875.1 Paraburkholderia sp. SIMBA_054 | reverse complement strand
GATCAGATACGGGTTGATCCGATAGCCGCCGTTGGCGAACACCGAATACGCGCCCGCCGATTGCAACGGCGTGACGAGCCCCGCGCCGAGCGCCATCGGCAGATACGGCGGGGTCTTGTCGGCATCGAAACCGAAACGCTGCGTGACGAAGTCTTGCGCGTACTTCGTGCCGATATACGACAGGATGCGGATCGACACCAGGTTCTTCGACTTCTGCAACGCGAGACGCAGCGGCATC
>NZ_JAWRXV010001668.1:0-238 GCF_046534875.1 Paraburkholderia sp. SIMBA_054 | reverse complement strand
ACTGCTACGCACACCAAGATCCTCCAGAAATCTCCGGCGAAATTCGTCTGCATTGAAAACACCGTGGAGGTAAGTTCCCATTATGTGCCCATCTGGCGATATGGCTCCATCGTCATGCTCGCCAATTCGGGCGAAAGGCCGCCCCATATCCGGTCCGGTCGTTCGTCCGATATGGATTTCATAACCTTCCAGCGGCACATTATGGAGAAGCGCGGTCGCCTGCACGTTGCGGACCACT
>NZ_JAWRXV010000252.1:0-456 GCF_046534875.1 Paraburkholderia sp. SIMBA_054 | reverse complement strand
GAAGCGGCGCTTGTGCGCCGCTTTTTCGTTACCGCCCTGCACTGCTTCGTGCGGCCCGATGCGGGCCGCACCCATCTCAACGTTCCTGCACCGGCGCCTGAACCCGCGCCTTCCATTGCCCGCCTTTCCCGCGCCAGTAGCGCACCGCCGACGCGAACGTCGCGCCGACATAAAACAGCGCGATGAGCGGCAGAAACGGCGCCCACAGCGGCGAGCGACGGTAATAGCTGAGCATCGGCGCATACGCGCAGCACATGGCCGCCCAGGCGAGCCATGCGGGCCAGCCGGTCGGCCCGAGCACCAGCGCGGCGACGGGCGGCACGAGGTAGATAACCGTCATGCCGGCGAGCGTGCCCGCGAGCAGCACCGGCGAATAATGCAGTTGCGTGAACGCTGTGCGCGCAATCATGTTCCAGATGTCGCGCCAACTGTCGTAAGGGCGCAGCGACACGCTGC
>NZ_JAWRXV010001667.1:0-238 GCF_046534875.1 Paraburkholderia sp. SIMBA_054 | reverse complement strand
ATAAACTCGATCGCGCGTGCAAACGTCTGGTGCGAGAAAAGTGCGTTGCGCTCGTCCATCATGCTTGCTCCATCATTGCGCGCCATTGGCGGTACGCTTCGCGCATGCCGGTTTCGTCGGTTGCGTGCGCGGTCTTTTCGCCGTTCGGCGCGGTCGTTTCGCGGTTGAGGCCACGGTTCACGAGAATGGGTATGTCAGGGCCCGCATACGAGCCGCGCTGCACGCGTTCCCATGCTTC
>NZ_JAWRXV010001666.1:0-238 GCF_046534875.1 Paraburkholderia sp. SIMBA_054 | reverse complement strand
CGTTCGAAGCGGTCGCCGAGCAGCAGGTCAAGACCGGTGGCTACGGTGCCGAATTCGGTCGCTCCACCGGCGGCGTGATCAACCAGATCACCAAGCGCGGCACCAACGAGTTCCATGCCGGCGGCAACGTGTTCTACACCCCGCGCGCCCTGAACGCCGACTCGGTCGACTACTACTACCGCAACAAGCTGGAAGGCGAGTTGCCCAACGCCAACTACGGCAAGCTGGCGCAGGACAA
>NZ_JAWRXV010001665.1:0-238 GCF_046534875.1 Paraburkholderia sp. SIMBA_054 | reverse complement strand
CGACGAGCAAATCGTATTTCGTGCCTTGCGTCACCTGCTGCGTCTCCTGCGTCGTATGGGAAGCGGTCTGAAAATCGACCGAACGGCTCCTGTTCGTTTTCGAACTTTAATGAACATATTCGAAAAAGTAAAGTTCGTGGCGCCTGAGCGCGACTCTATCGAATGGCCAGGGTAGTGGCGCGACGCGCGGCCACGGACGATACTCTTGGCACTGGCCATTTCTGGGTGAATTTCATGC
>NZ_JAWRXV010001664.1:0-238 GCF_046534875.1 Paraburkholderia sp. SIMBA_054 | reverse complement strand
ATATTTTATTGGGTCGTACCGGCGCGGGATCGTAAAGTCCGGTTCCCTGTGCTTTGGACGACGTCGAACTGGGGTTCGGGAGAACCCGCAACCTGGCTGCTTCGCTGATCTTCGTCAGCGGGGTGTGGCCGGAGAGAAACGTCAGGGAAGCCTACAGAGCCATGACACAACCGACTGTAACGCGCCAGCGTCCTTTGTCGCCGCACCTGTCCATCTACAAGCCGGTCATTACGATGAC
>NZ_JAWRXV010000251.1:0-456 GCF_046534875.1 Paraburkholderia sp. SIMBA_054 | reverse complement strand
TTTCCTTCACGCGGGCAGATGACGCCTCTTTTTCAAGACGCGCACGAAGCCTGCCTTGTGGCTGCAACTTCCACGAAGTCGCACATGCTCGCATCCGTTTCCCGTCCCGCACGCCGTTCTCAGGCGTTCGGACCAACGTGCCTCGCCCTATGGTGGAGACAACGAACTGAGAGGCGAGTGAAGGCTATGTGATGTGGATCTCGACCGGCAGCCCACTGTCCTCCACAAACATCGCGACCTCATCCAGCATCGCATGCAGGAAGTTCGCCGTACTCGGGTTCTCGATCGTTGTATCTGACGACGTGATGTAATGCCTGACGTCGGGCGCCACCTGCTTTGCGCGCCTCACAGCCTCAAGCATCAGCACCATCGCACACACGTGCTGTCTTTGCCGCCGCTTACGCCCGCGGCCAGCACGTGGCCCTGCTCGATATAAGACTGCATCGACGCAATGGC
>NZ_JAWRXV010001663.1:0-238 GCF_046534875.1 Paraburkholderia sp. SIMBA_054 | reverse complement strand
CATCCATGACCACAACGATTTCGCCGCGTTCGAAAGCGCGAAGCGCATCCACGACCTGTTTCTGGTTATAGCTCATTTCGACCTCTATGTGTCAGGCAACCAACGGGCCCTATCGTCGGTCAGATATGGCCAATATGGCCGAATTCAATCAGATGCGGCCAGTCTGGCCCCAAATTGTTTAGACGCGGCCAGTTTGGCCCCAAGTTAGTCAGACGCGGCCAGTCTGGCCGCGGTGACG
>NZ_JAWRXV010001662.1:0-238 GCF_046534875.1 Paraburkholderia sp. SIMBA_054 | reverse complement strand
GCCCACGACACGCGGCGCCGCATTTTCGCGATCGTCGGCGCTTCATCGGGCAATCTCGTCGAGTGGTTCGACTTTTACGTCTACTCGTTCTGCGCGCTGTACTTCGCGCCCGCGTTCTTCCCAAGCGGCAACACCACCACGCAATTGCTGAACACGGCCGGCGTGTTCGCGGCAGGCTTTCTGATGAGGCCGATCGGCGGCTGGTTCTTTGGCCGTCTCGCCGACAAGCACGGCCGGC
>NZ_JAWRXV010001661.1:0-238 GCF_046534875.1 Paraburkholderia sp. SIMBA_054 | reverse complement strand
CGGATTCATTCATTTGTCTGACCTCACTCCCAAATCGTCCCGGCTAATTACTCGCTGGGTTCATTATCCATCCAACGCTGCTTGGACCGGTCCAGATGCGTTCGCATGGCTGCCTGCGCCTGAAGCGGATCCCTCGCTTCCAGCGCCGCATAGATGGCTTCGTGCTCGGCCAAAGCCAGAGCCCATGTATCGTTGTCCTCGAAGCGCGTCCTGATATGCGACGTCAGCGGACTATGCC
>NZ_JAWRXV010001660.1:0-238 GCF_046534875.1 Paraburkholderia sp. SIMBA_054 | reverse complement strand
GACCCTGCTGAACGACGAAGATGCTATCGCCCCGATGACGCAGAATTCCATCGCAGCTTTTGCGCAGGCCGAAGTTCCAGTCACGGAACGGTTCCGTTTGCAGGGCGGCGCGCGTTTCGATCAGTTCTACCTCGATGTGAATGATTTCACGCGGCCTACAGCAGTTGCCTGGCCTGCGCGGTCACTGGCGAATATCTATCCGGCGATCAGCGTTCTTGGTGGTTCGTTTGACTACAAC
>NZ_JAWRXV010001659.1:0-238 GCF_046534875.1 Paraburkholderia sp. SIMBA_054 | reverse complement strand
GCTCGAGCATTACGGACGGCAAGTTCGCCGCCAACGACTAGTCGCTTGCGAACTACGGCGGCTTGAGCCTCAAGAAGACACACGACGTCGCCATGGCGCTGATCAAAAAGCGCTACGCGAGCGCGCCCGGCAAGGTCTATTTCTTCGGCAGTTCGACGGGTGGACGCGATGGTCTGAGCGAAGCGCAGCGCTGGCCGCAGGACTACGACGGCATTGTGGTGAACCGTCCCGCGCTCAA
>NZ_JAWRXV010001658.1:0-238 GCF_046534875.1 Paraburkholderia sp. SIMBA_054 | reverse complement strand
CGCGGCGTGATCGCAGGCACGGCGGCCGCGCTGCCGCCGCTCGAATTCGCGGCCACGCCGCTCGCGGGTGCCGAGCCAATCGTGGCGCCGATTAGCGGCGTGCTGGTGTATCGCTGTGAAGTCGGCACGTGGGTCGACGTGGGCCGTGAAATCGCGGACATCGTCGATCCGTTGACAGACCGCGTCGTCACGCTGAAGAGCGGCGTCGCAGGCGTTCTGTATGCGCGGCATTCGACGC
>NZ_JAWRXV010001657.1:0-238 GCF_046534875.1 Paraburkholderia sp. SIMBA_054 | reverse complement strand
CCGAGCGCCGTGCCCAGATTCAGATGGACATCGACCAGTGCAGGGTTCGACGCGATTGCAAGCCGATATTGTTCGACGGCTTCGTTCAACGCGCCCTGCGCCTGCAAAGCGGTGCCGAAGTTGTTGCGCGCGTCGGCGAAATCGGGTTGTAGCTGCAACGCCTGGTCGTAACAGATGGTGGCTTCGTCGAGATGGCCGAGCGCGGCGGCGGCGAGTCCGCGGTTGCTCCAGCAGGCGG
>NZ_JAWRXV010001656.1:0-238 GCF_046534875.1 Paraburkholderia sp. SIMBA_054 | reverse complement strand
CCCAATCAATGGCAGCGCCAAGTGCGTAGATGAGAAGGACGGCGCTCGCGCACTTCGACAGCGTCGGTCTGTAGCGCGTGAATCTTGCGACCAGAAATACCGCGAGCAAATAGGCAGCGAGCGGTAACAGAACGGTTTCAGGTTCATGGGTTAGTTCCATGACAGGATCCACGAAGCCTAAGACTAAAGTCCAGAAGATCGTTCCGAAAAGGCTGCGACAGTAGACCGTCGAGCCACC
>NZ_JAWRXV010001655.1:0-238 GCF_046534875.1 Paraburkholderia sp. SIMBA_054 | reverse complement strand
CGCGCAACGTCTCCTGGGCGAACTCGACGGTGATCGCGCGGCCGGTGAAGTTGGCGCGGGCGGTCAGCGTGTTGAGCGCGCCTTCCAGGTCGCGCACGTTCGAGCGCATCTTCTTGGCGATCAGGAAGGCAACGTCGTCGGGAATCTCCGCGCCGCGCTCGCGCGCCTTGGCCAGCACGATCGCCGCACGGGTCTCGAAGTCCGGCGGGTCGATCGCCACCGACAGGCCCCAGGCCAG
>NZ_JAWRXV010001654.1:0-238 GCF_046534875.1 Paraburkholderia sp. SIMBA_054 | reverse complement strand
TGAAATTCAGCGAGACTTTAAATTGCAATTTCCCGGCACGCTTATCGCGGCTTGCATTGCGAGCGAGAACTGGCAATTGATAAGCAGAATTAGTTGTTTGGCGTTCGAAACGGCGCGTGATCTACTGCTTCGAATTCAAAGTTCTCTAGCAACGCTGCACGGTTGCCGGTGCGATCGCCACTACTTTCATCGTCATGTTCCGAACAATCACTATCCCGTCACCCTGCAAAAAACGCGC
>NZ_JAWRXV010001653.1:0-238 GCF_046534875.1 Paraburkholderia sp. SIMBA_054 | reverse complement strand
AAAAGCACCGCCGGACATCAGCGCTATCTCTGCTCTCACTGCCGTAAAACATGGCAACTGCAGTTCACTTACACCGCTTCTCAACCCGGTACGCACCAGAAAATCATTGATATGGCCATGAATGGCGTTGGATGCCGGGCAACTGCCCGCATTATGGGCGTTGGCCTCAACACGATTTTACGTCACTTAAAAAACTCAGGCCGCAGTCGGTAACCTCGCGCATACAGCCGGGCAGTGA
>NZ_JAWRXV010000250.1:0-458 GCF_046534875.1 Paraburkholderia sp. SIMBA_054 | reverse complement strand
GATCAGCGGCACGGCCGCTATGGACTGAACGTTAAGCGCCGCGTGGATCTCGCTCTGCGGCAACCCCCACGACGGCCACCGCGCCCACCGCGCGCACCGATCAGCACGCGTCTAAGTCCAAACCGAAGCCGCCCGTACTAAGCGTCGGCGTGACCGATCCCAATACTCAATTGATTCTCCCGTGGTTCCTCGCGGATATCATCAATGCGGTCAACACGCATCAGTCTTTCGGCTCCACGCTCAATACGATGAAACAGGGACTTTGAGCGAGCGGCCCTCAGCCGATAGTCACGCCGCACTCCTTCAACGCCCCACGCAACCCCAACTGCGGATACGCACTCTCCAACGTGCGCAAATCGGCACGCATCTCCTCGACGATCCAGTCGCGCACATCCGCAACAATCGGCCGCAATGGCCGGTTCGCCGGCGACACCAGGCAGCAGCGCCGACTCGTCACG
>NZ_JAWRXV010001652.1:0-238 GCF_046534875.1 Paraburkholderia sp. SIMBA_054 | reverse complement strand
CTCTAATGATTCCAATTATTATATAAAAAGAATAATTGGTTTGCCCAATGAAACAGTTAAAATGGTTAACGATTCCCTTTATATAGATGGAGAAAAACAAGAAGAACCTTATATTTACAAAGATTTAATTAATAAAACTGAATTTCCCTCCAACTTTAGTGAGAGGAAAGTACCTTTAGGAAAATTATTTGTAATGGGAGATAATCGTTATAATAGTATGGATAGTCGAAACGGTCTA
>NZ_JAWRXV010001651.1:0-238 GCF_046534875.1 Paraburkholderia sp. SIMBA_054 | reverse complement strand
AAGAATGATAGAACCCTCTGCGGCATTGCGCTGCAGAGGGTTTTCTGCACAAAATGGGCATCGATAGTTTTTCGTGTAGTAATCCATAGGGGATTCTTGTACAATGAAACAAGATGAATGAATAGTCATTCAATTCAGTTTAATTAAATGAAAGCGATTTCAAATATGGGAGTGATTGTGAATGAAAGAAGTAGTCATCGTTGAAGGGGTCCGTTCTCCAGTCGGCAGGCGCAAGGGG
>NZ_JAWRXV010001650.1:0-238 GCF_046534875.1 Paraburkholderia sp. SIMBA_054 | reverse complement strand
GCACGCGCTGAAGATTGCCGACATGAACCACGAAATCGAAACGCGCAGTGTCGAACTCCTCGATACCGACAATGACGACGAAGTGCGCAGGCATGAGGGCCCTGTACATAGCAGGCTCAGCACAATTGCGGCGGACTACCCGCAGCTTGCAGCCATTTCCGTGTTCGGTACCCACGGCGACTTGCTGGCGAGCAGCCGCTTTTTCCCGGTGCCGCCAATTTCCATCGCCGGACGCGAA
>NZ_JAWRXV010001649.1:0-238 GCF_046534875.1 Paraburkholderia sp. SIMBA_054 | reverse complement strand
ATTGCCCACAGCGGCGCCTTCGCCGCGCTGATGCCGACGTTTACGATGACGAGGGCGAGCACGATCATCAGTGCTGTTGAGGCGTTACCTGCGAACACAAAGCCAAGGCAGGCCAGCGCGCACGGAATGACGACGTGCCACGTGCGCTCTTCGGTACGGTCCGAATGCCTCGCCCACAGGATCATTGCGACCACGGCGGCGATGCTGGGGATGCCGGCGAGCAGGCCCGTTTCGAACG
>NZ_JAWRXV010001648.1:0-239 GCF_046534875.1 Paraburkholderia sp. SIMBA_054 | reverse complement strand
AACCATGGGCCGAGCACCGTGCCGCCGTCGCGATTCTTCACGCGCAGGTTGGGGCGGTAATAGTTTTCGAGGTAGTCGCGGATCGCATAGTCGTTCGCGATCATGTAGCCGGCCACGTGCTGCATCGCATGTTCGCGCTGCACGTTGCGCGCGGTCTGCCCGATCACCACAGCGAGTTCGCACTCGTAGTGCATGAAGGCCACGTCGGCAGGGCGGCGAGTGAAGCCGCGATGACCGAG
>NZ_JAWRXV010001647.1:0-239 GCF_046534875.1 Paraburkholderia sp. SIMBA_054 | reverse complement strand
GAGCAGGCTTGGCGTCGATTGACGCTTGGCCTGCTTTTTGTCGAACGGCGTTTTTATGTCGCGCCGTGCCACACCTGCTGCAACGGACAGGCTTCTATCGCACTGCCGCGAGACTCGCCGTCGAGGCTCGCATGTGCCGGTGTGTGTGCATGTGTATGTGCATGTGCTGATGCAGCCGACATGCCTGGGTTGCCTCGCGAAGCAGATGACCTCGCTGAGTCGTCAGCGTCGCGATGTGC
>NZ_JAWRXV010001646.1:0-239 GCF_046534875.1 Paraburkholderia sp. SIMBA_054 | reverse complement strand
GATTTTTTCGCCACGCGCCGCAGGCATGGGTCACCATCTGGCCACCGCCGAAGCGAACGCGCACTGGTCGCGCGAATGCAACGACCTCGTGCATCGCGTGTGTTCGCTGTTTCCGCGCAACTTCGTGGGCGTATGCCAGTTGCCTCAAGCGCCAGGCGTGCCGCCCGCGAACTGTATTGACGAATTGCGGCGCTGTGTCGAAGAACTCGGTTTTATAGGCTGCAATCTGAATCCCGATC
>NZ_JAWRXV010001645.1:0-239 GCF_046534875.1 Paraburkholderia sp. SIMBA_054 | reverse complement strand
CGGCCATCATTCCCAGCAGCTGGTCGGGCACGTTGCGGCGTTCGCCCAGGCGCGTGGCGTCGGCTTCGTCCAGCCATGGGCGCGCGGCGGCCGTCGGATCGCGACCGCGCAGCTTCGCCGCGAGGCTGGCGGCAAAACCAATCGCCAGGTAGACGATGCGCCGGCGCAGCGCGGCATCGCCGGGCAGCAGCGCGGCGCATTGCCGCGCCAGCATGCGCGATTCGACGATCAGCTGGCCC
>NZ_JAWRXV010000028.1:0-138792 GCF_046534875.1 Paraburkholderia sp. SIMBA_054 | reverse complement strand
CTTGATGTCGGGCATCTTCGTCATGTCCCTCACTATGCATAGCCTGGTAGCAGTTTACAAGCGCTGAATAGTTACGCCGCGGCAAAGAAAAGTAGGTGCCGCCCCGCACAGGGGCAACGCTAGCAAACCAGAGACAAACCGCGGATGCCAGCGCAAAAAATACGCGCTGCTTACTTCAGCGCTTCGAACACGCGAGCACGGATTTCGTCGACGCTGCCAAGCCCCGAGATACGGCGATATTGCGGCGCTGTCAGCGGTGTCGACGGATCGCCTTTCTGCGCCCAGCTGTTGTAGTACTCGATCAGCGGCTTGGTCTGCGCGACGTACACGTCGAGGCGCTTCTTCACCGTCTCTTCCTTGTCGTCGTCGCGCTGGATCAGCGGCTCGCCCGTCACGTCGTCGACGCCTTCGACCTTCGGCGGATTGAACTTCACGTGATACGTACGGCCCGACGCGGGGTGCATGCGGCGGCCGCTCATACGCGTGATGATCTCGTCGAACGGCACGTCGATCTCCAGCACGTAGTCGATGGCCACGCCCGCGTTCTTCATCGCTTCCGCTTGCGGAATGGTGCGCGGGAAGCCGTCGAACAGGTAACCGTTTTCGCAGTCGCAGTCTTGCAGACGTTCCTTCACGAGATTGATGATGAGTTCATCCGTGACGAGTTCGCCCGCATCCATGTAGCGCTTCGCTTCGATGCCGAGCGGTGTGCCTGCCTTGACGGCGGCGCGCAGCATATCGCCCGTCGAGATTTGCGGAATGCCGAACTTTTCCTTGATGAAGTTCGCCTGGGTGCCCTTGCCCGCGCCAGGTGCGCCCAACAGGATCAAACGCATGTGATATCTCCAGATCTATGTCAATTCTGTGTGGCGCGCCGCAAGTCATTGCATGCATGCTGCGGTCGACGCTCTTGATTCTTTGTTGCCGCTGTGATGACCGGGCAGCTTTTCGCTGCCGACTTCGCGCTGCACGCAATGCACGGCGCTGCGAAGCAAACGGCAAAACAGGCGGATAAAAAAACGGGCGAATGGTGATATCGATCAACGCGCATCGACATCGGGTGAATCGCGCGAACGATCGATTATGCCATGGCTTTTTACGCCGACGACCCGAAAAACGCCTGTACACGGGCCAGATCATCAGGCGTGTCGACGCCCGGCAGCGGCGCGTCATGCGTGACGAGTACCGCGATGCGCTCGCCGTGCCACATCGCACGCAGCTGTTCGAGTGCTTCGGCCTGCTCGATCGGAGAGATAGACAGGTTCGGGTAAGTACGGAGGAACTTCGCGCGATACGCATACAGCCCGATGTGCCGATACACGGCAGCGGGTGCAGGCGGAGTGGGCATCTGCGCGACATTCGGCCAGTGCGGCTGGTAGGCGTCGCGAGCCCATGGAATCGGTGCGCGCGAGAAGTACAGCGCGACGCCGCGCGCATCGAGCACGACCTTGACGACGTTCGGATTGAATATCTCCGCGGGCTCGTGGATCGGATGCGCGGCCGTCGCGATCGCGCAGCCATCCGTCGATGCGAGGTGCGACGCTACGCCGCGCACCAGTGCCGGATCGATCAGCGGCTCGTCGCCCTGCACGTTGACGACGATCGTGTCGTCGCTCCAGCCGTAGTGCGAGGCCACTTCCGCGAGACGGTCCGTGCCCGACGGATGATCGGCGCGCGTCATCATCGCGTCGATACCATGCGCGCGCGCGACGTCGAAGACGGACTGCGCGTCGGTCGCGACCAGCACCTGCTGCGCGCCCGACTCGAGCGCGCGTTCCGCGACGCGCACGACCATCGGCTTGCCGCCGATATCGGCCAGCGGCTTGTTCGGCAGGCGGGTCGAGGCGAGGCGCGCCGGAACGACGGCGATGAAGGGCGGAGTGTGCAGGGTGTCGTTCATCGGAAGCGTCACATCAGGCCTTGTGCGGGCCGAGAAAGACGCGCCGCCTGATCGGCGGCGCGGTGTGGGTGTTCAGTGGCGGCGTGCAACGAGTGGTTCGATGCACCGCGTCACGCGCAGCGGCGCTCAGGCGACGGAGCCGGGGTTGAGATCGACGGGCGTGCCTTCGACCGTTTGCCGCGCTTCGTCGACGAGCATCACGGGAATGCCGTCGCGGATCGGATAGGCGAGCTTGTCTGCGTTGCAGATCAGCTCCTGCGCGGCGCGGTCGTAGCTGAGCGGGCCCTTGCAGATCGGGCAAACGAGAATTTCAAGCAGGCGAGCGTCCACGGACTTTCTCCACAACGAGTGCAATGAGGCGATGATCGAGCGTGGCTTCGACGGGGACGACCCAGAGCCGCGCATCATGCCAGGACCCCAATTTTACCGCATCCTTTTCAGTGATCAGGATCGCGTCGGCGTCCGTGTCGGCGAACGGATTCGTGCTGAAGGCGTAATGATCGGGTAGTGCGCGCGTCTGCGGCGAGAGGCCCGCTGCGCGCAGCGTCGCGAAGAAACGCTCGGGCGCGCCGATGCCCGCCGCCGCGAGCACCCGCTCGCCGGCGAACTGCGCAAGCGGGCGGCGCAGGCGCGGATTGTCGAGATGCCATGCGTCGCCGGGCGCGAGTTCCAGCGAGAACGTGTTCGGCCAGGGCGGCAGCGCGCGGTCGTACGGATTGTTGATCAGCGTCGCGTCGCGCTCGCGCGACAGCGGCTCGCGCAACGGGCCGGCGGGCAGCAGGAAGCCATTGCCGCCCAGCCGGTGATCGAACACGACGATCTCCGCGTCGCGCTCCAGCCGGTAGTGCTGCAAGCCGTCGTCGCTGACGATCACGTCGACATTTCGGTGCGCCTTGCACAGCGCCTCGGCGGCGGCGACGCGATCCGGGCAGACGAACACGGGCGCACCCGTGCGGCGCGCGATCAGGAGCGGCTCGTCGCCCGCTTGTGACGCCTTCGAAGTCGGCGTGACGAGCGTCGGTAGCGTGATCTTCACGCCGTAGCCGCGCGACACGACGCCCGGCGTGAAGCCCGCGCTGCGCAGCGCCTGCACGAGCGCGATTACCGTCGGCGTCTTGCCCGTGCCACCCACCGTCACGTTGCCGACCACCACGACGGGCACGCGAACGCGCACCGACTTCAGCCACCCGAGCCTGAACGCCGCGCGGCGCGCGAGCGCGACCGCGCCGAACACGCAGGCGAGCGGCGTCATCGCCCACGCGAGCGGGCCGCGCTGCTGCCACTCGCGCGCGATGCGCGCTTCGAGGCGGGAAGCGAGTTCGCTCATCGGCAGGCGGCCGGCTTGCGCGGCGCGTCAGTCAGGACGGACAGGGCGAGCATCAGCAGGCATCTCCGGGCAGTCGGTTGCACCGACGGTTGAAAGACCAAGGGAACCACGAGAACCACGAAACGCGGACAACGACGGAACAGCAACAGGACAACAGGACAACAGGACGGTTAGGGGCGGCGAAAACCCTTCGCGCCCATTCGCGCAAGCGCGCTCGTTCGCGTCCGACAGATTCCGCCAGAACCCGGCACTCTAGCGCGCGGGCGGCGTTAGCTGCAAGTCGGAAAGGCCACCAGATGCGGGTCTCGCACTAGCGATGCTTTATCCATAGCCTGTGGATAACTTTGTGGAGAACGTGCCTTGCAATTTGTCGGGAAGGCCGTCGCGCAAGCATCGGCTCGGCAATGGGGAACTTTTATCGACTAAAAATGTGATAGAAATCAATAGCTTAAATGGTATTAAGTGGGCTCTGGGGCCGTTTTGAGTCCGCTCTCCGCGGTACTCCCGACATGTGGACACTTTTAACAATCCGGCTAAAGACGTTTAGAACGCGCTGGACCTGACTGGCCGATCGGTCTATCGTCTGTCCGGCCTGTTTAAACCCATTCCTCGCATGAATTCCGAAAGTCCTTTCTCGTCGTCCGCTGGCGCGGCTGGCGATGCCGTCGTTCCCGTCTCGGTACTCAACCGCGCGATCGGCACGATGCTCGAACGCTCGTTCCCGCTCGTCTGGGTCTCCGGCGAAGTGTCGAACTTCACGCGTGCCGCGAGCGGGCACTGGTATTTCTCGATCAAGGACGCGCAGGCGCAGATGCGCTGCGTGATGTTCCGCGGCCGCGCGCAATATGCGGAGTTCACGCCGCGCGAAGGTGACAAGATCGAAGTGCGCGCGCTCGTCACGATGTACGAGCCGCGTGGCGAGCTTCAACTGAATGTCGAGGCCGTGCGCCGCACGGGCCAAGGCCGTTTGTACGAAGCGTTCCTGCGGCTGAAGGCGCAACTCGAATCAGAAGGCCTGTTCGAAGCGGAGCGCAAGCGCGCGCTGCCTGCGCATCCGCGCGCGATCGGCATTGTCACGTCGTTGCAGGCGGCCGCATTGCGCGACGTACTGACAACCTTGGCGCGTCGCGCGCCACACATTCCCGTGATCGTCTATCCCGCGCCCGTGCAGGGCGCGGGCGTCAGCGCGAAGCTGGCCGCGATGGTCGAGACGGCGAGCCGGCGCGGTGAAGTGGACGTGCTGATCGTGTGTCGCGGCGGCGGCTCGATCGAAGACCTGTGGGCTTTCAACGAAGAAGTGCTGGCCCGCGCGATTGCGGAGAGCAAGATGCCCGTCGTGAGCGGCGTCGGTCACGAAACCGACTTCACGATCGCCGACTTCGCCGCCGATGTCCGCGCTCCCACACCCACGGGCGCCGCCGAACTCGTCAGCCCGCAACGCGTGCTGCTGCTGCGCGACCTCGATCATCGTCATGCGACGCTCGCGCGCGGCTTCGGTCGCATGATGGAGCGGCGCGCGCAGCAGCTCGACTGGCTCGCGCGGCGTCTCGTGTCGCCGGCCGAAAGGCTCGCGCGGCAACACACGCATCTGCAGCAACTGAGCGTTCGGCTCGCGTCGGCGGGTGCGCGGCCCGTGCGCGACGCGCGCGGGCGTTTCGCGCTCGTGCAGATGCGCTGGCAGCGCTGGCGTCCCGATCTCTCGCTGCATCGTTCGCAAGTGAACGGCCTTGCCGAGCGGCTCGAGCGCGCATTATTGCGTCAACATGAAAGACACATTGCGCGCGTGGAAACGCTTGCCGCGCGGCTCGAAGTACTGAGCCCGCAACGCACGCTCGAACGTGGCTACGCGGCATTGCTCGATGCGCAAAACGGCCGCGCAGTGCGAGCGCCATCGGCATTGAAGCCGGGCCGCCGCATGACCGTTCACCTCGCTGAAGGCTCGGCGGATATCGCGCTGTCGGATGTTCAGCCGCGTCTTACGGATGGCTTTTAATCGTGCTTTGAAGCGCCATTGGGCACAGTAGTTTTGACCTTCGTATGACAGCTGAAAAGCCGCCGCGCGAGCATTAATTACGCTGCCCGCGCAGCGCGTTTTCGCAATGCGTGCCATAAAGGGCTTGCGTTTGCGGGGTTATTCCAAGTCGCCTACAATCGAGTGCTCCCGCAGCGTTATCCGCAGACTCCCCATAAACAGATACAAAGGAATAGCACCATGGAACATACGCTCCCGCCGCTGCCGTTCGCGAAGAACGCGCTCGCTCCGCACATGTCGGAAGAGACGCTCGAGTTTCACTACGGCAAGCACCATCAGACCTATGTGACCAACCTGAACAATCTGATCAAGGGCACTGAGTTCGAGAACCTGTCGCTGGAAGAGATCGTCAAGAAGTCGTCGGGCGGTATCTTCAACAACTCCGCGCAAATCTGGAATCACACGTTCTTCTGGAACAGCCTGTCGCCGCAAGGTGGTGGCGCGCCGAAGGGCAAGGTCGCCGAAGCGATCAACGCGAAGTGGGGTTCCTTCGACAAGTTCAAGGAAGAATTCACGAAGACGGCAGTCGGCACGTTCGGCTCGGGCTGGGCATGGCTCGTGAAGAAGGCAGACGGTTCGCTGGATCTGGTGTCGACCAGCAACGCCGCCACGCCGCTGACCACGGACGCAAAGGCGCTCCTGACGATCGACGTGTGGGAACACGCGTACTACATCGATTACCGCAATGCGCGTCCGAAGTTCGTCGAAGCATTCTGGAACATCGTGAACTGGGACTTCGCGGAAAAGAACTTCGCGTAAGTCTTTGCTCGATCCGGTAAGCGGTTGAAAAACCGGCAAGCGCAGACTGAATGGAAAAGCCCTCACTTGTGAGGGCTTTTTCTTTTTGGCATCTATTAATTCGCCATCCGAATTAATAGATGAATTGTGGTAATGCTCACACTTACCAGTATCCGTCGAAACAAAACGCCCACTCCCTTCGCCACCCGTTCGGGGTGGTCCTGTCCGCTGCCCGCCAGGGCTTACTACGATCAAGGGGCATTCTGTCGCCCCGACACTCACAACCGACAGCAAGGCCCGGCTGGCACCCGTCAGCGGGGCCGCATTTCCATGGAGACAGGTGGACGATGGGCGTTTTGAACGGAATCAGAGTGCTGGAATTCGAGGCGATCGGTCCCGGGCCCTTCGGCGCGATGCTGCTCGCCGATATGGGCGCGGACGTGCTGCGCATCGACCGGCCGGCTGCGCCCGACGATCTCGGGCCGAAAACCAACGGCAAGCGCATCGACATCACGGGTCGCGGACGGCGTTCGGTCACGCTCGATCTGAAGCAGCCGGCATCGGCGGCAGCGGCGCTCGATCTGATGGCGCGCGCGGATGTCGTAATCGAAGGCTATCGGCCCGGCACGATGGAGCGTCTCGGACTCAGCCCCGGCGAGGCCTTCGCGCGCAATCCGAAGCTCGTCTACGGACGCATGACGGGCTGGGGTCAAACGGGCCCGCTTGCGGCGCGCGCCGGCCACGATCTGAACTACATCGCGCTGTCCGGCGTGTTGTCCGGCATCGGACCTGCCGATGGCGCGCCCGTTGTGCCGCTGGCTCGGGCAGCAGGCCGAAGCGCTGGGCGTGGAGATTTTTCCGGGCTTTCCGGCCGCTGAAGTGCTTTACAACAAAGATGGCTCGGTTAAAGGCGTCGCGACGGGCAATCTGGGCATCGGCAAGGACGGCGAGCCGACCGAAAACTTCCAGCCCGGTATGGAACTGCACGCGAAGTACACGCTGTTCTGCGAAGGCGCACGCGGGCATCTCGGACGTCAGCTTTCCGACAACTTCAAGCTGCGCGACGGTGCGGATCCGCAGGTCTACGGCATCGGCATCAAGGAACTGTGGGAAATCGATCCGGCGAAGCACAAGCCCGGCCTCGTGATCCACACGGCCGGCTGGCCGCTCGATACGCGGACTTACGGCGGCTCGTTCCTATATCACATCGACAATAACCAGGTGATGGTGGGCTTTGTCGTCGGCCTCGGTTATTCGAATCCGTATCTGTCGCCGTTTGAGGAGTTCCAACGCTACAAGACGCACCCGTCGATTCGTGCATTCCTTGAAGGCGGCAAGCGTGTGTCGTATGGCGCGCGTGCGATCACGGCAGGCGGTCTGCTGTCACTGCCGAAGCTCGCTTTCCCGGGCGGCGCACTGGTTGGCGACGACGCAGGCTTCCTCAACGCGTCGCGGATCAAGGGTTCGCACGCGGCAATCAAGACAGGCATGCTCGCCGCCGACGCCGCATTCGACGCCGTGCAGGCAGGCCGCCACAACGACGAACTGACGGCTTATCCGGAGTCGTTCAGAGCTTCATGGCTGCATACGGAGTTGAACAAAGCACGCAACTTCAAGCAGTGGATGAGCAAGGGTCTGTATCTCGGCGCGTTGATGGTCGGCATCGAACAGAAGCTGCTGGGCGGCAACGTGCCGTGGACGCTGCATCACCAGCGCTGGGATCACGAGATGCTGATGCCGGCATCGCAATGCAAGCCGATCGAGTATCCGAAGCCGGATGGCAAGCTCACGTTCGACCGCCTCTCTTCGGTGTTCATCTCGAACACGAACCACGAAGAGAATCAGCCGGCGCATCTGACGCTCAAGGACGCGAGCATCCCCGTCACGCTGAATCTGCAAACTTACGCTGGCCCTGAAGCGCGCTTCTGCCCGGCGGGCGTGTACGAGTTCATCAAAACCGAAGACGGCGAAGACCGTCTGCAGATCAACGCGCAAAACTGTTTGCACTGCAAGACCTGCGACATCAAGGACCCGACGCAGAACATCGCGTGGGTGACGCCTGAAGGCGGCGGCGGTCCGAACTATCCGAACTTGTGAAGCACGCTGTGTGGTCCGGAAAGCAAAACGCCGCTCGAACGAGCGGCGTTTTCACCTAAAGCCTCACTTACTCCGCGTCGTTGGCCGACTCGGTCTTGCGCGGACGGCGGCTGCGCGTCGTCGATTTGCGCGAGGGTTTCTTCTTCGCAGCGGGTGCTTCCGTTGCGGGATGTTCCGCTTCGTGCACAGGCGCGTGAGCCTCAGATACAGCGGCCTGTTCCGGCACATGCCGCGTATCCGCAGCCAGCGACGAATCCGTTTCGCCTTCGGCCGCTTCGACGCGTTCTGTCTTCTTCTTCGCTCTCTTTGCAGCGGGCTTGCGCGTGCCGCGTCCCTTGCGGCGCGTCTCGCCCTTGCCGTTGTCCGCATGACCGGTCGATACGGCCGGCGGCGCATCCTCGAGCGCCTGATCAGCGGGCACATCGTCTTCGACGTCAGCCGTGACAGTCGCTTCCTCCAGATCGACGATCTCGGCGGCAGCAGGCATGGCCGCCCATTCGTCGCCTGTCTCGCGCGGGCTTGCGACTTCGGCCGACGCAGCGACACCAGACGACCCGCTGCGATACACGAACGTGCCCGACTTCTCGTCACGGCCCACTTCGAGCAACCCGCGCGACTGCGCTTCTTCGAGCAGATTGCCGAATGCGCGGAAACCGTAGTACGTCTCGTTGAAATCGGGCTTGCGGCGCTTGATCGCGTTTTTCAGCACCGACGCCCAGATCTTGCCGCTATCGCCGCGCTCCGACGCGAGCGCATCGAAGGTCTGCACAGCAAGTTCGACCGCTTTCGTCTTGCGCGTTTCCAGGTCTTCCTTGCGTTTTTCACCGTCGGATGCGCGCTTCGTGGCCTGTTGCGCCGCCTGCTGCGCGGCCTTGGCGCCGTCGCGTTTCGCAGCTGCGCGCTGGTTCTCGCGCACGAGATCGTCGTAGAAAATGAATTCGTCGCAGTTGGCCGTCAGCAGATCCGACGTCGAGCGCTGCACGCCGACGCCGATCACCTGCTTCGCGTTTTCACGCAGCTTCGACACGAGCGGCGAGAAATCCGAATCGCCGCTGATGATGACAAACGTATTGACGTGCGACTTCGTATAGCAGAGGTCGAGTGCATCGACGACGAGGCGAATGTCTGCGGAATTCTTGCCCGATTGCCGTACGTGCGGAATTTCGATCAGCTCGAAGTTCGCTTCGTGCATCGCGGCCTTGAAGCCCTTGTAGCGGTCCCAGTCGCAGTACGCCTTCTTCACGACGATGCTGCCTTTGAGCAGCAGCCGTTCGAGCACCAGCTTGATGTCGAATTTTTCGTATTTCGCGTCGCGCACGCCGAGCGCGACATTTTCGAAATCACAGAACAGCGCCATGCTGACGGTATCCTGGGATGACGCCATATGCTTCTCCAATGAAGTGCAGGCTCGATCGTCTCACACAACGCGGTATCGATCGAGGTTTTGCATGACGATCGGCCTGCAACGCACTCAGGCGCCGCCGAACGTCCCTGTTTCGGCAACGGCGCTGATGAATTCCTCTGTCGAGCGCACGAAGCCCATGCGCGGAAAGATATGCTCGATGGGAAAGGCATGCGTTTCGCCAGACAGGCCCGACATCGCGTCTTCGATGAAGATCAGCTCGTAGCCCTGGTCGAACGCCGCGCGCGCCGTCGACTCGACGCCGAAGTTCGTCGCGATGCCCGTCAGCACGATGGTGTTGATGTGACGGCGTCGCAATTGCTGTTCCAGATCGGTGCCGTAGAACGCGCCCCACTGGCGTTTCGTCACCACGAGATCACCGGCCTGCACATTGCACTCGGGCGCGAGGTCCGATGCCTGCGGCGGCGGAGCGGGCGCATCGCGCGGACGCAGCGGCGCATCGGCGGGCAACGACAGCAGTTGCGCGACATCGACGCGTACGAACACGACCGTGCCGCCCGCCGCGCGCAGTGCATCGGCGGCGCGCACGGAACGCGCGACGACGTCGGCGGCGGAATGCGGCGCCAGTTGCCGGCCGACATTGCTGTGCTGCAGATCGATCAGCACGATGGCCGTGCTGCGCGGATCGATGGAAAGCGCTTGCGCCATATGTCACCTATATGTGAGGATGTCCTCATGTCATGATAAGCGATAAACATGAGTCTGTCCTCAGATAATCCGAAAGTGCGGCGTATTCCCCAGCAGGAGCGCGCGGCAAAGCGTGTCGATGCGCTGCTCGACGCCGCAGGCAACGTGATCGCGGAGCGCGGTTTCGACGCCGCGACGATGACGGCGATCGCCGAACGCGCGGGCGCGTCGATTGGTGCTGTCTATCAATACTTTCCGAACAAGGATGCGCTTGTTTTCGCGCTGCGTACGCGCTATGGCGACGAAATGGACGCGCAATGGAGCGCGCTGGGCGAAGCGGCGCATGAATGGAGCGTCGATGAGCTGGTCGAGCGCCTCTTCGCGCTGATGATCGACTTCATCGCGGCGCGGCCTGCGTATCTGCCGCTGCTGTCGGTGACGCTGAACTTCCGGCGCGACGCGGCCGCGCGCAACCGCTTGCGCGGCCGGTTCGCTGAGCTGTTTCAGCGCTACAGCCCGGCGTTATCGGACGACGACGCGTTTCGCGTCGCCGAGGTCGTGTTGCAGGTCGTGAAAAGCCTGAATCCGCTGTACGCAGCGGCGAAACCGAAAGATCGCAAGGCGCTGGTCGACGAGTACAGGCTGGTCGTTTCGTCGTATCTCGCCGCGCGCCTGCATTGAGCGCGAGAAGAAAAGCGCTACATCGCGCTGTGCGCCGCTTCGGCAACAGCAGGCACGCGCGTTGTCAGCACGTCATCGACGAGGCCATAGGCTCTCGCCGCATCCGCTGACATGAAATTGTCACGATCCGTGTCCTTCTCGATCTGCGCGATGCTCTGCCCCGTTCTTTCCGCGAGCACGGTGTTCAGGCGCTCGCGCAGATACAGCACTTCCTTCGCCTGGATCTCGACGTCCGACGCGGTGCCCTGTCCGCCGCCCGAGGGCTGATGGATCATGATGCGCGCGTTCGGTAACGCAAAACGCTTGCCGGGCGCGCCCGCTGCGAGCAGGAACGTGCCCATGCTGGCCGCGAAGCCTGTGCAGAGCGTCGATACGTCGGGCTTGATGAACTGCATCGTGTCGAAGATCGCGAGGCCGTCGTAGACCGAGCCGCCCGGCGAGTTAATGTAAAAAGAAATATCCTTGTCAGGATTCTCCGATTCGAGAAACAGCAACTGCGCGACGATCAGGCTCGCCGACTGGTCGTTGACGGGGCCGACCAGAAACACGATCCGCTCGCGCAGCAGGCGCGAATAGATGTCGTAGGCGCGTTCGCCGCGGCCCGATTGCTCGATGACGGTCGGCACGAAATTGAAGCCCGACGCGGCGGGTGAAGTGAAGTGTCGATGCATGCGTTCCTCGCTGGTGGACTGAAAAGACCCGTGAAAAGGCCCGCACGAGGCGGGTTTCAGTCGCATGACGCGAACGCGCGGCACGGTGTGACAAAAGAATTTTTGCGTGGACGTGTCACATCGCGTGCGGCTGGCCCGTCAACCCGGAGACAACGCCACAGGAGCGGCTCGCATGGAAATGAACGGAGAGAAGTCGGCGGATTTCGAGGCGGTGCGCGCGAGGCTCTTTGCGCTCGCGTACCGGATGCTCGGCAGCCGCGCGGAAGCGGAAGACATCGTGCAGGACGCGTGGCTCAAATGGCATGCCGCCGACGCGAGCGAACTGCGTTCGTCGGCCGCATGGCTCACGACGATCACGACACACCTCGCGATCGACCGGCTGCGTCATCTGCAGATCGAGCGTACGACGCGTTCAGGCGGCTGGATGCCGGACCCGTGGGTCGAGAACCTCGCGCCATCGGCGGAAGACCTCGCGTTGCAGGCCGTGCAGATGTCGTATGGCGTGATGCTGCTGCTCGAACGGCTGAAGCCCGAGGAACGCGCGGCATTCGTGCTGCATGAGGCATTCGATTGCGATTACGCGGAGATCGCGAAGATTCTTGCGAAGACGCCCGCGAATTGCCGGCAGATGGTGCATCGCGCGAGGGCGCGTTTGCAGCGCGAAGGCGTGCCGGCGAAGCGGGCGGACCCGGCCGCGCATGCGCGCATTGTCGAGCGCTTGCGGGCGGCGATGGAAGCGCAGGATCGCGCGGGCCTTGTGCGGCTCTTCTGCGAGGTGCCGAGCGTAATGAGCGACGCGCCCGAAACGGACGATGCCGTCGCGACGGCCGAACAGGCGGCGACCACGCTGTCGATGCACGGTCGTGGCGACCAGATGGAGACGGTGACGATGAACGGCATGCGCGCCGTGGCGTTGATGCGCGACGGCGAAATCGACGCGCTGCTCGACATTTCGATCGGCGAGGACGAACGCATCGTCGCGTTGCGCATCGTGACGGGCGCACTGCGGCTGGCGAGCGCGACGCGCGTGTTCGGGCGCGCGGCGGTCCTGCAACTGCTGCGGCCCGTCAGCCGTCAGGCCGCGTCAATTACGATGCGCGGCCACTTCCCAGTTGATATCGACGCATAGCACCTGCATGCCGCGCGCGGTTTCCGCCGCGATCGACGCCGTCACGCACAGGTGCGCCTCGTTGATCGACAGATAGGGCGGCGTCAGATGCACCTGGCCGGGCGCGCGCACGGCCTGGATGAAATACGGACGACGTTCCCAGCTAGCGCCTTCCGAATGCAACAGCGGCCGGAAGCGTTTCGCGCGCTGCGACGCGCGGCCTTGCGGCAGCACGTTGTCGCCGATCTGACGGCCCGAGCCGTCGAGCAGGAAGCAGCGCGCCGTTTCGCGCAGTTCCAGCAGCGGCGCGGTCGCCTCGGCCATCGGCTTGCCTTCGACGAGCTGCGCGCTCGCGGCTTCCAGCGCCGTCACGAACGGCGCGAGCCGCTCGGCTTGCGCGCGCTCACGTGCGGCCACGCGTTCGCGCAGTGCCGCCGACAGCCTGTCCATCAGGCTCACGGTCGCCTGACGCGCGACGGGCTCGACGCTCGGCGCGGCGAAGAAGGTGCCCTGCACGAAATCGACATTGCATTCGAGCGCGATCAGCGCGTCGCGCTCGGTCGTGAGGCCGCCCATTAGCACCAGTTGCCCCGATTCATGCAGCATCGACACGATGCCGGGCAGCACGCGCTCGATATGCGAATGCTCGCTGGCCTGCGCGAGGATGCAGCGGTCGAGCGTGACGATGTCGGGCCGCAGGTTCCACACGCGGTCGATATTCGAATGCTTCGCGCCGAAGCCGTCGAGCGCGATCAGGAAGCCGGACTTGCGCAGCGCGTCGATGATCTCGGCGAAGCGCGTCGTCTCCCCGCCCGCCTGCTCGGACACTTCGAGCACCACGCGCTGCGGCGGCAGACCGAGCGACTTGAGGCCCGCGAGCAGCGCGTCGCCGTAGCTCGTGTCCATCAGCGCGGCGGGATGAAGGCTCAGAAAGAGCCATTCGTCGTGACTGTCGAACGCGTTGAAGTTGCCCAGATGCAGCGATTCGGCGAGCCTCCCGAGCTCCAGCAGGTCGCCGCGCCGCGCGGCCTGGGTGAAGACTTCGGCCGACGGCACCTGCCTTTCGTTCTCGTCGTGCGCGCGCAGCGACGCGTGATAGCCGATCGCGCGACGGTGCGAAACCGAGAAAACCGGCTGAAATACGCTGAAAACCGTGTAGCCGCCATACCGGACGGTGCGGCGGGAGCCCTCGTCGCCTGCTACGGGGCGCGGAGGCTGGAAGCCGGGAGGATCGAGTTCGATCATGCTCATCGTGTCGGTCATCGGTTGAGATGTGAGGCGGGCCGCGCGAAAACGCGCGAAAGATTCAAGTTTACAGGATAGGGCAGCAAGAAACATGCGCATGACGATGCGCTACGGCTTTAGCCCTGTGTCACGCGGATTGGGCTGTGTTTTGCGCCGTTTCCTCCGCTGTTGCATCGATTTTGCGCCGGGACAGCCGATGCTGTCATGCGCGCAGTGAGCGAAGCGCACATCGATGGTGCGGCGCGCGCCCCGTTAAGGTTCCGCCCATGTCGCACGGCGAGCGCTGAATTTCACGTGCGTCACGTGCGTTCCTGCGGATCGGCGCGCCTCACGGGCTGCCGGATATCGGCCGACAACTGCGCGAAAATCCACGACGTCGCCGCCGTGATCAGGCCGACACACAGGAAAGTCGCGTGAAAGGCAGGCAGCGAGTTGGCCGCCGTGACGCGCGGGATGAGGCCCGTGAATGTCGTCAGCAACGCGCCCGCGACGGTGACGCCGAGGCTCATCGCGAGCATCTGCACGAGCGAGAACAGGCTGTTGCCGCTGCTCGCGCCGCCCGTGCCGAGGTCTTTCAGCGTCAGCGTGTTCATCGCGGTGAACTGCATCGAGTTGACGCCGCCGAACAACGCGAGCTGCACGAGGCGCAGCCACAGCGGCTGATGCTCGCTCGTCAACGAGAAGCTCGCCATCGCGAGGCCGACCAGCACCGTGTTCGACACGAGCACGCGCCGGTAGCCGTACTTCATGATGAGCCGCGTGACGAGGCGCTTCGACGACATGCCCGCCGCGGCGACGGGCAGCATCATCAGGCCGGCTTCGAACGCGCTGTAGCCGAGGCTCACCTGTAGCAGCAGCGGAATCAGATACGGCATCGCGCCGCTGCCGATCCGCGCGAACAGGTTGCCGAGCAGGCCGACGCTGAACGTGTGGATCTTGAACAGATCGAGCGAGAAGATCGGGTTGGCCGCGCGCGTCGCATGCAATCCGTAGGCAACGAAACAGCCTAGCGAAAGGATCAGCAGCATCAGCATGGTCGCGTGCTGGATTGAGAATTCGGTTTGTCCGTCGAGCGCCATCGAGATCGACACCATGCCGACGATCAGCAGCACATAGCCTTTCATGTCGAACTTCGCGGTATCGGGGTTGCGGCTGTCGGGCATGAAGATGAACGTCGCGATCACGCCGGCGATGCCAACAGGCACGTTGATCAGAAAGATCCAGTGCCACGATGCGATCTTGACGAGCCAGCCGCCAAGCGTCGGGCCGATCAGCGGACCGATCAGCCCCGGAATGGCAACAAACGACAGCGCGGGCAAATAGCGTTCGGCGGGAAACACGCGCAGCACGGCAAGGCGGCCGACGGGCAGTAGCATCGCGCCGCCCACGCCTTGCAGCACGCGATAGAGCACCAGTTGCGTGAGCGTCTGCGCATTCGCGCACAGCAGCGAGCCGATCGTGAAGACGAGGATCGCGCTCATGAACACGCGCCGCGTGCCGAGCTTGTCGGCGAGCCAGCCGGACACGGGAATCATCACGGCCATCGTCAGCGAGTACGCGATCACGACTGATTGCATGCGCAACGGCAATTCGCCGAGGCTTTTCGCCATCGCGGGAAGCGCGGTGTTGACGATCGTCGAATCGAGTGTCTGCATGAAGAAGCCCGTCGCGACGATCCACAGCATCACCGTCAACGAGCGGGCAGTAGGCGCGGTGTTCGCGGTGCGGTTGCTCGCGGCGGGCGATGCGGATTCGGTCGATTCGGACATGAAGGCAGGGCAGGGCGGCTGGGCGGAGAGCCCACATTCTAAGGAAAAAGCGTGACGGACGGCACCGCCGCCGGCATGGGCAGCAATCGTTGCGCCCGAGCCCTGCGTTACGCCTTCAAACCCGCCGCCGCCTCAAAAAACGCCCGTGCGCGCGGATCGTTCGCAAACGCAGCGTTGACGCGTATCCACGGGCTCGGCTCCGCATTCGGCCGGAAATAGCTGCCGGGCGCCACCGTCACGCCGAGCGGCACACCGCATTCGACGAGCCGCTCCGCATCCTCGACATGCGGCACGCGCGCCCACACGAACTTGCCGCCCAGTGGATTCTCGAACACCTCCCAACCGCTCATTTCGAGCGTCTGCACGGTCGCGCCGAGCGCATCGCGCATGCGCCGCCGCAATCTTTCGAGATGCTTGCGATACATCCCGCGTTCGAGCAACGCGACGGTTACGGCTTCCGCAAAGCGCGAGCCGCCGATGCTCGTCAGCATCTTGATGTCGGCGAGATCCTTGATGGTTGCGTGATCGGCGATCACATAGCCGATGCGCAGCGACGACGACAAAGTCTTCGACAGCCCGCCGATGTAGATCACGTGCTCGAGTTGATCGAGCGTGGCGAGGCGGTCGGTGGGTTCGGTCTGAAAGTCGGCGTAGATATCGTCTTCGATGATCTTGAAGTTGTGCTCGCGCGCGAGTTGCAGCAGGCGGAATGCGATGGGCGGCGCGATCGTCGTGCCTGTCGGGTTGTGAAAGACCGAGTTGATGAAGAAGAGCTTCGGCCGATGCTGCTGTAACTGCGCTTGCATCGCGTCGAGATCGGGGCCCGTGCGCGTGCGCGGAATGCCGATGAGGTTCACGCCATGCAGCTTCAGCAGGCCGTTGAAATTGTAGTAGCCCGGGTCCTCGACGAAGATCGTGTCGCCGGGCTTGAGCAGGTAGCGCATCAGCAGGTCCATCGCCTGGCTCGCGCCGAACGTGATCAGGATCTGCGACGCTTCCGCTTCGATGCCGAGCTGCTCGATGCGTCCTTGCAGAAGTTCGCGCAGTGTCGCGTTGCCGAGCGGCGTCGCGTAATCGATCATGCTCGCGCCGTCGGTACGCGACACGTGGCGGATCGCCTGCGCGAGGCTGTCCATGTCGCGCCATGCCTCGGGAATGAAGCCGCTGCCGAGCTTCAGCGATTCGCCGGGATGATTGAACTGTTGCAGGATGTGGGTCGATTCGTCTTCGGCGCGACGCGGGTCGGACGCGCCCTGACAACTCATCGCGGCGCGGTGCCGTTCGGCAACGTAGAAGCCGGAACCCGGCCGCGAATCCAGATAACCGAGCGACACGAGCCGGTCGTAGGCCTCGATCACGGGGAAGCGGCTGATGTCGTTGTCGGTGGCGAACTGGCGGATCGACGGTAGCTTCGCGCCGGGATGCGCGGTGCGCAAGCGGATCCAGTCCTGTACGCCGCTGACGATCTGCTCGGTGAGCGGCACGCCGTTTTCGCGGTTCAGTTCAATGTCGAGCTTCATGGCTTGCCTTCCTTAGCGCCTTCTTCGCGCTTCTTTCGAGCGCTTCGCCAGCCGTCGGTCACGGTCTGTCATGGTCGAAGCGCCGACAACTGTCAGGTTTTCTAGCTGTACAGTTCTTTTGAAACTGTTCAGCACTGTGCATGTGACAGTCATCATCGCACGACAATAATGGATGCAAGCGAAAAAGCACTTCAAGGAGCACAGCGATGCGTGAAATCCGTACTTTCGAACTCGAGCACAGCGAGCCGGCAAGCGCCTGGCGGGCTGCGCAGCCGCTTGCCGTGAACGTGCTGGCGGGCGAACTCTGGCTGACCGTCGAAGGCGACGCCGAGGATTACTGGCTCGCAGCGGGCGAGTCGTTCGAACTGAAGCGCGGCGCCGTCGCGTGGCTGAGCGCGGGGCGGGACGGCGTGCGGCTCTCGCTGACGGTGACTGGCGGCGTGGGCGACACGGTGAAAGTCGAGCGGCGGCGCGCGCCGCGCTGGACGTGGATGCCGCGCTGGCTGCTCACGGCCTGAAGCGCGGGTCTTTGAATCAGTCCACTTCGTACGCGCCGATGTACCTGGCGCGCGGACGGATCAGGCGGCCGTCGCTGGTCTGTTCTATCGCGTGCGCAATCCAGCCCGTCACGCGGCCTACCGCGAAGAGCGTGAAAGCCGCGCCGGCGGGCAGGCCGAGCACCCGTTCGATGGCCGCGAGCGCGTAGTCAACGGTCGGCTCGGCGCCAGTCGTGTCTCGCACGACGCGCGCAAGCCGCTGCACGTCGGCGAACGGCGAGCGAGCGGGTGCACATTCATCGAGCAGTTCCAGCAGCAGACGCGCACGCGGATCGCCGTCCGGATACAGCGGATGTCCAAACCCTGAGAGCACAGGCCCCGGCGCGCTTTGCTCGTGCTGGGCGAGCCGCGTGGCCAGATAGCGGTCGAGATCGGCGGCGCGCGCGGCTTCGTCGAACAACGCGGCGATGCGCGCTGTTTCCCCGCCATGTCTCGGTCCCGATAACGCGGCAAGCCCGCCCACCACGGCGCCGAACAGATGCGTACCCGTCGACGTGATACACCGCACCGTGAATGTCGACGCATTCAGCTCGTGATCTGCGCACGCGACGAGCGCGGCACGCAGCAGATTGATCTGCGCGCGGTTGCGCACGCGCCACGCGCTGGCGAGCTGCTTATGCAGCGGTTCGTTCGACGGTGCAGCCGAAATCATCGCACCCGCCATCAGCCGGATCAGCGCGCAGGCATTGTCGAGTTGCGCATCGCGGCCGAGCGCCCAGACACGCGGCATCTGCGCGGCGGCGGCAGGCAGCAGCACGAGCGCGCGATCGAGCGGCGCGCTGTCGCTCCACAGCTTGAGCCACGCCGACCATTGCGCAGCGCCAAGCGGCGCGGCGGGCGCATCGGCGATGCGCCGCGCGCTGCATTCCCACAGCAGGGCCGCCACTTCTTCCAATGTCGCTATTCGCGCGAGTTCGGTTGCATCGCGGCCGCGATACAGCAGCTTGCCGTCCGCGATCAGCGTGATCGACGATTCGAGCACGGGCACACCCCAATCCAGCACCTTCTGCGCGACTTTGCCCGCGCGCTTGCCATCTTCCTTGCGGCGCGCGAGGCGGCGTACTTCGTCCGCGTCGTAGCGCCGGCGCTTGCTGTTTGCGTCCGGCGCGGAGCGCAGCATGCCGCGGCTCACGTAGGCGTAGAGCGTCGTGACGCTGATGCCGAGCATCGCGGCGGCTTCGTCGGCTGACAGATAGCGTGGGGCGGACATCGCATTGGACATATCGGCGCGGGAAAGCCAAAGAAATGAATATATATTGATTATATGAATCAAGATTGATCATGACGAGGCGTAAAACTAGACTGAGTCACGTCTTTCTTCTTCAGGAAGCCCGCTCATCATGACGCCCCAGCTCGCGCTCGATCATCTGTGGTCCGTTGCCGGTTGCGATCCGGCCTTGCTCGACTATGTGTCGATCGACGGCAACGATCCGGCGTTGCCCTCCGTGTTTCGTGTCGGGACGCTCGCGAGCGCATCGATTTCGGCGCTGGCGCTTGCCGCCGCCAATTGCTTCAGGCTGCGCACGGGCCGCATGCAGCATGTCGACGTAAGCGTGCGGCGCGCGCTGATCGCGTTTCGCAGCGAACGCTATCTGCGCGTGAACGATGACTTGCCGACGGAATTGCGTCATCCCGTCACCGGCTTCTACGCGACGCGCGACGGCCGCTGGATCCAGTTGCACACGAACTTTCCGCATCATCTGCAGGGCGTGTTGAAGGTGCTCGGCTGCGACGGCGATCCCGGCGCGGTTGCCGAGGCGATTCGCGGCTGGGACGGCGCGCAGCTCGATCAGACACTCGCCGACGCCGGCCTGTGCGCCGCGCTGATCCGCTCGCCGCGCGAATGGGCAGCGCTCGATCAGGCGAAGGCGATTGCGAATCTGCCGCTGTTCGAGATCGAGCGGATCGGCGATGCGCCGACCGAAGCCCCCGGGCTCGGTGACGCGACTAGACCGCTGTCAGGCACGCGCGTACTCGATCTGTCGCGGATCATCGCGGGTCCCGTCGCGGGGCGCGCGCTCGCGCAGCATGGCGCCGACGTGCTGCTGATCAACGGCCCGCATCTGCCGAACATCGCGCCGCTCGTCATCGACAACGGGCGCGGCAAGCGCTCCGCGACACTCGATCTGCGCGAGACCACGGCGCGCGAGCAATTGCAGGCGCTGGCCGCGCAAGCGGATGTGTTCATGCAGGCTTATCGTCCCGGCTCGCTTGCCGCGCGCGGCTTCGATCCCAAATCGCTGGCACGGCTGCGGCCCGGTATCGTCTGCGTGTCGATTTCGGCGTATGGACACGCGGGGCCGTGGGCGACGCGGCGCGGTTTCGACAGCCTTGTTCAGTCGGCAAGCGGCATCGCGTACACGGAGAGCCACGCGGCGGGCGTCGACGGCCCGAAGCATCTGCCGTGTCAGGCGCTCGATCACGCGACGGGCTATCTCGCCGCATTCGGCGCGATGGTCGCGCTCGCGCGGCGCGCGCAGGAGGGCGGCAGCTGGCATGTGCGGCTGTCACTGGCGCAGACGGGCCGCTGGCTGCAATCGATGGGACAGATCGAAGCGGGCTGGCGCGTGCCCGATGTCACGTACGACGAAGTGCAGGACGGTCTGCACGAAGTCGATTCGCCGTTTGGCCGCGTGCGGGCGGCGGCGCCCGCCGAGCGGATGTCAGAGACGCCCGCGTTCTATGCGCGGCCGCCCGTGCCCATCGGCTCCGACGCGCCGCGCTGGGAAGACTGAACCTCGCGCCTACTTGCGCAGTTCGGCGACGAAGTCGTAGTAGTCGTTGCGGCAGTAGGTGTCGGTGAGTTCGATTGCGCGCTGGTCGGCCGTGTAGCCGACGCGCGTGATCAGCAGCAGGGCTTCGTTCGGCGCGATGCTCATCTGCTGCGCGATCTCGTCGCTCGCGTTGACGGCGCGGAAATGCTGCAGCGCGCGCACGATCGTCAAGCCGCGCTGCTCCAGATACGTGTAGAGCGAATCGCCGATGGCCTGCGGGTCGGGAATGACGGAAGCGGGGAACGTCGAATTTTCGACGGCCATCACGATGCCGTCCGCGAGACGCAGGCGGCGCAACCGCGTGACGGCTGCAGCGGGCGACAGCCCGAGCTGGATCACCTCATCGCGATTGGCGGGCACGATCTCGCGCGACAGCCATTGCGAGCTTGGCGTAAAGCCGCGCCGGCGCAGCATTTCGCTGAAGCTCGACAGACGCGACAGCGGATCTTCATAGCGCGGCGTGATGAAACTGCCCGCGCCCTGCGAGCGGCGAATCAACCCCTGTTCGACGAGCAGCGCGATCGCCTTGCGTGCCGTGATGCGCGACACGCCGAGCGCATCCGACAACACGCGCTCCGACGGCAGCGCTTCGCCTGCGTTCCAGCGGTTCTCGTGGATCGCACTGCCGAGCTTGCGGGCGAGTTGAAGATACAGCGGCGTATCGTTTTCCGGGTCCGGGCGCAGATCGCGCCAACGGTCTTCCGAGGCTGGGTTCATGTGACGGACGCAAGTAGGGCAAGCGGCAATTCTATGTCATCGGCGCCCCGCGTTATAGCGGGGTTTTGCCGGGACGCCGATGCGCGTCGCAGCGAAGCGCTACACTCGTCGCGTTTGGCCGCTGCGACGCGGCGCTTCTTCACGACATCACTTGCGAGGACGCAACCATGACGAAGGACATCGCCAGCGTGACGTTGCCCGACGGCGAACCCATTCCGAAACTCGGGCAGGGCACGTGGGAGATGGGCGAGCATCCGTCGCGCCGCAAGGCCGAAATTGAGGCGCTGCGCGGCGGTATCGAACTCGGCATGACGCTGATCGATACCGCGGAAATGTACGGCGAAGGCGCGACGGAATCGCTATTGGGCGAAGCGTTGCAGGGCTTGCGCGACGACGTGTTTCTGGTCAGCAAGGTCTATCCGCACAACGCGAGCAAGCGCGGCGTGCAGCATGCATGTGAACAGTCGTTGAAGCGCTTGAAGACCGATCGCATCGATCTGTATCTGCTGCACTGGCGCGGCTCGGTGCCGCTCGAAGAGACGGTCGCGGGCTTCGAGGCGCTGCGCCGCGACGGCAAGATACGCCACTGGGGCGTCAGCAATTTCGATGTCGACGACATGGAAGAGCTGGTCGGCGTGCCGCACGGCGATGCATGCGCGACGAACCAGATTCTCTACAACATAGCGCGGCGCGGGCCGGAGTTCGATCTGCTGCCGTGGCTCGCGGGCCGCAAGATGCCCGCGATGGCGTACAGCCCCGTCGATCATGCGCGCCTGCCAAAGCGCTCGCCGCTCGACAATATCGCCGACAGGCATGGCGTATCGGCGTTTCAGGTCGCGCTGGCGTGGGTGCTGCGGCAGCCCGATGTGTTCGCGATTCCTAAGTCAGGGCGCATCGAGCACGTGCGCGACAATCGCCGCGCGCTCGACCTGCAGCTTTCCGCCGACGACCTCGCCGCTATCGATGCGCACTTTCGTCCGCCTCGCAGCAAGCGGCCGCTCGAGATGCTGTGAGCATGCGGCGCTTGCGCTGTTGTATCGGCGGATCAGTAGCACGCGTGATGCATGTGCACGGAGCCGAGCACGGCGACTTCGGCGGGTGTGCGCTTGAGCGAATCCGCGCTGACCTGGCTCGCGTCCTGCACGAATTCGTCGACGAGCGTCGAGACGGGCACGTCGCGCAGACACAATGACACGCGCTGCGTTTCCTTCGCCGCAAGCGACGCGCGCTGGCTGAGGAACAGTACGCCGTACTGGTAGCCGTGGATGATGCCGCGGATTGCACCGACACACTGGCCGTGCGCGACGTTATCGGATTTCTGCTGACAGGATTGCGCGAGCGACCACGCGGAGAAGGTGGGATCGACGGGAGGGGCGGCCTGGGTTTGTGCGGCGGTTTGCGTTGCATTCTGCGCCGCATTTTGCGCATACGCTAGCGATGCGCCAGCCATCAGCGAAGCCAGCAGCAAGCCCGAAGCAATGCGTGCAACGGGGCGGGGGAAGTGTCGTTGCATGTAGAAGGCCTCATATCGAACGTTGAATAGATATGAGGCGAGCAGGGCGGTTTGGTTCCGATGCGTTTTCCCGACTGCTTTGCCGGACCGCTCTTGTCGTTTCTGCTTTGAACTCAGCTACGCGTCGGCTCGTGTTGCCAAAGCCTTTCCGGCGATACCTTCGACGGCGTTCCCGGCCCCGGCGGTGACGTTCGACCGGGGGATCGGAACGTCACCGCCAACGCTGGCCGGGAAGCGTCTGCGCGCTGCGTGGTTGTCGTCGTATGGGGACGGCGCGTTCCGTTCGATCTCAGTGTCCGTTGCCGCCACCGTGACCGCCGCCTGAACCTGAGCCACCGCCGTAGCCGCCACCTTTGCCGAAACCGCCGCTGCCAAAACCACCGCCGAAGCCGCCACCGAAGCCGCCACCGAAGCCGCCACCGAAGCCACCACCGAAGCCACCGCCAGGGCCGCCGCCAGGGCCGCCGGCGCTGCCGCCACCGCCACCACAGCCGCAGCCGCCGCTACCGCCGTTACCACCGCCGCCGTTACCGCCACCGCCGCCGCCACCGCCGCCGCTACCACCGCCGCTACCACCGCCGCTACCACCGCCGCTACCACCGCCGCCGTTACCGCCACCGCCGTTGCTGCCACCGCCGTTGCCACCGCCGTTGCCACCGCCACCGCCACCGCCACCGCCACCGCCACCGCCACCGCCACCGCCACCGCCACCACCACCGCCACCACCACCACCATTCCCGCTACCACCACCAAACCCACCGCCGCTCGAATTGCCGCTTGGGCCCGCCGCAGCCCCAAACCCGCCACCGCCGCCCGAAGCCGCGCCGGACGAACCCGACGACCCAGCGCTAGCGGCACCCGCGCTCGCGCCTGCGCCGCTGCCGCGTCCGCCGTTTGGCGCGCAGTTGCCGGCGTTGCCAATACAACTCTTGAGGAGAAAAACTGACGCCGCATCGTCGGCTGCCGTGGTCGTGCCGGACTCCACGCCCGTCGATGCCATATCGTTCTGTGCGGGTTGCATCGCAGCCGACGCTCCGCTGGCAGGCAGCGGCGCATCGGCTGTGACGATCCACTTCGGAATCACATCGTCCGCGGATGCGGCCTGAACGAACTGGGCCGCCATGAAAGTCCCCGCGCCAACCACGAAGGTTGCCGTACCCCGTGTAACATTGTAGTAGTACGTATCAAATGGTTTGGTCTTCATCGCACCTCTCCCGAGGAAACGACGACCCCCGCAAGCCGTCATTTCTTATTCACTGCTTGTCGCCTTGTCCCGTTTGTTCGTATTGCACGCGCTGAGCCGTTCGGCGGCGGGCGGAGCTTTTATCGCTCTTTCGGTTCGCGGCGTATGCCGTTTTCGACGGCACGTCGCGCGCGACGCTCCCTGCCTGCCATCCCGCCGCCTCCGGCTTCTGATGTGTGCCCGGCGCCTGTTGTCGTTGGCTGTCGGCGCCGGACCGCGTGCGAGCCCCACATGGCCGGGCGGATGCGATGACGCTTCATCCGCCCGACGCGGGATCGACTGTCCTTTCTGCGTGCCGTTGCGCCGTTCGTCGTGACGGCGCGAATTAGCGTTGCCGAGGATTTGTCGATCCCGACGCAACCCCATGCGTGAGCGTCATTTAGCGATAAACATGCCATTGGGCGCGAACGCCCGTCGCGCGTGGCATTCGCGTGACGGCTCGGTTGTGTGCGCATCGAAACGCACAAAAAACGTTTCGGACCTGAAACGCAGGCCTCGAATGACGCGGTTTTTCGTTTCAGCGCACGACGATGCGGCGCGGGGACAGGGGATCAGTTGCGGCGCTGGAGCACGCGCAATTCGTCGACGGGGATATGGCAGCGGATGCGATGCGCGTCGCCGGCATCGGCGTAGGGCGGGTCCTGCTGCTCGCAGATCGCGCCCAGCTTGCGCGGACAGCGCGTATGAAACACGCAGCCCGAAGGCGGCGCGGCGGGGCTCGGCAGTTCGCCGGCGAGGCGGATGCGCTGCGGCTTCGCGTCGGAAGGTTGTTCGCCGTCACGCTGATCGAGCGCAGGCACCGACGACAACAACGCTTCCGTATAAGGATGATGCGGGCCGTCGAACACGGCCGACGCGGGCCCGATCTCCAGCAGGCGGCCGACGTACAGCACCGCGATGCGATCGGACAGATAGCGCACGACATTCAGATCGTGCGAGATAAACACATAGCTCACGCTGCGATCGCGCTGCAGATCGGCGAGCAGGTTGAGGATCGCGGCCTGCACGGACACGTCGAGCGCGGAAGTCGGCTCGTCGCACACGACAATGCGCGGATCGCCCGCGAACGCGCGCGCAATCGCGACGCGCTGCTTCAACCCGCCCGATAGTTGCCGCGTGCGCGACGTCAGATAACGGTCGGGCAGCCTGACCGCCTGCGCCAGCGAAGCGAGCCTTTCCTCGCGCGCGTCGCCGTGCAGGGCGGACAGGCGCGACAACGCGCGCCCGATCAGCCGTCTGACCGAGTGCGCGCGATTGAGCGCCGAGTCGGGATTCTGGAACACGATCTGCAGCGACTTCACCTGTTCGTCGTTGCGGTTCGTGACGCGTGCCGGCAAAGGCGTGCCGTCGAGTTCGATCACGCTGCCCGCATCGGGCGATACGAGACCGAGCAGCAACTTCGCGAGCGTCGTCTTGCCGCTGCCCGATTCGCCGACGAGACCAAGCGTCTCGCCCTTCGCGAGTTCGAGCGACACATCGTCCACGGCGCGGAGTGCCGCGCCCGCGACGTGGAATGTCTTCGATACGCTTTCCGCGCGCAGCACGGGCGAAGCGTCGCGGGTTTCGTGCGCGTTGCCGGAAGCATGAGCGGGCGCATCGGCGGGCGTCGCGCGCGGCAGTTCCATTGCGCGCTCGTGGTAGTGGCAACGCGACATCTGATCGCCATGCCGCGCGCTCACACGATACGGCGGCGGCGCTTCGCGCCGGCAGCGGTCGTCGGCGAGACGGCAGCGCTCCGCATAGATGCAGCCCTGCGCGATGGAACCCGGCTGCGGCAGGCTACCCGCAATCGTGTCGAGCCGGTCATTGTCCTTGCTGCGGCCCACAGTCGGCAGACAGCGCAAAAGGCCGACCGTGTACGGATGGCGTGGCCGCGCGAACACGTCCTGCGTCGCGCCTTCTTCGACGAGCTTGCCCGCGTACAGCACGCCGACACGCTCGCACATCCTGCCGATCACCGCGAGGTTGTGGCTGATGAACAGCACGGCTGTGTGGAACTCGTCGCGCAGTTGCGCGACGAGATCGAGCACTTCGGCTTCGACAGTAGCGTCGAGACCGGTGGTCGGTTCGTCGAGAATCAGCAGCGCCGGTTTCGATGCGAGCGCCATCGCAATCACGACGCGCTGCTGCATGCCGCCCGACAACTGATGCGGATAACTGTCCATCACGCGCTCGGGTTCGGCGATGCGGACTTTGCGGAGCATGTCGGCCGTTTGCTTCAGCGCATCTTCACGAGTCGCGCCGGATGCCTCGAACGCTTCGGCCACCTGGCGCGCTATCGTCAGCGATGGATTGAGCGCGCGCGACGGGTCCTGATACACCATCGATATTCTGTTCGCGCGCAGCTCGCGCAATGCGGCGGCGTCGAGCGAATGCACTTCCTTGCCCGCAATCGAAATGCGTCCCGCCTTTACGCGTCCATTGCGCGCCAGATAGCGCAGCGTCGCCATTGCGACCGTCGACTTGCCGCAGCCCGATTCACCGACAAGACCATACGATTCACCGCGCCTGATGCGAAACGACACGTCTTGCAGCACGTCGCGCTCGCGTCCTCGGGTGCGATACGCGACCGTCAGGCCGACGATCGTGAGCGCGTCGGTCTGCTCGCTCTTCGACACATCGAAGGCGGGAAACGAAGCGGGCGGCGGAGGAGGAGATGGGCCGTTCATCCGTCGACGGCTCCTTGCACGGCATCCGCGATCAGGTTCACGCCGACCACCAGCGACGCAATCGCGGCCGCGTCGAACACGACGGTCCACCATGCGCCGCCCGCCATCAGCGTGTACGACTCGGAGAGCGCGAGGCCCCAGTCGGCGGAAGGCGGCTGGATGCCGAAGCCGAGGAACGACAGCGTGGCGACCGCGAAGATCGCATAGCCGAGACGCACCGTCGCTTCGACGATGATGGGCGGCAGCACGTTCGGCAGGATCTCCGCGAACATGATGTAGAACGCGTTTTCGCCGCGCAGCTGGGCCGCGGCCACGTAGTCGAGATGCCGTTCGGCGAATACGGCAGCGCGCACCGTGCGGGCCGTGATGGGCGTGAACGTGATGCCGATCACGAGGATCACCGTGAGGTTCGACGCGCCCACTGCGGCCAGCGCGAGCAGCGCGACGATCACGAGCGGGAGCGCGAGCACGGCATCGATCGCGCGTCCGATCACGTTGTCGACCCAGCCGTCGAAGTAACCGACCGTGAGGCCGAGTGCGGTGCCCGCGAGCGTGCCGAGCAGCGTCGCGAGCGGCGCGATGGTCAGGATGTCGCGCGCGCCGACGATCACACGCGACAGCACGTCGCGGCCCAGTTGATCGGTGCCGAACCAGTGGCCTGCCGCGGGCGGCGTGAGCGAGTTCAAAGGATCGGATGCGTAGGGATCGAGCGGCGCGACCCACGTTCCCGCAATGGCGCAGACGATCCACCACA
Source organism: Paraburkholderia sp. SIMBA_054 (assembly GCF_046534875.1). Taxonomy (NCBI): domain Bacteria; kingdom Pseudomonadati; phylum Pseudomonadota; class Betaproteobacteria; order Burkholderiales; family Burkholderiaceae; genus Paraburkholderia; species Paraburkholderia sp. SIMBA_054. The sequence goes on along the minus strand of NZ_JAWRXV010000028.1, from coordinate 111,427 downwards.
GCACGATCACCGCGCCGGCGATGAAGGTCGGCGAGCGCAGCAGCATGCGCAGCGTGTCGTAGCGTGTGTCTCTCGCGCGCGGCGCAGCGGGCGCGGGTGTGTTCGACGAGGGCGGAGGCGAAGCCATCGTGCTCATTCGGCGCTCCTCACGCGCAAGCGTGGATTGAGCAGCACGTATAGCGCATCGGCGACGAGATTGGCGACCGTGTAGACCACGCCAATCGTCAGCACGCCGCCTTCGAGCATCGGGAAGTCTTTGGCCTTCGCTGCGTTGTAGATCAGCGAGCCGATGCCCTGATAGTGGAACAGCGTCTCCACGACGACCAGTCCGCCAATCATGTAGCCGAGCTGCGTCGCCGCGACGGTGATGGTCGGCAGCAATGCATTGCGCAGCACGTGCCGGAAGATCACGATATGCGGCGGCAATCCCTTGAGGATCGCGGTGCGCGTGTAGTCGGCGTCGAGCGCCTCGACCGTGCCCGCGCGCGCCATCCGCGCGATATAGCCGAAGAACACGAACACGAGCGGCAGGACGGGGAGGACGAGATGCTTCAGTTGCGTGAAGATGCCTGCGTCGGGCGGATACGTTGCGTCGATGGGCAGCCATTGCAGCCACACGCCGAACACGAGTATCAGCACGATCGACGACACGAACTCAGGCACGACGGTAGCCGACAGACCGACGATGCTGATCGTGCGGTCGAGCCAACGCCCCGCGTGCATCGCGGCCCATACGCCGCCCGCGATGCCGAGCGGCACCACCACGATGAACGCAAGAAAACCGAGCTTCGCCGAGTTCGCCAGCGCACTGCCGACGAACGACGCGACAGGCTCGCGATATGTGTACGACAAGCCCATGTCGCCTTGCACGAAGTGCGTGATCCACTGCGTGTATTGCGTGAGAAGAGGACGGTCCGCGCCGAGCTGATGATTGAGCGCGGCAACGGCGCGCGGATCGGCGAGCGGGCCGAGTATCGCGCGGCCGATATCGCCAGGCAGCAGCTGGCCGCCCGCGAACACGATCACCGACAGCAGCCACAGCGTGATCAACGACAGGCCGACCCGCGTCCCGACGAAGCGCACGACGCGCATTGCACTGCCGCGCGGGCCACGAGCGATGGAAGCGGAAACCGTGGTCGACATCGATATCCCTTGCTCGCAGCGTCGCGCGCAATCAGGCCGCGAGCGTCGCGCGATCGAAATACAGCTGCGCGATTGCCGTGAAGCGCACGCCGTTCAGCTGCTTGCGCGCGGCGATCAGCTGGTCGTAGAAGAACGGGAAGATCACGGGCGTCTCGTCGAGCAGCAGCGTCTGGATCTGCGCGGACACTTTCTTCTGCGCGGCGATATCGAGCGCGGCGACGTAATCGGCGACCAGCTTGTCGTACTGCGGGTTATTGAAGTGCGCGGCGTTCCATGTGCCCGTGCTCGTCAACGGCGCGTTGAGGAACACGTTCGGCACGCCGCGGCTGCCGTAGTCGGTGATGCCGAGCGGCGAATCGAGCCAGTCCGACTTGCCCGGCGTGCCCGAGCCGTAGTACTGCGACTGGCTCTCGACCTTCAGGTTGATGCGGATGCCCACCGCCTTCGCATAGTTCTGCACGACGACGGCGAGGTCGGGAATCTCCATGAACTTCTCGGTCGTGAGCGTCACGTCGAAACCGTTCGGCACACCCGCCTGCGCGAGCAGTTGCTTCGCCTTCGCGACATCGATCTTGCGCTGCGACACGCCCGCATCCGACGACGGAAACACGGGCGCGAACGGGCTATCGTTGCCGACCTGCGCGCGGCCCTTGAAGAGACCCTTGACGATCACTTCGCGATCGAGCGACAGCGCGAGCGCCTGGCGTACACGCTTGTCCTTGAACTGCGGGCTGTCGACGCGCATGTGAATCTGCCGGTGCGCGCTCGACCTCACGCCGACCACCTTGAACTCGGGGTTGTTGATCAGCCCCTGGCCGCCCTGCACGGTGAACGTGGGCATCACGTCGGCCTGATGGCCTTGCAGCGCGAGAATCTGCGCCTGCTGGTCCGCGTAGAAGGTGAACTGCACGCGCTGCGGCAGCGCTTTTTCGCCCCAATAGTCGGGATTGCGCACGAACGACACGCCGACTTTCGCCTGATACTTCTCGAGCTTGAACGGTCCCGTGCCGATGAAGGTTTTCTCGTAGTTGCCCGCGTAGTTCGCGGGGAGAATCACCGCGTTGTAGTTGTCCGACGAAACGTAGTACGGGAAGTTGCCGTTGGGCGCGTCGAGATGGAATGCGACCGTGTGATCGTCGATGACCTTCGTGCCGCCCTTCGACAGCACGCCCTTCAATGTCGAGAGCGCGGCCGAGCCGGCGGCGGGATCAGCGAGGCGGTCGAAGGTCGCGGCGACGTCCTTCGCGGTGAAGGGCTGGCCGTCGTGGAACTTCACGTTCTCGCGCAGCTTGAAGGTCCACACGTCGCCCTTGTCGTTCGGCTTCCACGACAGCGCGAGCACGGGTTTGAGCGTCTGTTTTTCGCCGTCGTCGTCGATCAGGAATTCGCCCGTCTGATTGAGCAGGCAGAGGCTCGCGGAGTCGGTGACCGTCATCGGATCGACGGCGCCCGTGGGCGTCAGGTGCGCAACGCGGATCGTCGCATTCGCGCCCGCCGCGCCTTGCGCGCGGGCGCTGCGTGGTGCGAGCAGTCCGCCGCCCGCAAGCGACATGCCGATCACGCTCGCATACCGCAGCAGTTCGCGCCGCGTGAGGCGGCCGGCGAGAAATTCGTCGATGGCGTGATTGCCATGGGCGTCGGCGCTGCGGCGTGCCGCCTCCAGGTCAAGTGCTTCTACCAAGCGAGGCGCAAAACGCGGGTCCGCGGATTTCTTCATCGATGGTGGGTCCGATCCGTTCTGTTGGGACGCCACGCGTGCTGTGCGAGGCGCTGCGGTGGTAGTGCGACGATGATGCGGGTTCAGTGTAAGCGATTGCCTCTGGATTGGGAGGATTCGCGGCCGCGTGCGGTTCCCTTCATACGATTCCCGGCGGCAGTTGTGTCGTGCGCACAACGGCGCGGCCCATCGCTGCAACGGGCGGCGCGCTGCGGCGGCTGTTTCGGCGCTTAGGCGGCGCGTTGTACGCGGCGGTGTTATCGGCTGAGCGGTGCCGGCTTGCGCCAGCGATGAAACAGAATAGAGCCGATCCAGCACAGCATGAAGAGGCTCACGATGCCGTAGCCGAGCATGCCGAAGCGTTCGTTGACGGCTGCCACCGCGTCCCACACGCCGCCGCTCAATCCGAGCTTGTCCGATAGCAAGCCGAGTGCCTCGATGCCGCCGATCGCGATCGCGACTACGGCCGACACGAACGTGATGCTCGCGTTGTAGTAGAGCTTGCGCTTCGGGTCGTCCATGGCCCAGCTGTAGGCGTGGACCATCAGCACGTTATCGGTCGAATCGACGAGCGTCATGCCCGCTGTGAAGAGCGCGGGAAACACGAGGATCGAGTAGAGCGGCAGGCCTTTTCCCGCTTCGGCGGCGGCGATGGCGAGCAGGCCGATTTCCGTCGCCGTGTCGAAGCCGAGACCGAACAGCACGCCGACGGGGTACATGTGCCAGCTCTTCGAGACGAGCCGGAATAGCGGCTTCAGCGCGCGCGACAGCAGACCGGCGGGCGCACCGCGTGTGGCGTCTTCGTGCGTCAGTTCTCCGCCTTGCTGCACGTGCCGGTAGCGGCGCCACACATCGCGCAGGATCACGAGGTTCACGCCGGCCAGCACCAGCAGAAACCCCGACGATACCAACGTGCCGATAGTCCCACCTACAGCGTGGAACGCCTCGAAGCGCCCATGCAGAGACAGCGCAGTCAACGCGATGCCGACGGTGGCGGCGATCACGATGGTCGAATGTCCGAGCGAGAACGCCAGTCCGACGCCGAGCGGCCGCTTGCCTTCCTGCATCAGCTTGCGCGTGACGGTGTCGATCGCGGCGATGTGGTCGGCGTCGACGGCGTGCCGCAGGCCGAAGCCGTAGGCGAGCAACGCGGTGCCGAGCAGCAGCGGATAGTCGCGAAACGCGATCAGCGCCCACGCCCACGCGGTGAGATTGGCGGTGATCAGTCCGGCATACAGTGTGACGAGGCGGGGGCGCAGCGAAAGGGTCGGCGTCATACGGGCGTTGGACCTGAGTTTGCGATTGGTCAATGATCGTGCGGGTGCTTGTGGATCGGGTCGACCCAATAGACGGTCTCGGGCTGCTCGACGGCGTCGATGTTCAGGTTCACGACGACGGCTTCGTTGTCGCTGCGTACGAGCACGCATTCGAGTGGATCGTCGGTGCTTGCGTTGATTTCTTGATGCGGGACATACGGGGGCACGAAGATGAAGTCGCCGGGGCCCGCTTCGGCGGTGAATTCCAGATGCTCGCCCCAGCGCATGCGGGCATGGCCGCGTACGACGTAGATCACGCTTTCTAGCGCGCCATGGTGGTGCGCGCCTGTCTTTGCGTTCGGGTGGATTGTGACGGTGCCCGCCCATAGCTTTTGCGCTCCGGCGCGCGCGGCGTTGATCGCGGCGGCGCGGTTCATGCCAGGGGTTTGTGGCGTGTTCGTGTCGAGCTGGTCGCCCTTGATGACCTTGACGCCGTGTTCGCGCCAGTCAATCGGGGCTTGAGGTGTGTGCTCGTGATCGTGGCTCATGTCTTGTCTCCTTGCCGGGCGCTTGCGGGGCGTCGTGGTTGGTTATTCTGGCATGGACAAAAGTTTGAGTGGGGTTGGGGTTTTGGGTTGTCTGGCGACGCTGGATATGCCGTAGCTTTCGCGGTTTGGCTTCGTGGCGCGGCCGGTTTGGTTGTTCTGGCCTTTGCGCTGGCATCCGCGTTATGCCTTCGCGCTTCACGCGTCGCCGCCAGGCAAAAGAAAGCGGCTCACACCGCCAATTCTTGCGTTTGCCTGAGGGCCCCCAACCGGTCTTACGCTTCACACGGCGGCGTCTTTGTTTGCGTGCGTTGCCAACGCTTCGAATGAATGCCTCACCCACTTCAAGCACCCACGCACGGGCTAACAGCAGCGAATGGTTTCTGCCGCCCAGGTGGCAAACTGTGTGTAGGCCGTAGCGCTACACACGCCTCACTTCGGACCGATAGCGCACGCGTTCCACCCTGTAAGAACGCTACCCTATACGACGCGACAACCTACACACAGTTTGCCACCTGGGCGGCGGAGGAATATCCGGCGCGACTCGCTGCGACGCGGGTGCGCGAAGCGGGTGAGGCGCACCGCAAGAGCGCTGGCAACAAAGGTGAGTCACGTGATTGCCGTGTGAAGCGTAAGACCCTTCGGGGGCCCTCAGGCAGGAAGAAGAGTTGGCGGTGTGAGCCGCTTTCTTTTGCCTACTTTTCTTTGCGGCGGCGGCAAAGAAAAGTAGGTGCCGCCCCGCACAGGGGCAACGCGTGAAGCACGAAGACATAGCGCGGATGCCAGCGGCAAAACAAGCAAACCAACCCGGCCACGCCACGAAGCCAAATCGCGGATGCCAGCAAAAGCACAAGCAAACCACCCCCGCGTCGCAGACAGCAAAAAAAAGGCCCATCCCAACAGGAACAGGCCTTCGCACCAAGCAAACCAAACCGGGTTACTTGGACTTCGAATTAATAATCCCCTCCGAGACATTATTCGGCGTCTCAGCGTAATGCTTGAACTCCATCGTATAGGTAGCACGCCCTTGCGTAAGCGACCGCAACGACGTCGAATACCCAAACATCTCCGAAAGCGGCACTTCAGCGCGCACGAGCTTGCCGCCACCGCCGGCAATATCCTCCATGCCCTGCACAATGCCGCGCCGGCCGGAAAGATCACCCATCACGTTACCCATGAAGTCCTCAGGCGTCTCCACTTCAACAGCCATCATCGGCTCAAGAAGCACCGGCTTCGCCTTGCGCATCGCATCCTTGAACGCCATCGAACCAGCCATGCGGAACGCGTTTTCATTCGAGTCGACGTCGTGGTACGAACCGAAGGTCAACGTCACCTTCACATCGACAACGGGATAACCCGCCAGCACGCCAGCCTTGAGCGTTTCCTGAATACCCTTGTCGACAGCCGGAATGAATTCGCGTGGAATCACGCCGCCCTTGATCGCATCGACGAACTCGTAGCCCTTGCCCGGATCAGGCTCGAGCGTGATGACGGCATGACCATACTGCCCGCGTCCGCCCGACTGCTTGACGAACTTGCCTTCCACACCTTCAACCTTGATACGCACCGTCTCGCGATACGCGACCTGCGGCTTGCCGACCGTCGCCTCGACGCCGAACTCGCGCTTCATCCGGTCGACGAGAATTTCCAGGTGCAGTTCGCCCATGCCCGAAATAATCGTCTGTCCAGACTCTTCGTCCGTTTGCACCCGGAACGACGGGTCTTCCTGCGCGAGACGGTTGAGCGCAATGCCCATCTTTTCCTGGTCGACCTTCGTCTTCGGCTCGACGGCCTGCGAGATCACCGGCTCAGGGAAGATCATCCGTTCGAGGATGATGATGTTGTTCGGGTCGCACAGCGTGTCGCCCGTGGTCGCTTCCTTCAGACCGACAGCCGCCGCGATGTCGCCCGCGCGCACTTCCTTGATTTCCTTGCGCTCGTTCGCGTGCATCTGAAGAATACGGCCGAGGCGCTCCTTCTTTTCCTTCACCGGGTTGTAGACGGTATCGCCCGAATTCACGACGCCTGAATACACTCGGAAGAAGATCAGCTGACCGACGAACGGGTCAGTCATGATCTTGAACGCGAGCGCGGAGAACGGCTCGTCGTCGCTCGGGTGACGTTCCGCTTCCTTGTCGTCTTCCGTGTGGCCGAGAATCGCGGGCACGTCGACAGGCGAGGGCAGATAGTCGATCACGGCATCGAGCATCGCCTGCACGCCCTTGTTCTTGAACGCGCTGCCGCACAGCATCGGCACGATCTCGTTGGCGATCGTGCGTTTGCGCAAGCCCGCCTTGATCTCGTCTTCCGTCAGACTCTCGTGATCGGTCAGATACTTTTCGAGCATCTCTTCGCTCGCTTCCGCCGCCGCCTCGACCATCTTTCCGCGCCATTCATGCGCGAGATCCTTGAGGTTGTCGGGAATCTCTTCGTACGAGAACTTGATGCCCTGGCTCTCATCGTCCCAGACGATCGCCTTCATCTTGACCAGATCCACGACGCCCAGGAAATGCTCTTCCGCGCCGATGGGAATCTGGATCGGCACCGCGACGCCCTTCAGGCGCTCGCCAATCTGACGCTGCACGCGGAAGAAGTCTGCACCGACGCGGTCCATCTTGTTGACGAACGCGATGCGCGGCACCTTGTACTTGTTCGCCTGGCGCCACACGGTTTCGGACTGCGGCTGCACGCCGCCGACCGAGTCGTACACCATGCACGCGCCGTCGAGCACGCGCATCGAGCGTTCGACTTCGATCGTGAAGTCGACGTGGCCCGGCGTGTCGATGATGTTGATCCGATGCTCCGGATAATTGCCCGCCATGCCTTTCCAGAAGGCTGTCGTGGCCGCCGAGGTAATCGTGATGCCGCGCTCCTGCTCCTGTTCCATCCAGTCCATCGTCGCCGCGCCGTCGTGAACCTCGCCGATCTTGTGAGTCACGCCGGTGTAGAAAAGAATGCGTTCGGTGGTGGTGGTCTTGCCGGCATCGATGTGAGCACTGATACCGATGTTCCGGTATCGCTCGATAGGAGTCTTGCGGGGCACGTGAACCTCCATGTGTTAGCGCGCCGGTGGCTGGCGCCGGGCCTTCTGCTGGCATGTGCTGCGCGGCCCGGACGATCTCGGTGCTGCTGGTGAGACTATAAGAATAGCGTGTCGGCCTGGCTTTTGCAGGAATCCTGCCAGAAGCCGCCAGAGATGGTGCCCGCCATACATTGCGGCGCGGCGGATAAAAACAAGCCGGCGCGCCTTGCGGCTGCGCCGGCTTTCGTCCGGTTCGTGTGTGGCAGGCGGGTTCGCTTATTGCGGCGCCGGCAGTCCCTGCATCTTCATACCGGGCTTGATGCCCTTCGACGTGAACCAGCCCTTGCTCATCTCCAGCGCGTAGACGCCGTTGTTCTTCGGGCAATGGTTGTTGGTGGTTTCCGCCTGCATTTCGTCGATGTCGGTGATCGTGCCGTCCGCGCGCATGAATGCGATCGACAGCGGGATCAGCGTGTTCTTCATCCAGAAGCAATGCACGGCATTCTCGCCGAACACGAAGAGCATGCCTTCGTTCGGTGCGAGTTGCGTGCGGTACATCAAACCTTGCTCGCGGTCCGCATCGTTCGCGGCGACGGCGGCGTCGATGACGAACATGCCTGCCGAGAGCTTGGCGCGCGGAAAGTCGCCGGGTTGTTTTGCGCCCTGGGGCATCTGCTGCGCATGCGCATCTTGCGCGGACATCGCCGCCAGCGACACGGCCGACAATGCGGCAACAGGCAATGCAACTGCAATCGCGAAGCGCGCGATCAACGAGCGCAATGAAAATCGCACGACATAGCTCCTTGCTGAATATGATCCGCGCATGTTACGCGAGCGCGTCAAAAACAAAAAGGCAGAGAGCCTTGTGGCCATCTGCCTTTCAACGCCGTAAGAACGGCAAAACTGCTTGATTCTTGACTGCGTTATTGCAACAAACTTATTCCGATGCTGCCGAAGCTGCTGCCGGAGCTGCTGCCTTCTTGTGCGACTTCTTGTGCGAAACCTTCTTCGTTGCCTTGTGCGACGAAGCTGCTGCCGGAGCTGCCGGAGCTGCTTCCGGTGCCGAAGCTTGTGCGAATGCTGCCGTTGCGAAGAGACCAGCGACCAGAGCGGCGATCAGTTTGTTCATTTTGCGAATCCTCAGCTTTAGTTAATTAACCCAATGACCCGATTAGGTTGAGTCATGTCCTTAAACGTGCCGTCCACCTTTCGGTTGACATCCGCATCGAAGAAATTTTTCTTTGCGGCTGCGAGCGTTCAGACACCTTCTTACAGCTCGTTGGAGCGGCATGTGCAAAGGCTCTTGAGGCTGAATGCCGGACAGCTTTATCGGCATCTGCGTCGAGTAACGCATGAGCGCGCGACGCGGTTGACGAAAATTTTCAGGAAATTTTGTGAGTGTGATAACGCGTCGCAGATCGGTACTTTTTAGCGCATTTCGCGCGCATTTTTCAAATGACGCAATCGAATAGAAAACGCATGTCGATACAACGGCTTAGCGGAATATCGGCAGGTTTTTCGCGGGCGCATTCACGACGATGCGAAACCTTCCCAGGGCGCGCGCGAAGGTAGCTCGATGCATTCGCCAGGCGGCAATCCAAGCGAAAAAATATCGAGCGCGCCGACGCCGACCCGCACGAGACGCAACGTCGGAAAACCAACGGCCGCCGTCATGCGGCGCACCTGGCGATTTTTGCCTTCGGTGATCGACAGTTCGATCCATGTGGTGGGAATCGCCGCGCGATATCGAATGGGCGGCGTGCGGGCCCATAGCGCTTCGCCGGGTTCGACGAATTCCGCACGGCAGGGGCGCGTCACATAGTCGCCGAGATCGACGCCGCGCGCGAGCGCCTTCAGAACGTCGTCTGTCGGCGCGCCTTCCACTTGCGCCCAATAACGCTTCACGAGCTTGTGACGAGGCTCCGCGATGCGCGCCTGCAGTGCGCCGTCGTCGGTGAGCAGCAGTAGACCTTCGCTATCGGAGTCGAGGCGCCCTGCGGGGTAGATGCCGGGCATCTTTACCCAATCGGCCAGCGACGCGCGCGTTTCGTGCGCCGAAAACTGGCAGATCGTGCCGAAGGGTTTGTTGAGAGCGAGCAGAGTCATGCGTGAACGAGGCGAAGTGCGGATGCGTCAACCGCGGGATCGCAGCCATGGCGTCGAAGCGCGCTGCGAGTCTCGACGGCTGCGTCGGATAGCGAATGGCGAGATCTTAATGCATAATGCGTCAGAACAAGTCTTATATCTTATATAAGACATAAGACAGTGTGTTAACTCTCATGCAGTCCCGCCGGTGCGCTGGTATACGTGCACGACCCGAGCGCGGCCTTGTGCCGACGTGGGCTAGAATAGCCGCCTGGCCGCTTGCTGCATCGGTATCTGGCATCAGCACTCGAATCGGCGCTGCACCGCGTCGCGCGCAAGAGGGGCGCCCCGGTTTCGTATTTCCAACCTGTTCTCACAGTACGGCTATCACTGGAGTCCGATCATGGCGTATCAGCACATCACGGTTCCGGCTGACGGTGACAAGATCACTGTCAACGCGGATTTCTCGCTCAACGTTTCCGATCAGCCGATCATTCCGTACATCGAAGGCGACGGCACGGGCGTCGACATTACGCCCGTGATGATCAAGGTCGTCGATGCAGCCGTCGCAAAAGCCTACGGCGGCAAGAAGAAGATCCACTGGATGGAAATCTTCGCGGGCGAGAAGGCGACCAAAGTTTATGGTCCCGACGTGTGGCTGCCGGAAGAAACGATGCAGGTGGTGAAGGACTACATCGTGTCGATCAAAGGGCCGCTCACGACGCCCGTCGGCGGCGGCATCCGCTCGCTGAACGTCGCGCTGCGCCAGGAACTGGACCTCTATGTGTGCCTGCGCCCCGTGCAGTACTTCAAAGGCGTGCCGTCGCCGCTGCGCGAGCCGGAGAAGGTCAACATGGTGATCTTCCGCGAGAACTCGGAAGACATCTACGCGGGTATCGAATGGCCGGCGGGTTCGCCCGAGGCGAAGAAGGTCATCCAGTTCCTGCGCGAAGAAATGGGCGTGAAGAAGATCCGTTTCCCGGACTCGTCGGGTATCGGCGTGAAGCCGGTGTCGCGCGAAGGCACCGAGCGTCTGGTGCGCAAGGCGATCCAGTATGCGCTCGACCACGATCGCCGCACGGTCACGCTGGTGCACAAGGGCAACATCATGAAGTACACGGAAGGCGCATTCCGTGACTACGGCTATGCGCTCGCGCAAAAAGAGTTCGGCGCCGAGCTGATCGATGGCGGCCCGTGGATGAAGGTGAAGAATCCGAAGACGGGCAACGATGTCGTCGTGAAGGATGTGATCGCCGATGCGTTCCTTCAGCAGATCCTGCTGCGTCCCGCCGAATACGACGTGATCGCGACGCTGAACCTGAACGGCGACTACATCTCCGACGCGCTGGCCGCGCAGGTTGGCGGCATCGGCATTGCGCCGGGCGCGAACATGTCGGACTCCGTCGCGATGTTCGAAGCGACGCACGGCACGGCGCCGAAGTACGCGGGCAAGGACTATGTGAATCCGGGTTCGGAGATTCTTTCGGCGGAGATGATGCTGCGCCATCTGGGCTGGACGGAAGCGGCGGATGCGATTCTGAAGTCGATGGAAAAGTCGATTCTGTCGAAGCGTGTCACGTATGACTTCGCGCGCCTGATGGAAGGCGCGACGCAGGTGTCGTGCTCGGGCTTCGGTCAGGTGATGATCGACAACATGTGAGCGCGGCGTAGCGCTTTCATCTTCAACGAAACCCCGGCGCGCGACAGCAAACCGGGGTTTTGTTTTGAGCTTTCGTCATCTGCGCGGCAACGTGGCTGCGTTATGATCGGTTCACTCCCTTTGCATCTCGCGCTCGTTCGCATCGACAGACAGGCATGAAATCGTTGTGGCGCATTTTTATCGTGTTGACGTTCGCCTTGCTCGGCATGCAGGGCGCGTCGGCGTGCGAGCATCATCACGATGCCGCGCTGCAAGCGATGAGCATGCATACGAATGCGGTTCATCGCGACACGTCGACGAACACGAGCGATTCAAACTCGTCTTGCCACCGCACGCATTCTCTTTGCTGCATGACGGCGTGCGGCGCGCATTGCGGCGCACTGCTGTCGAACATCGGCGTGGCGGCGCGCATTGCGTCGTCGGATGTGCCGGGCGCCGATAGCGACCCCGCGCGCGCGAGCGTCACGCGCGCACCGCCGGTGCGTCCGCCGATCGTGTGACGGTTTCATGTCGGCGCTCATTCGAATGGCGCACAAGAAACCGATGCGTGACTGAATCCGTCACGCTCGCCTCCGTCACATGTTCAATGCGTTGCGTGCAACCGCGTTGCCGCGCCGCATCAGCAAGGAATCGATCCATGATCCGCAGGGATTTTCTCGCCCGCTCATTGAGCGTTGCCGTCGCGTCGCTCTTCGCGCGCAACGTCTTCGCGCAGCACTCGATGCACGGCATGTCCGGCATGACCGATATGGACGACATGCCTGGCATGTCGTCGACGCATGCCGCCAACTCGCACGCCGCCCACGCAACCCCGAAGCTCGCGCCTGAAACGGCGCTGCCCGCCGGCGCGCCGCTTGCCGCATTGCGCAAGCTCGCGAATGAGAGCAGCGAGGCTGGCGTCTTTCGCGCGACGCTCGTCGCGCAACCCGTGCGCCGCCAGTTGATGCCGGGACGTTCGACGTCGCTATGGCTGTACGGCGACGCCGCGCAAGGGCCGATCGTCGGTCCGCTCATCGACGTGCGCGAAGGCGACACCGTCGAAATCCGCTTCGTCAACCGTCTGCCGCAGCCGTCGACGATCCACTGGCACGGTCTGCCCGTGCCGCCCGATCAGGACGGCAATCCGATGAGCCCCGTTGCGCCGGGCGCGTCGCACGTCTACCGCTTCACGCTGCCGCCCGGCAGCGCCGGCACGTACTGGTATCACCCGCATCCGCACATGATGTCGGCGGAACAGGTGTTTCGCGGCCTGGCTGGGCCGATCGTCGTGCGCGCCGCTGACGATCCGCTCGCCGCGTTCCCCGAACGTCATCTGTTCTTCTCAGACCTGAAGCTGGCAAACGACGCGTCGATCGCGCCGAACGACATGATGGACTGGATGAACGGCCGCGAAGGGCAGTTCGTGCTGGTGAACGGCGCGCGCCGCCCGCGCATCGATGTCGCGCAGGACGAGCGCTGGCGTCTGTGGAATGGGTGTAATGCGCGCTATCTGAGACTGTCGCTGGGCGGTGAACATACCTTCACGCAAGTCGGCACCGATGGCGGGCTGCTCGACAAGCCACGCGACGGGCTGACGGAATTGATGCTCGCGCCGGGCGAGCGCGCCGAGATCATCGTGCGTGCAGGTGCGCAGGCGTCGGCGGCGATCCTCACCGCTGTCACATACGACCGCCGCAAGATGACGATGACAGAGGGTAAAAGCCTGCCCGCCGACCCCGCCAAACCGCTCGCCGACGTGCGCTTCGTGCCCGGCTCGCCGGGCGGCGCGGTGCGCGCCGTGCCGCCGACGCTGCGTCCAATCGCGCCGCTCCTGCCAGCCGCTGACAACGCCGCCGACAAAGCCCCGCAAAAATCCGTCGTTTTCACCGAAGCGATGGACATGACCGCCATGCACCGTCCTGGCGCGTCGATGTCGGCGCTGCCGCCTGGCATGCGGTTCTTGATCAACGGCGCGAGTTTCGATCCGTCGCGCGTCGCGCTCACCAGCCGGCGCGGCGAAGTCGAGGCGTGGTCGATCGAAAACCGCACCGACATGGATCATCCGTTCCATCTGCATGGCACGCAGTTTCAGGTGATCGGACGGGAGCGGGGCGGCGCCGGCACGCGCGAGCCGTTTCTCGCATGGCGGGATACCGTCAACGTGCAGCCCGGCGAGACGGTGCGCATCGCGACGGTGCAGCGCGACGCGGGCGAGCGGATGTTCCATTGCCACATACTGGAACACGAGGATCTCGGCATGATGGCAACCCTCAAGGTTGTCTGAATGCTGCCGTAGTTATCGATAGAGGCAGTGCACAGGCCAGAAACGAAAAAACCCGGCAGAAGCCGGGTTTTCAAGGCTGCGGATCGAACGTCTCAGGCTGCGGACTGAATGTTCGATGCCTGTTTACCCTTCGGGCCTTGAACGACCTCGAAGCTAACCTTTTGGCCTTCCTTGAGGGTCTTGAAACCGTTCATCTGGATAGCCGAAAAGTGTGCAAACAGATCCTCACCGCCTTCGTCGGGCGTAATGAATCCGAAACCTTTCGCGTCGTTGAACCACTTGACCGTACCAGTTGCCATACCAACTTCCCCTGTAACTCAAAAGCTGCCACGAGCCCTCGAAAAGCTCAACGACCACGGATTGCAGTCGTCCCTCCTCACAAGCTCACCAACGGCATTTTTTCGTATAAACGGCTTGTTGAAAAAAGTGCCAGCTTGATTGTTGAGTCTCTTTATTCGAGTGTCAAGAAAATTTTGAGACGCCCATTTCTTCGTTGTAAAGAACCAATTTCCAGGGTTTTTCCCGCTTTTCTTATGTGCGGTGGCGCAAGCGGCGCGTCTTGAAAAGTCGCATAATCGACTCACATGCAGTTCAGCGGTAAGAGGCAGTTTGCGGGTTGGCGTGTCATCAGCTTGCTGGCCCGGGTTGTGCGATACTCGATCCGACTGCAGTCATCAAGCTGCAACACGGATATACCGGAGGGCCGCTACCGCATGCGGCCCGGCGCAGGGCGCACCCGCGAGAGGCCGCTCCACAGGGCCGGAGGGAACAGATGTCCGGCCAGCCGGTCGGGTTTTGACAGGATTGCGGGCCTGTCCGAGTTGTTTAGAATGGGTGTATGGCGATTATCCCGGACAAGCAGGACAACACCGTACTGGAGCGGCAGGATCAAAAGCTGAAACCGCCCGCCATGTTCAAGGTGGTGTTGTTGAATGACGATTTCACGCCGATGGAATTCGTCGTGATGGTCGTGCAGGAATATTTCAATAAAGATCGTGAGACCGCAACGCAGATCATGTTGAAGGTCCATCGAGAGGGCAGGGGAGTTTGTGGGGTCTACACGCGGGACATCGCGTCGACCAAAGTCGAGCAAGTCGTTACCCACGCGCGGCAGGCAGGGCATCCGCTGCAGTGCGTGATGGAGGAAGCATGATTGCCCAGGAACTGGAAGTCAGCCTGCACATGGCGTTCATGGAAGCGCGCCAGGCGCGGCATGAGTTCATAACGGTCGAACATCTTTTGCTGGCGCTGTTGGACAACCCGACGGCGGCCGAAGTGCTGCGCGCGTGCGCGGCCAATATTGAAGACCTGCGTCAGAACCTGCGCAACTTCATTCACGACAACACGCCGACCGTTCCGGGCACCGACGACGTCGATACGCAGCCCACGCTGGGTTTCCAGCGTGTGATCCAGCGCGCGATCATGCACGTCCAGTCCACCTCGAACGGCAAGAAGGAAGTGACGGGCGCGAACGTGCTCGTGGCGATCTTCGGTGAGAAGGATTCGCACGCGGTGTATTACCTGCAGCAGCAGGGCGTGACGCGTCTGGACGTCGTCAATTTCATTTCGCATGGCATCGCGAAGACCAACAGCTCTGAAGCTGCGAAGTCGACCGACGCAAGTGCGGAATCGGACGAAGCCGCTGCGCAAAAAGAAACGCCGCTTGCGCAATTCACGCAGAACCTGAACCAGATGGCGAAGGACGGCCGGATCGATCCGTTGATCGGACGCGAGCCGGAAGTCGAGCGCGTCGTTCAGGTGCTGTGCCGTCGCCGCAAGAACAATCCGCTGCTGGTTGGTGAGGCCGGCGTCGGCAAGACGGCGATCGCCGAGGGGCTCGCATGGCGCATCACGCGCGGCGAAGTGCCTGACATTCTGGTGGATGCGCAGGTCTATTCGCTCGACATGGGTGCGTTGCTCGCTGGCACCAAGTATCGCGGCGATTTCGAACAGCGCCTGAAGACGGTTCTGAAGGAACTGAAGGAACGTCCGAACGCGATTCTGTTCATCGACGAAATTCATACGCTGATCGGCGCGGGCGCCGCATCGGGCGGCACGCTGGACGCGTCGAATCTGCTGAAGCCGGCGCTGTCGTCGGGCACGCTCAAGTGCATCGGCGCGACGACGTTCACGGAATTCCGCGGCATCTTCGAAAAAGACGCGGCATTGTCGCGTCGTTTCCAGAAGATCGACGTGACCGAGCCGACCGTCGAGCAGACGGTGGCGATCCTGCGCGGCCTGAAGTCGCGTTTCGAAGAGCACCATGGCGTGAAGTATTCGTCGGGTGCGCTGTCGGCAGCGGCTGAGTTGTCGGCGCGCTTCATCACGGATCGTCATTTGCCCGACAAGGCTATCGACGTGATCGACGAAGCGGGCGCGGCGCAACGCATCCTGCCGAAGTCGAAGCAGAAGAAGACGATCGGCAAGAGCGAGATCGAGGAAATCATCTCGAAGATCGCGCGCGTGCCGCCGCAAAGCGTGTCGCAGGACGATCGCAGCAAGCTGCAGACGCTCGACCGCGATTTGAAGGCCGTCGTGTTCGGTCAGGATCCCGCTATCGATGCGTTGTCCGCTTCGATCAAGATGGCGCGCGCAGGTCTCGGCAAGACGGACAAGCCGATCGGCGCGTTCCTGTTCTCCGGCCCGACGGGCGTCGGCAAGACGGAAGTCGCGCGGCAACTGGCGTTCACGCTGGGTATCGAGCTGATCCGCTTCGACATGTCGGAATACATGGAGCGTCACGCGGTGAGCCGTCTGATCGGCGCGCCGCCGGGATACGTCGGTTTCGACCAGGGTGGTCTGCTGACGGAAGCCGTGACGAAGAAGCCGCACTGCGTGCTGCTGCTCGACGAAATCGAGAAGGCGCATCCGGATATCTACAATGTGCTGCTGCAGGTGATGGACCACGGCACGCTGACGGATAACAACGGCCGCAAGGCGGACTTCCGCAACGTCATCATCATCATGACGACGAATGCGGGCGCCGAAGCGATGGGCAAGTCGGTGATCGGCTTTACGACACGCCGCGAGTCGGGCGACGAAATGGCCGACATCAAGCGCATGTTCACGCCGGAGTTCCGCAACCGTCTGGATGCGACGATCAGCTTCCGCTCGCTCGATGAAGAAATCATCATGCGCGTGGTCGACAAGTTCCTGATGCAACTGGAAGATCAACTGCATGAGAAGAAGGTCGACGCGCTCTTCACCGACGCGCTGCGCAAGCATCTCGCGAAGCACGGCTTCGATCCTCTGATGGGCGCGCGTCCGATGCAGCGTCTGATCCAGGACACGATCCGCCGCGCGCTGGCCGACGAACTGCTGTTCGGCAAGCTGATGAGTGGCGGCCGCGTGACGGTCGACGTCGATGCGGAAGACAAGGTCGCGCTGACGTTCGACGAAAACTCGACACCGCCGCGCAATCCGAATCCGGAAGCGGTGGAAGTCGACTAAGCGTCGAATTGTCCGAAGCAAAAAAGAACGGCGTGGGTTTCAGAACCCACGCCGTTTTTATTTGCTACGCGTCGCGAATGTCGAACGTGACAGACGAAACCTGAGCAACGCCTCAGTGCTTGCCAGTGCTGCCGAACCCGCCCTCACCACGATCGCTCGTCTCGAACTCATCGACGATATTGAACGTCGCCTGCACGACGGGCACGATCACCAGTTGCGCGAGGCGTTCCATCGGATTCAGCGTGAACGTGGTCGTGCCGCGGTTCCACGTCGAGATCATCAACTGGCCCTGGTAGTCCGAGTCGATCAGGCCGACCAGGTTGCCGAGCACGATGCCGTGCTTGTGGCCCATGCCCGAGCGCGGCAGGATCAGCGCTGCATAGCCGGGATCGGCGACGTGGATCGCGAGGCCGGTCGGCACGAGCGCCGTTTGACCGGGTTCGAGCGTCAGCGGCGCGTCGAGGCACGCGCGCAGGTCGAGACCCGCGCTGCCCGTCGTGGCGTAGGCGGGAAGTTGTTCGCGCATGCGCGGGTCGAGAATCTTCAGGTCGAGTTTCATGCAGTTCAGTGAGAGGTTGAGGAAGTGGCGGCGCGCGTCATGGCGACGGACCGCCGTGATCGATTCATGACTTGCCGAGTTCAAATGCGTCGGCAAGCAGTTCATACGAGCGCAGCCGCGCGCGATAGCTGCCCGTGACCGAGAGCACGATCAGTTCATCGGCATCGAACTGTTCCTGCAATGCGTGCAGCCGTTCCGTGACGGACTCCGGCGTGCCGACGATGCTGCGCGGCTTTTCCCGGTCGATGATCAGCTGCTCGCGCTCGCCGTATTCCTGCGCGAGCCCTTGTGCGATGGAAGGGACTCGCTCGTTCAGTCCATAGGCCATCTGCACGCGGCGCAGATCGACGGCTTTTTCGAGGTCCGCGGCTTCCTGTTCCGTGTCCGCGCAGATCACAAATACAGCGGCTGCGAGATACGGCTTCTGCTCGTTGCCCGGCTTGAAGCGCTCGCGATACGCGTGTGCGACAGCATGCCCGAAGTGCGCATTGATGAAATGCGCGAATGAAAAGCGGATGCCCAGTTGCGCGGCCAGCATGCCGCCGAAATCGCTGGAGCCAAGCACCCACAATTGCGGGCGAGTTTCCACTTGCGGCTGCAGCAGCACGCCGTGCGCGAGATGATCGGACGGCAGCGTGCCGCTCATCAGCGCGACGAGATCGGCGACCTGCTGCGGAAACAGTTCGCCGCGATTGTAGTCGCCCGCTGCGACTGCCTGCGCGGTGCGCATGTCACCGCCCGGCGCGCGCCCGACGCCCAGATCGACGCGGTTCGGAAACAGCGCTTCGAGCATCAGGAATTGCTCGGCGACCTTGAACGGGCTGTAGTACGGCAGCATGATGCCGCCCGAGCCGATGCGGATGCGCCTGGTCACGCTGCCGAGGCGAGCGAGCATCACTTCCGGGCACGGGTTCGACACGCCGTACAGCCCGTGATGTTCGGCGCACCAGTAGCGCGTGTAGCCGAGGTCGTCGGCGAGTTGCGCGAGTTCGACCGTCGCGGCGATCGCGTCGGCCACGGTATGCCCGTCGATCACGGGTGTCTGGTCGAGGACGGAGAGCAGGGTCATGACAGCACCATGGCGTTAGCTGAAAGATTGCATTCGAGCGTGGTGATTCACTGTGGCGAAGCGCGCGGCAAGCAGCGCGACGCGCTCAACCGATCACGCTCGCATCCGGCAGGCGCTTTGCGATTTCCGCAATCAGCGCGCGCGCGAGCGTCTGCTTGTCCGCGCGCGGAAGCTTCGTCGTGCCGGCGGCTTCGAACAGCACGACTTCGTTGTCGTCGAGCCCGAACGTCTGCGGGCCGAGGTTGCCGATCAGCAGCGGCACTTTCTTGCGTTTGCGCTTCTCTTCGCCGTGCACGTCGAGATCGCCGCTTTCCGCTGCGAAGCCGACGCAGAACGGCGGATGCGGCATCTTCGCGACGGAAGCCAGAATGTCCGGATTTTCGACGAACGCGAACGACGGAATCGCGTGATCGGCTGTCTTCTTGATCTTGTGCTCGGCGATGTGATCGACGCGCCAGTCGGCGACGGCCGCCACGCCGATGAAGATGTCGTATTCGGTCACTGCGCGCATCACGGCGTCGTGCATCTGCTGCGCCGTCTGCACGTCCTCGCGGTAGACGCCCCACGGCGTGTCCAGACCGACCGGGCCCGCGACGAGGTGCACATCCGCGCCGGCTTGCTGCGCCGCGCGCGCAAGCGCGAAGCCCATCTTGCCGCTCGAACGGTTCGTGATGCCGCGCACGGGATCGAGCGGCTCGAAGGTCGGGCCTGCTGTCAGCAGCACGCGGCGGCCGGCCAGCACCTTCGGCGTGAAGAACGAGGCGATCGCCTCATAGACGGCTTCCGGTTCGAGCATGCGCCCGTCGCCGACTTCGCCGCACGCCTGCGCGCCCGAGTCAGGACCGAGCAGTTCGATGCCGTCTGCGCGCAACTGCGCGACGTTGCGCTGCGTCGCCGGGTTCATCCACATCTGGCGGTTCATGGCGGGCACGACGAGCAGCGGACAGTCGCGCGCAATGCACAGCGTCGACAGCAGGTCGTCGCACAGGCCGTGCGCGAGCTTGGCGAGGAAATCGGTGGAGGCGGGGGCGATCACGATCGCGTCGGCTTCGCGCGACAGATCGATATGCGGCATGTTGTTCGCGATGCGTGCGTCCCACTGGCTCGTGTAGACCGGACGGCCGGAGAGCGCCTGCATCGTGACGGGGGTGATGAACTGCGTCGCTGCTTCCGTCATCGCGATCTGGACGGTCGCGCCCGCCTTGACCAGCAGACGCGTGAGTTCAGCGATCTTGTAGCAGGCGATCCCGCCTGTCATGCCGAGGACGATGTGTTTTCCGGCGAGTTCTGTGGCCAACTGATGCCTCCGACAAGACGTGATGGCCGGCGCATCGGTGAAGCGCGCCGGCTTCGTACTGCAAGACTGCGTGAGCGGCGTATGCGGCCATCACCGCGCCGCACACCGCCCGTTGTTATGTCAGCGCGCGCCGCGCACGCGCCGCAGTTCGTCGAACACCAGCAGCGCCGCGCCGATCGTGATCGCGCTGTCCGCGAGGTTGAACGCCGGCCAGTGCCACGTGCCGACATGGAAATCGAGGAAGTCGATCACGTGCCCGTACATAAGGCGATCGATCACGTTGCCGATCGCGCCGCCCATGATCAGCGCGAGCGCCGCGCAGAACAGCCGCTGCGTGCCGTGGCGCTTGAGCAGATAGCAGATCAGCAGTGCCGCCGCGACGCCGAGCGCCGTGAATGCCCAGCGCTGCCAGCCACCCGCCATCGCGAGAAAGCTGAACGCTGCGCCGCGGTTGTAGACGAGCACGAGGTTGAAGAATGGCGTAACGGCATGCGACGAGCCGTACGCGAACACCTTCGCCACCGCGATCTTCGTCAACTGGTCGAACAGGATCACGATCACCGCGACGCCCAGCCACGGTGCGAGCGATCCGCCCGCCGGTTTCGACAGCGTTCTGGACATTATGCCGCGCTCCTCGTTTCGCCGTTGCCGAACAGATTGCTGATACAGCGGCCGCAGAGCGTGGGATGCTCGGCGTTTTCGCCGACTTCCTTGCGATAGTGCCAGCAGCGTTCGCACTTCAGATACTTCGAGGTGATCACGTCGACGCCTTCTTCCGCTTCGCTGTCGACCTTCACGACCGTCGCGCCCGACGTGATCAGCACGAACTTCAGGTCGGCGCCGAGGCTCGCGAGCGCATCATGACGCGCGCCGCTCGCGCGGATTTCGACTTCCGCCTGCAGCGACGAACCGATCTGGTTCGCGACGCGGGCTTCTTCCAGCGCCTTCGTCACGTCACTGCGCACCGCGCGCAGAAGCGTCCACTTGTCGAGCAGCGTCGATGCGTCCGGCACTTCCGGATAAGCGTGGTACGTCTCCGTGAAGATCGTCTCGCTTTGCGGCTGGAACACCTTCCACGCTTCCTCGGCCGTGAACGACATGAACGGCGCCATCAGCCGCAGCAGGCCGTGCGCGATGTGATACAGCGCGGTCTGCGCCGAGCGGCGCGCGTTCGAATCGGGCGCCGTCGTGTACAGGCGGTCCTTCAGCACGTCGAGGTAGAAGCCGCCCAGGTCTTCCGAGCAGAACGTCTGCAGCTTCGCAACGACCGGGTGGAACTCGTACTTGTCGTAGTTCGACAGGATGTCCGCTTGCAGGTTGGCGGTGAGCGCGACCGCATAACGGTCGATCTCCAGCCACTCGCTGACGGGGCGCGCGTGCTTCTCGAAGTCGAAGTCCGACAGGTTGGCGAGCAGGAAGCGCAGCGTGTTGCGGATGCGTCGATAGCTTTCCGTCACGCGCTTCAGGATCTCTTCGGAGATCGCCAGTTCGCCCGAATAATCGGTCGATGCGATCCACAGACGGATGATTTCCGCGCCCAGACGGTTCGCGACTTCATGCGGATCGATACCGTTGCCGAGCGACTTCGACATCTTGCGGCCTTCGCCGTCGACGGTGAAGCCGTGCGTGAGCAGCGCGTTGTACGGCGGACGGCCATCGAGCATCGACGCCGTCAGCAGCGACGAGTGGAACCAGCCGCGATGCTGGTCCGAGCCTTCGAGGTACAGGTCGGCCGGGAACTGCAGCTGGTCCTTGTGCGAGCCGCGCAGCACGTGCCAGTGCGTCGTGCCCGAATCGAACCACACGTCGAGCGTGTCGCGGTTCTTTTCGTACATGTTCGCGTCGTCGCCGATCAGCTCGCGCGGATCGAGCGTTTGCCAGGCTTCGATTCCCGACACTTCGACGCGCTTCGCGACTTCTTCGAGCAGTTCGAGCGTGCGCGGATGCAGTTCACCTGTTTCCTTGTGCACGAAGAACGCCATCGGCACGCCCCATTGACGCTGACGCGACAGCGTCCAGTCGGGACGGTTCGCGATCATCGCGAACAGGCGCTGCTTGCCCCACGACGGATAGAACGCCGTCGCTTCGATGCCTTCGAGCGCCGTTTCGCGCAGCGTCTTGTCGGTGTCGTTCGGCTTGATGTCCATGCCGGCGAACCACTGCGACGTGGCGCGATAGATGATCGGCGTCTTGTGGCGCCAGCAGTGCATGTAGCTGTGCAGGTACTTTTCGGTGCGCAGCAGCGCGTCCGCTTCGTCGAGCGCTTCGACGATCTTCGGGTTCGCGTCCCAGATCGACAGGCCGCCGAACAGCGCGAGCGATTCGATATAGCGGCCATCGCCCATCACCGGGCTGATGATGTCCGAGTCGGCCATGCCGTGCGACTTGCACGAAATAAAGTCTTCGACGCCGTACGCGGGCGACGAGTGCACGATGCCCGTACCCGTTTCCGTCGTCACGTAGTCGCCGAGATAGATGGGCGCCGTGCGCTTGTACGACGGATGCGCGGACGCGAGCGGATGCGTGAAGCGCAGGTTCGCGAGCTTCGCGCCCAGCGCCGTCGCGACGACGTTGCCTTCGACACCATACGACTTCAGGCAGTCTTCGACGCGCTCCTCAGCGAGGATCAGCAGGCCGCGCGGCGTATCGACGAGCGCGTACACGATCTCCGGGTGCACGTTGAGTGCCTGGTTCGCGGGGATCGTCCACGGCGTGGTTGTCCAGATCACGATGCCGCCTTCGTTGCGCGGCAGCGACGCGAGGCCGAACGCCTGTGCCGTCTTTTCGGGCTCGGCGAACGTGAACAGCACGTCGATGGTCGGGTCGGTCTTGTCCTTGTACTCGACTTCCGCTTCCGCCAGCGCCGAGCCGCAGTCGAAGCACCAGTTCACCGGCTTCAGGCCGCGGAATACGTAGCCCTTTTCGATGATCTTCGCGAGTGCGCGGATTTCGCCCGCTTCGTTCGCGAAGTTCATCGTCTTGTATGGGTTATCCCAGTCGCCGAGCACGCCCAGACGGCGGAAGCCCGCTTTCTGCTTCTCGATCTGTTCGGTCGCGTAGGCGCGCGCCTTCTGCATCACTTCGGCGGCGGGCAGCGACTTGCCGAACTGCTTTTCGATCTGGATTTCGATCGGCATGCCGTGACAGTCCCAGCCGGGCACGTAGACGGCGTCGAAGCCCGCCAGGTTGCGCGCCTTGACGATCATGTCCTTCAGGATCTTGTTCACCGCGTGGCCGAGGTGGATGTCGCCGTTCGCATACGGCGGGCCGTCGTGCAGGATGAACTTCTTGCGGCCTTTGGAGGCGGCGCGGATCTGCTCGTAGATCTTGCGCTCCTGCCAGTCCTTCACCCATTGCGGCTCGCGCTTGGGCAGATCGCCGCGCATCGGGAAGGGCGTGTCCAGCAGGTTGACGGGATATCGGGCCTGCGGTTTCGAATCGGCTTTCTTGTTGCTCATGGTGAGGTAGCGGTGAATACGGTGTTAGGGCGCGGCATGCGCGAGGACCTGAGTGGCGCCGTGCGGCGCCCTGCGTCGCGCACGACGCGGGCCGTTGCACATGCTGCGTGCGGCGCCCGTCGATGCGCGGCGGACGGTACGTGGTTCGCGCAAGCGCTGCGCACGTACCGCGACGGTCATCTAATTCGATCGGTGGCCGACGTGGCGAAACCAGTGGAACGGCTGCCCGGCGCGTCACCGATTGCCTCGAACCATGCGCGGGCGTTCGTGACGTCGCGCGCGATCGCGGCCGTCAGCGTTTCGAGATCGACGAATTTTTCTTCGTCGCGCAGCTTCTTCAGAAACTCGACGCGCACGAGCTTGCCGTACGCGTCGCCATGCCAGTCGAGCAGATGCACTTCGAGCAATACGCGGCCGGAGTCGTCGACGGTGGGGCGCAAGCCGAGGCTCGCGACGCCCGGCAGCGGCTCGTCTGCGATGCCATGCACGCGCACGATGAAAATGCCCGACAGCGCGGGACGCTTGTGCGCGATGGGCAGATTCAGCGTGGGAAAACCGAGGTCGCGGCCGAGCTTCAGCCCGTGCACGACGTGGCCGCTGATCAGATAGTCGCGGCCGAGCGCGGCGCGTGCCGAATCGAGGTCGCCCGCGATCAGCGACGTGCGCACGCCGGAGCTGGAGATGCGCGCACCGGACGGATCGGCGACGGTCGCCATCTGCTCGACTTCGAAGCCGTATTGCTCGCCCGCCGCCTTCAGCGACGCGAAATCGCCAGCGCGCTTCGCGCCGTAGCGGAAGTCGTCGCCGATCATCACCCAGCGCGCATGCAGGCCGTTGACGATGATGCGTTCGACGAACGTATCCGGCGACTGGCTTGCGAACGTGTGATTGAAATGCTCGACGACCACGCGATCGACGCCGTTCATGCGCAGCGCTTCGAGCTTGTCGCGCAGCATCGCGATGCGCGGCGGCGCGCTGGCGGGATTGAAGAACTCGCGCGGATGCGGCTCGAAGGTCATCACGCAGACGGGCAGGCCGCGCGCGTCAGCGGCCGCGCGGACGCGGGCGAGCAACGCCTGATGCCCGCGGTGGACACCGTCGAAGTTGCCGATGGTCAGTGCGCACGGCGCACGGCTCTCGGCATTGGGAAGACCGCGGAAGACTCTCACGATAGAGATGAAGGATTTGAGCGGGCCAGATGCCGCAAAACAATCGATTATAAACGCACAGGGCGCCAGACGGCGCCGGCGCGCGGATTGTGGCCTGGCCGAATGATAAAATCCGCAAATGAAAAATCTCGTCATTCTGATTTCCGGACGGGGCAGCAACATGGAGGCCATCGTCAGCGCATGCGCGAACGAAGGCTGGCCGGCGCGTATCGCCGCCGTGATTGCCAACCGTCCTGATGCCGCGGGGCTTGAATTCGCGGCGTCGCAAGGTATTGCCACAAAGGTCGTCGACCACCGCCAGTTTCCCGACCGCGACAGCTTCGACGCCGCGCTCGCGCGCGAAATCGACGGCTTCGCGCCCGATCTCGTCGTGCTCGCCGGCTTCATGCGCGTGCTGACCGACGCATTCGTCGATCGTTACGCGGGGCGCATGATCAACGTGCACCCGTCGCTGCTGCCGAGCTTTCCGGGCCTCAAGACGCACCAGCAGGCGCTCGACGCCGGCGTGCGGCTGCACGGCGCATCGGTGCATTTCGTCACGCCGACGCTCGATCACGGGCCGATCGTGCTGCAGTCGGCCGTGCCCGTGCTGGCGGGCGACGATGCCGCGACGCTCGCCGCGCGCGTGCTCGAAACCGAACATGTTATTTATCCGCGCGCAGTGCGCTGGTTCGTCGAAGGGCGTATTGCCGTCGACGGCCTGCGCGTCACCGTGACGCCACCCGAGCCTCAATGGCTCTTCCTTGATACAACAAGCCAGAACACCGCCGGGGAGGGCGAATGAAACTGCATGGATTTTTGATTGGACAAACCGAGACGCTGCTCGCCGAGGTTCTTAAGTTCACCGGCCCCGCCGATGCCGCGACCAGCCGCTTTTTCCGCGCGCATTCGAAGCTCGGCCACGGCGAGCGCGGCGTGATCGCGGAAGCGGTGTTCGCGGTGCTGCGTCGCCGGATGGAGTTTGCGCATCTGGCGGAAGGCGGCACGGGCAGTCCTACCCGGCGCCTTACGCTGCTCGGATTGATGCAGACGGCGGGCCGCACGGCATTGAAGCCGTTCATGTCGGATGCGGAGAACGCGTGGCTCGAGCACGTGGCGAAGATCGATCCGCAGAGCTTGCCGCTGCGCATCCGCCTGAATCTGCCTGACTGGATCTATCAGGCGCTCAGCACGCGCTTCGAAGCCGAAGAACTCGCGCACCTGGCCGCCTCGTTGAACTACCCGGCGCCGCTCGATCTGCGCGCAAACCCGATCAAGGCGAGCCGCGACGAAGTGCTGTCCGCGCTGTCGAAGGCGGGCATCGAGGCGGGCGCGACGCCGTTCGCGCCGTTCGGCGTCCGCGTGGTCGGCAAGCCGCCGCTCACCAAGCTCGACGCGTTCCAGGACGGCTGGCTCGAAGTGCAGGACGAGGGCAGCCAGCTGCTGTGCTCGCTGGTCGCGCCCAAGCGCGGCGAGATGATCGTCGACTTCTGCGCGGGCGCGGGCGGCAAGACGCTGGCGCTCGGCGCGATGATGCGCTCGACGGGCCGTCTCTATGCCTTCGACATCTCCGACCGGCGCCTCGCGAAGCTCAAGCCGCGCCTCGCGCGCAGCGGGCTGTCGAACGTGAACCCGGTGCTGATCGACAGCGAACACGACGCGAAGATCAAGCGGCTCGCTGGCAAGATCGATCGCGTGCTGGTCGATGCGCCGTGCAGCGGCCTCGGCACACTGCGCCGCAATCCCGATCTGAAATGGCGCCAGTCGCCGGAATCGATCGCCGAACTGACGCCGAAGCAGCTGTCCATCCTGACGAGCGCGGCGCGTCTCGTGAAGAAGGGCGGCCGCCTCGTCTACGCGACGTGCAGTATCCTCGATGCGGAAAACGAAGGTGTCGTGCAGCAGTTTCTCGCCGATCACCCGGATTTCGCGCTCGTGCCCGCGCGCGACGTGCTCGCCGAGCAGCGCATCGAGCTGGAAATGGGCGATTACCTGTCGCTCTGGCCGCATCGTCATGCGACGGACGGCTTCTTCGCGGCCGTGCTGGAACGCCGCGGCTAAGGCCTGCCACGCGAACGGCCGGGCTTGACCCGGTCTGGCCGGCGCGCGCTGTGTGAGCGCCGCGCCGGCCGCTGGAAACATCATGCAAAACCATCTCTTCTTCCACATGCTGGGCGACGTCGTGCGCGACTTCGGCCAGCCTGTCATTTTGTGGCAGGTCGGCGTGCTGCTCGGCACGCTCGCACTCGCGTATCTGCTCGCGCGACTCATGCGCCGCGCGCTCGATGCGAAGCGCGAAACCCGTTACGGCGCGCTGCGTTTCGGCGCCGAGGCGCTCAACCGCGCGCTCTTTCCGCTGCTGGGCGGCGTGCTCGTGTGGATCGCGCGGGCCATCGCCGGGCAGTTCATCCATACGTCGCTGCTCGATCTCGCGCTGGTGCCGCTGTTCGGCATCGGGCTGATCTACATCGTGTTCTATCTCGCGCGGCGCGTGTTCGGCCGCGACGACAGCGCGCACACGTGGCTGTCGCTGGTCGAAAAGGTCGTGTCGCTGATCGTCTGGGTCGGCATGGTGCTGACCGTGATGGGCATCCAGAACGACGTGCTCAAGTGGATGGCGAGCGTGCAGTTCAGGATCGCCAACACGCATGTGACGCTGTTGTCGCTGCTGTCGGGGCTGCTGTGGGTCTGTGTGACGATGATCGTCGCGATGTGGCTCGGCGCGGCGCTCGAAGACCGGCTGATGCGCTCGGGCGCGCTCGACGCGAACCTGAAAGTGGTGCTGTCGCGCGTTGGCCGGGCGCTGCTGATACTCGGGGCAGTCCTGATCAGCCTGTCGCTGGTCGGCATCGACATCACGGTGCTCGGTGTGTTCGGCGGTGCGCTCGGCGTGGGCCTTGGTTTCGGTCTGCAGAAGATCGCGAGCAACTACGTGTCCGGCTTCATCATCCTGATCGACCGGTCGCTGCGCATTGGCGACACGATCAACGTGAGCGGCCTGCAAGGCATGGTCACGCAGATCCGGACGCGCTATACGGTGGTGCGCGGGCTCGACGGGATCGAAACGCTGGTTCCGAACGAAAAGCTGATCACCGACGTCGTGCAGAACCAATCGTCATACCTGACGCGCGGCAACGCGAAGGCGACGCTCCAGATCTCGTATTCGACCGATGTCGAAAAGGCGATGGCGCTGCTCGTCGAGGCCACCCACGGTGTCGACCGCGTGCTGCAGGAACCGGCGCCGACGCCTTATCTGGCGGGCTTCGGGCCGGACGGCATCAATCTCGAACTCGGCTACTGGATTCAGGACGCAGCGACGGGCACGTCCGCCGTGCGCTCGAACGTGAATCGCAACATCTGGCGGCTCTTTTCGGAGAACGGCATCGCGATCCCGTATGCGCAACGCGAAGTGCGCATCGTCGCCGGCTCCAGCGACATCATGTCGCAGGCGGTAACAATGACCGGGCACATCGCGAACGAATCGGGCAGTGCCGCCTGAAACGGGTCTTTGCGGGGGGCATTCAGCCGGATTTCGCCCCTTTTTCAACGGCAACCGGTTGATGCAGCACAACAATTTCCTTATTTGTTACAGATACTTGGAACCGTTCGCGTAGAATATCGTCGTAAATAACTCGTTGCTTTCACTTTCTTGACATCCGCCGTTGTATCCTTCTGCGAATGTCTTCCGTTCCTAGGTAAATGGCCTTGTTGAATTCCTTGCTTGATTTCCTTGCCCACGGCGCACTGCGTTTCTCGTGGTGGCAAATCGTGTTGTGGACGCTCGCCGTCACGCACGTCACGATCATTGGCGTCACTGTCTATCTGCACCGCTGCCAGGCGCACCGTGCGCTGGACCTGCATCCCGTTGCGGCCCACTTTTTCCGCTTCTGGCTGTGGATGACCACGGGCATGCTTACTGGTCAGTGGGCTGCGATTCACCGCAAGCACCACGCGAAGTGCGAGACGGAAGAAGATCCGCACAGCCCGCAGACGCGCGGCATCTGGAAGGTGCTGCTCGAAGGCGCGGAGCTGTATCGCACCGAAGCGAAGAACGAAGAAACGATGCGCAAGTTCAGCCACGGCACGCCGAATGACTGGATCGAGCGCAACGTCTACACGAAGTACCCGATCCTCGGCGTGAGCATCATGATGGTCGTCGACGTCGCGCTGTTCGGCATCGTCGGTCTGAGCGTGTGGGCCGTGCAGATGATCTGGATCCCGTTCTGGGCAGCGGGCGTCGTCAACGGTCTCGGACACTTCTGGGGTTATCGCAACTTCAACTCCGCGGATGCGAGCACGAACCTGATTCCGTGGGGCATCATCATCGGCGGTGAAGAGCTGCACAACAATCACCACACGTATGCGACGTCCGCGAAGCTGTCGAACAAGTGGTACGAGTTCGATATCGGCTGGATGTATATCCGCATCATGTCGGCGTTCCGTCTTGCCAAGGTGAAGAAGATCGCACCGACGCCGCGTCTGACCACGGGCAAGCTCGTGCTGGATCAGGACACGCTGCAAGCCGTGCTCGCGAACCGCTATGAAGTGATGGCGACCTACGCGAAGGCGATCAAGCGCGCTTACCGTCAGGAATTGGCGCATCTGAAGGAAGTGGGCGCGCGTGAAAAGTATCAAGTTATGCGCGGCGCCCGTGGCTGGTTCCACAAGGAAGAGGCGGGTCTGGACGAGCCGCAGCGTCGCCAGTTGCCGCAGATTTTCGCTAACAGCCAGAAATTGCGCACGTACATCGAACTGCGCAATGAACTCGCCGCAATGTGGGAGCGTTCGAACGCATCGCGCGAACAACTGCTGGTGCAATTGCAAGATTGGTGTCATCGCGCTGAACAAAGCGGCATCAAGGCCCTGCAGGAATTTGCGATGCGCCTGCGGCGCTACGCCTGATACGCGACGAAATCTATTAAACTTTCGTTACGTCACAAAACCCCGCGTTGGCGGGGTTTTTCTTTTTGGGCCGCCGAAATGGCTGTCGGCGGCGGAATCAGCAGGGCAGAGGAGATCATGAATCAGGCGATCAGGAGCGTCGAGTACGACCGTCCGCAAGGCGCGGCCTGCGGTGTGGGACAGGCTTGGGCGAAGGTGCCCGACGCACCGTCGACGCAGGAACGGCTCGCGCTGAAGGAGCGTATTCGCGGCTTGCTCAAGCGTGAAAAGGCGGTGCTCGTCGCGCACTACTACGTCGATCCGGAACTGCAGGAACTCGCGGATGAGACGGGCGGTTGCGTGGCCGATTCGCTTGAAATGGCGCGCTTCGGACGCGATCACGACGCGCAGACGCTGGTCGTTGCCGGCGTGCGATTCATGGGCGAAACCGCGAAGATTCTCAGCCCGAACAAGCGCATTCTGATGCCCGATCTGGACGCAACCTGTTCGCTCGATCTCGGCTGTCCTGTCGACGAATTTTCCGCTTTCTGCGATGCGCATCCGGACCGCACTGTCGTCGTCTACGCGAATACGAGTGCGGCGGTGAAAGCGCGAGCCGACTGGATGGTGACGTCGTCGATCGGGCTGGAAATCGTTGCTGATCTTCACGCTCGCGGCGAAAAGATCATCTGGGCGCCGGACCGTCACCTGGGCAGCTATATCCAGAAGAAGACAGGCGCCGACATGCTGCTGTGGCAAGGCTCGTGTCTGGTCCATGACGAATTCAAGGGCGTCGAGCTCGATCTGCTGCGCGCCGAATATCCGGACGCGAAAGTGCTCGTGCATCCGGAGTCGCCGGAAAGCGTGGTTGCACTGGCGGATGTGGTCGGCTCGACGACTCAACTGATCGACGCCGCGAAGAACAGCAACGCGACGCACTTCATTGTCGCGACGGACCTCGGCATCCTGCACAAGATGCGGCTCGCGGCGCCTGGCAAGACCTTCATCGAAGCGCCCACGGCCGGCAACAGCGCGACGTGCAAGAGCTGCGCGCATTGTCCGTGGATGGCGATGAACGGCTTGCGTAATCTCGCGGATGTGCTGGAGCGCGGCCACAACGAAATCTTTGTCGACCCGTCGCTCGGCGAGCGCGCGCGTTTGCCGATCGACCGGATGCTCGATTTCGCCGCGCGTCACAAGAAGCGCGTGCAGACGAGCGGCGATCTCGCGCGCGATACGGCGCTGTTCTCTAACGTTGGAGCCGCTTGATGGGCGCGAATGACCAACAGGAGATGAAGGACGCGGTATCGCCGCTCTTCGCGGAAATCGAGGCGCAGTACGGCGAAGCGTTTGCTGCCGCGATCGCGCGCAATGTCAGCGATGCGCTTGAGGAAGATGTCGGCAGCGGCGACTTGACGGGCCTGCTCGTTCCCGCTGACGAAATGCGCGACGCGCGCATCATCGTGCGCGAGGCGGCTGTGCTGTGCGGTGTGCCGTGGTTCAACGAAGTGATGCGCCGCGTCGATCCACGCATCGACGTGCAATGGCGCTATCGCGAGGGCGACAGCATGGCGGCAGATTCCGTGGTGTGCACGCTGCGCGGCCCGGCGCGCTCGCTGCTGACGGCTGAACGCAACGGCCTCAATTTTCTGCAGATGCTGTCCGGCGTGGCGAGCGCGACGCGCAAGTTCGCCAATGCGATCGCGCATACTCGTGCACACGTGCTCGATACGCGCAAGACGCTGCCCGGTCTGCGTCTCGCGCAGAAGTACGCGGTGCGCGTGGGCGGCGGCGCAAACCAGCGTCTCGCGCTCTACGACGGCATTCTGATCAAGGAGAATCACATCGCGGCGGCGGGCGGCGTCGGCGCGGCGATGCAGGCGGCGCTCGCACTGAATGCGGGTGTGTCGATCCAGATCGAAGTCGAAACGCTGGAACAACTGGAATCCGCGCTCGCACACGGCGCGCAGTCGATTCTGCTCGACAACTTCTCGTTCGACATGATGCGCGACGCCGTGCGGATCACGGCAGGTCGCGCGGTGCTCGAAGTGTCCGGTGGTGTGAACTTCGACACGGTCCGGCAGATTGCGGAGACGGGCGTCGATCGCGTGTCTGTCGGTTCGTTGACCAAGGACGTGCGGGCAACGGATTTCTCGATGCGCATCGTTTGATACGCCGCAGTTAAACGACTCAAGCAAAAGGCCATCGCCAGTCAGACTGGCGATGGCTTTTTTCATGCGCGCACGCGACGGCTACACGTTGCGGTTCGGCACACGCTCCGGCGAAAGTACGGTTGGCAGCGCCTTGGGCAGCGCGTTCGGCCAGTCACGACTGTAGTGCAGCCCGCGGCTCTCGCGCCGCGAACGCGCGCCTTCGACGATCAACGACGCCACATCGACCAGATTGCGCAGTTCGAGCAAATCGCGGCTCACCTTGAAGTTCGCGTAGTACTCGTGGATTTCGTCGCGCAGCAACGTCAGACGGTGTTTCGCGCGCGCGAGCCGCTTGTCCGTGCGCACGATACCGACGTAATTCCACATCAGGCGGCGCAGTTCGTCCCAGTTGTGCGCGACGACGACTTCCTCGTCGGGATCGGACACGCGGCTCTCGTCCCAATCGGGCAGCGGCGCATGCACGGCTGCGCCGAAGCCTTCTTCTTCGATCGCCTGCGCGGCCGAGCGACCGATCACGAGGCACTCCAGCAGCGAATTGCTCGCGAGCCGGTTCGCGCCGTGCAGGCCGGTACACGACGTTTCACCGACAGCGTAAAGCCCGGTCAGATCGGTGCGCCCGGCGAGATCCGTGACGACGCCGCCGCACGTGTAGTGCGCCGCGGGTACGACGGGAATCGGCTCTTTCGTGATGTCGATGCCGAACTCGAGGCAGCGCGCGAGAATGGTCGGGAAGTGCTCGCGCAGGAATTCTGGCGGTTGATGGCTGATGTCGAGATACACGCAGTCGATACCGCGCTTCTTGATTTCGAAGTCGATCGCGCGCGCAACGATATCGCGTGGCGCCAGTTCGGCGCGTTCGTCGTGAGCCGGCATGAAGCGCGTGCCGTCGGGCAGCTTAAGAATGCCGCCTTCTCCTCTCACAGCCTCTGAGATCAGAAAGGACTTGGCGTACGGGTGAAACAGACATGTCGGGTGAAACTGGATGAACTCCATGTTCGACACGCGACAACCGGCCCGCCAGGCCATTGCGATGCCGTCGCCCGTCGCGGTGTCGGGGTTAGTCGTGTACAGGTAGACCTTGCCCGCGCCGCCCGTGGCGAGCACAGTATGCGGCGCCTCGATGGTGACGGTGCGGCCGCTCGCGAGATCGAGCGCGTAGAGGCCGTGACAGCGGCGTCCCGGCAGGCCGAGCCGGTCCGAGGTGATCAGGTCGATCGCGTAGTGGTCTTCGAGCAGCGTGATGTTCGGATGTTGCCGCACGCGCTCGCTAAGCGTCGCGACGACGGCGTGGCCCGTTGCATCGGCGGCGTGGATGATGCGCCGATGGCTGTGGCCGCCTTCGCGCGTCAGGTGGAAGCCGAGCTCGGCGGCGTCGTCCTTTGTGAACGGCACGCCCTGGTCGATCAGCCATTGAATCGCCTCGCGGCCATGCTCGACGATAAAGCGCGTCGCCGCTTCATCACACAAGCCGCCGCCGGCGATCAATGTGTCGTCGACGTGATTCTCGACGCTATCGGCAGAATCGAGCACGGCGGCGATGCCGCCTTGCGCCCAGTCGCTGGCGCCCTCCGTCAGCGAACGCTTGGCGATCACGGCGACGCGCCGCGTCTGCGCGAGATTCAGCGCGACACTCAAACCGGCCAGTCCGCTGCCGACAATCGCTACATCGAAATTCATCTCCTCTCTCCGTCGTATTGCGCGGCCGGTGCGGCGAGCGCCGCCAAGACCGTTCGATTGGGAAACAGAACAGCATACGCGTTGAAACCGCCGAGGAAAAGCTGACCGATCGGCGTAGGCTATTGCGCGCGCGTCGCAAGAGGAGGGGATGGTGAAGAGGGCCACCGCAAAGCCGGTAGCCGGAAAACAAAAAGCCCCGCATGGTGCGGGGCTTTTTCGACAGGTAGAAGACCAGATTACTTGATCTTCGTTTCCTTGTACGCCACGTGCTTACGGACGACGGGATCGAACTTCATGATCTCCATCTTTTCCGGCATGTTGCGCTTGTTCTTCGTCGTCGTGTAGAAGTGACCCGTACCAGCGGTCGATTCCAGCTTGATCTTGTCGCGTGCGCCCTTGGCCATGATTTACTCCTTAGGCTTCGCCACGTGCGCGCAGATCTGCGAGCACGGTGTCGATACCGTTCTTGTCGATCAGGCGCAGGCCGGCGTTCGAGACGCGGAGGCGCACCCAACGGTTTTCGCTTTCAACCCAGAAACGGCGGTTCTGCAGGTTCGGAAGAAAACGACGCTTGGTCTTGTTGTTGGCGTGGGAAACGTTGTTGCCGCTCATCGGCGCTTTCCCAGTTACTTGGCATACGCGTGCCATGAGAGCACTCCTAATACGCTAATTCTGAGTTCGGAACGCCGTGAAGTTTCCCGGGAAAACATAAGAACCAAGCCGTAGCCGACTTAATCTCTCGCTTTCCGGAAAGGCCTTGAGGCTTCGGAACAGGGGTTGGAAAGAGGCAAACCGAAATTCTAGCAGAAAAAAAGCCGAAATATCAAACCTTATTTGCGACGGACAGGACGGATGCGCAACGCCGCCGCCCGCGCCTTTCCCGCTGTGTGCTCATTGCGCTGCGGCTCATGGCCAGCCCGCGCGCGCGAAAGAAAACGTCTCGTTCGCGCCGATCACCAGATGGTCGATCAGTTGCACGTCGATCAGTGCGAGGGTGTCGCGCAGCACGCGCGTGAGCTGGCGGTCACTGGCGCTCGGCTTGACGGCGCCGGACGGGTGATTATGCGCGACGATCAGGCTTGCCGCATTGACCGACAGCGTGCGCCGAACGATCTCGCGCGGGTATACGGCCATGCGCGTGAGCGAGCCACGCGAGTTTTCTTCCGAGCGGATCAGCCGGTGCCGGGTGTCCAGAAAGAGGCAGATGAACACCTCGTACGGCCGCGAGCCGATCAACAGCCGCAAATAGTCCTCGACGGCTTCGGGCGAGTCGATCAGCGGACGCTCGCGCATCTTTTCCGCGAGCGCGCGCCGCGCCATCTCCATGATTGCCAGCAGTTGCGCGCGCTTGGCCGGGCCGACGCCGCGCACGCCGTCGAAGTCTTCGGGCGTCGCGTCGAGCATCGCGCGCAACGAGCCGAAGCGCCCCAGCAGCGAGCGCGCGACGTCGAAGACATTGTGGCCGGGTAGCCCGGAGCCGAGCACGAGCGCGACCAGTTCGGTTTCGGAGAGCGCCGCCGGGCCGGCCTCGAGCAGCCGCTCGCGCGGCATGTCGCGGGTCGGCCACGCGGGCTGCGGACGGCGTATCGGAGGCTTTTCTGCCGCGGAGCGCGGCATGACTATCGTGTCGTTCATGGCTGTGTCCTTCGAATTTCGGATGAAGCGGCGACGACGCGCCGCGCAGCAACGTTCCAGCCGGCTCGGGATATGTGGCTTACAATAGATCCTTTGCGCACGGCGCCCCCGGCATGGCATGGGCCCGCCATGCGCGCGACCCGCGCCGCTGCGTTTGTGCGCCGCGCGCCACGACCGAACGAGTACCGCATGAGCATCATCGACATCTCCGAAGTGAAACCCGGTTCGCACATCACACTTCACTACCGGCTTTCGCTTGCCGATGGCGCCGAGATCGTCAGCACTTTCAACGACAAACCCGCTACGCTGCTGCTGGGCGCGGGCCAACTGGCGCCGCCGCTGGAAGACATTCTGCTGGGATTGAAGGTGGGCCACCATTCGACCTTTCAGCTAGAGCCGGGTCAGGGATTCGGCCCGCGCAACCCGGAGCTGATCCAGCGCGTGTCGCTGGCCACGCTGCGCGAAAACGCGATGATCGGCGAGGATTTTTCTCCCGGCGATCTAGTCGAATTCAATGCGCCGGGCGGCGGTCGCTATGCGGGCGTGCTGAAGGAAGTGGGTGAAACCTCGGCTCTCTTCGATTTCAACCATCC
This sequence comes from Paraburkholderia sp. SIMBA_054, assembly GCF_046534875.1. Classification (NCBI taxonomy): domain Bacteria; kingdom Pseudomonadati; phylum Pseudomonadota; class Betaproteobacteria; order Burkholderiales; family Burkholderiaceae; genus Paraburkholderia; species Paraburkholderia sp. SIMBA_054. The sequence continues at coordinate 75,795 of NZ_JAWRXV010000028.1, read as the reverse complement.
GCTCGCCGGCCAGGCGCTGACGTTCGAAGTCAAAATCATCGGGATCCTGTAAACATGAGCATCACGGACACGACTCTCGCCGAAGCTGAAATCCTGCTTGCGCAGCCGCGCGGATTCTGCGCCGGCGTCGATCGGGCGATCGAGATCGTCGAACGCGCCATCAAGCTGTACGGCTCGCCGATCTACGTGCGTCACGAAATCGTTCATAACGCGTATGTCGTCGAAGACCTGCGCAAGAAGGGCGCGATCTTCATCGAGCAGTTGGACGAAGTGCCGTCGGGCAGCACGGTGATCTTCAGCGCGCATGGCGTGTCGAAGGCCGTGCGTGCCGAAGCCGACGAGCGCGGCCTGCGCGTGTACGACGCGACCTGTCCGCTCGTCACCAAGGTTCACATCGAAGTCGCGAAGATGCGCGCGGAAGGCTTCGACATCGTGATGATCGGCCACAAGGGCCACCCCGAAGTCGAAGGGACGATGGGACAGACGGCCGAGGGCATGTATCTCGTCGAAGATATCGACGACGTGCAGGCGCTGCAACTCGCCGACCCTGAGCGCATCGCCTACGTGACGCAGACCACGCTGTCAGTGGATGACGCCGCGCAGATCATTGCCGCGCTGAAGGCGAAGTTTCCGAACGTCAAGGAACCGAAGAAGCAGGACATCTGCTACGCGACGCAAAACCGCCAGGATGCCGTCAAGTTCATGGCGCCGCAGTGCGATGTGGTGATCGTCGTCGGCAGCCCGAACAGCTCGAACTCCAACCGGCTGCGCGAACTGGCCGAAAAGCTCGGCGTCCCTTCCTATATGGTCGACTCGCCGGATCAGATCGATCCCGCGTGGGTTGCCGACAAGCGCCGCATCGGCGTGACGGCGGGCGCGTCGGCGCCGGAAGCACTGGCTCAGGCCGTGATCGGCCGTCTGCGCGAGCTGGGCGTGCGCAACGTGCGCGCGCTGGAAGGCATCGAGGAAAACATTGCGTTTCCACTGCCGCGCGGGCTCGGTTTGCCCGCCTGAAGACCTGTCCCCAACTGAAAAAGCGCGCCGCGGGCGCGCTTTTTTATTGCCTTTGCACATCAGAAATCATCATAAAAACGGTGCCATATCACCGAAAAACAAACCAGGGACGGTGTCGAGGCGAACATTCTTTTTGTTTTCCGGGGCGTAATTTGGGTGAATGAGACCGATCGCGCCCCGTTTTTCGCCAGACAATTGCGTTGATGTGCGGACAAGCGCACAAATACGGTGCATTTGAGGACTAACATAATATTGAGACAGATGGATATGCCGAAGTCCGCAGCATCGGGCTCGCAGCGAAATCTCTGCAACATCTGATGCTGCAAGGCGTCAGCAGTGGTGCAACTGATGCACGGAAAACTGGCGCAACCAGGTTGCGATGATCAGCCGCTAAGGGCCTCGCAGCACGGTTGCAATGCAGGAAAACCCTGCGCCTCCAACAATATTGCCCGTCGCAAAATTGGAGTTACAATGCGCCCGTTCTCAGGCCTTGAACGCCTCGGGACGCCAGATTTAGCAAGGCGCAGGAGACCTATTTAATGCGAGTCAAGTTTGCTTGTGCCGTGTCCATCGCGGCCGCTGTTGCGATGTTGACCGCGTGCAGCAAAAAGAACGAAGGCGAGGCGGACAAGAGTGCGTCGGCAGCGGTGGCAGTGTCGGCGGCGAGCGCAAGCGAAGTGACTGTCGTGAAGATCGGTCATGCGGCCCCTTTGACGGGCGGCATTGCACATCTGGGCAAGGACAATGAAAACGGGGCGCGTCTCGCTATTGAAGAGATCAATACGCAGGGGTTGACCATCGACGGCCGCAAGATCCAGTTGCAACTCGACGCGCAGGACGATGCGGGCGATCCGAAAACGGGTACGCAGGTCGCGCAGAAGTTGGTGGACGATCATGTAGTTGCCGTAGTCGGGCACCTGAATTCGGGTGTGTCGATTCCGGCCTCGAAGATATATAGCGACGCGGGCATTGTGCAGATATCGCCATCCTCGACGAATCCGGCCTATACGCAGCAAGGCTTCAAGACGACCTACCGGGTTGTCGCGACCGATGCGCAGCAAGGTCCGGCGCTGGCGAACTACGCGACGAAGTCCCTCGGCGCGAAACGGATCGCCGTGGTCGACGACGCGACTGCGTATGGCAAGGGTCTTGCTGACGAATTCGCGAAGACGGCGGAAGCGGGCGGCGCGAAGATCGTCGCGCGCGAGGCGACCAATGACCGGGCCACGGATTTCCGGGCCATCCTCACAAAGATTAAAAGTGCCCAGCCGGACGCCATCATGTTCGGCGGCATGGATGCAACGGGCGGGCCGTTCACGAAACAGGCAGCGGCGCTCGGGATCAGGGCAAAAATCCTTGGCGGCGACGGCGTGTGCACCGACAAGGTGGGGGAACTGGCGGGCAGTGCCGTTCAGAACCTCGTGTGTTCGGAAGCAGGACTTGCGCTTTCGAAGATGGAAAGGGGAGCGGACTTCGAAAAGAAGTACGACGCACGCTTCCACACGCCGGTGCAGATTTACGCGCCGTTCACGTATGACGCTGTATACGTGATCGTCGACGCAATGAAGCGCGCCAATTCGATCGAGCCGCCCAAGGTGCTCGCTGCGATGCCCTCGACTGACTACACAGGTGTAATCGGTCACATCGCATTCGACGACAAGGGCGACCTGAAAGAAGGCGCGATTACGCTTTACGACTTCAAGGACGGCAAGAAAGCGGTCCTCGACGTCGTGAAGATGTAATGACGGGACGTACAGCCTGACGGCACCGGACCATCCGACGGTGCCGTTTTTGCATCCGCGTCGAGCGCGCGGGCCGCTGCAACCCGGTGGCTACAGACGCTCGACGAAGATAACCCTTACCGGTCTTTTACATCAGTACCCGCAGTGCCGTTGCGATTTGCGTGAAGCATCAGTGCCAACCGGCAGATGAAGCGCGCGAATCCAGTCGCACGGGCTAAGGAGCATTAAATGGATATTTTCATCCAGCAGGTTCTCAACGGACTGGTGCTTGGCAGCGTCTACGCCATCATCGCACTGGGCTACACGATGGTGTACGGCATTCTCGGCATCATCAACTTCGCGCACGGCGACATCCTGATGGTCGGGGCGATGGTTGCCCTGTCCTGTATCGGGGTATTGCAGAACCACTTTCCCGGTCTCGGCAATATACCGACGCTGTGTATCGCGCTGGTCATAGCGGCCATTGTCTGCGCGGCGGTGGGCTACACGATCGAACGCGTGGCTTACCGGCCGCTGCGCAAGGCGCCGCGTCTCGCCCCGCTGATCACCGCGATCGGCGTGTCGATCCTGCTGCAGACGCTCGCGATGATGATCTGGTCGCGCAACCCGCTGCCGTTCCCGCAGCTCCTGCCGACCGATCCGCTGAACGTGATCAAGGCCACCGACACGACGCCGGGCGCCGTGATCTCGATGACTGAAATCGTGATCATCGTCGTCGCGTTCCTCGTGATGGCGGGCCTGCTGCTCCTCGTGCACAGGACGAAGCTCGGCCGCGCGATGCGCGCGATCGCCGAGAACCCGAGTGTCGCCTCGCTGATGGGCGTGAACCCGAACTTCGTGATCTCGGCGACGTTCATGATCGGCTCGGCGCTGGCGGCGCTGGCGGGCGTGATGATCGCGTCGGAATACGGCAACGCGCACTTCTATATGGGCTTCATTCCCGGCCTCAAGGCATTTACGGCGGCGGTGCTCGGCGGTATCGGCAACCTCGGCGGCGCAATGGTCGGCGGCGTGATTCTCGGTCTGATCGAACAGCTGGGTGCCGGCTACATCGGCAACCTCACGGGTGGCGTGTTCGGCAGTAACTATCAGGACGTGTTCGCGTTCATCGTGCTGATCATCGTGCTGGTGTTCCGTCCGTCGGGCCTGCTTGGCGAACGTGTCGCGGATCGTGCGTAAGGGAAAGGAGCAAACACAATGACCTCTATTCAACCAATCGAGCCGTCCACGACGCTCATCCCTGAACGGAATATGACGAAGACGCTGGTGGTGGGCATCATCACCGCCGTGTTCGTGATCGCCGCGCCCTTCGTCATCGGCACCGCCGGCGGCAACTACTGGGTCCGCGTGCTCGACTTCGCGATGCTGTATGTGATGCTCGCGCTAGGCCTGAACGTAGTGGTCGGCTTCGCCGGCCTGCTGGATCTGGGCTACATCGCGTTCTACGCAGTGGGCGCGTACACGGCCGCATTGTTGAGTTCGCCGCACCTGTCGTCGCAATTCGAATGGATCGCGCATCTCGCGCCGGGCGGGCTGCACGTGCCGTTCTGGATCATCGTGCCGTGCGCAATGGCAGTCGCTGCGTTCTTCGGTGTGATTCTCGGTGCGCCGACGCTGCGTCTGCGTGGCGACTACCTTGCCATTGTGACGTTGGGCTTCGGGGAAATCGTCCGGATCTTCCTGAACAACCTCGACCGTCCGGCGAACATCACGAACGGCCCGAAGGGCATCACGGGCATCGACCCCGTTCATCTCGGCGATTTCAGCCTCTCGCAGTCGCACTCGCTGTTCGGCCTGACGATTCCGTCGGTGTACTCGTACTACTACGTGTTCGTGCTGTGTGCGCTGTTCGTGATCTGGGTGTGTACGCGTCTGCAGCACTCGCGCATCGGCCGCGCCTGGGCCGCCATCCGCGAAGACGAAATTGCCGCGAAGGCGATGGGCATCAACACCCGTGACGTGAAGCTGCTCGCGTTCGCGATGGGTGCGTCGTTTGGCGGCCTGTCGGGCTCGATGTTCGGCATGTTCCAGGGCTTCGTGTCGCCGGAATCGTTCACGCTGCCGGAATCGATCGTCGTGCTGGCGGCCGTGGTGCTGGGCGGCATGGGCCATATTCCGGGCGTGATTCTCGGCGCGGTGCTGCTCGCCGTGCTGCCGGAATTCCTGCGCTCGACGATGGGTCCGCTGCAACACCTGATCTTCGGTCACGAAGTCGTCGACACGGAAGTGATCCGTCAGCTCGTCTACGCACTCGCGATGGTGCTGATCATGCTGTACCGCTCGGAAGGCCTGTGGCCGTCGCCGAAGCACGAGGACAAGATCGCGAAGATTGCCAAGCGCAGCAACAAGAAGCCGGTGCGCGCTTAACGGACAGGAGAATTAAACATGAGCGACAAGCAAATCCGTCTGTCCGTAAAGGGCGTGAACAAGCGCTTTGGTGGCTTGCAGGCGCTGTCGGACGTGGGCCTTCAGATCGAAGAAGGCACGATTTACGGTCTGATCGGCCCGAACGGCGCTGGCAAGACCACGTTCTTCAACGTGATTACTGGTCTCTACACGCCGGACTCGGGCGAGTTCAAGCTCGACGGCACGCCGTACACGCCGACGGCTGTGTATCAGGTGGCGAAGGCGGGCATCGCGCGTACGTTCCAGAACATCCGTCTGTTCGGCGGCATGACTGCGCTGGAAAACGTGATGGTCGGCCGCCACGTGCGCACGAAGCACGGTCTGCTGGGCGCCGTGTTCCAGACGCCGGCTGAGCGCAAGGAAGAGCGCGAGATCAAGGAACGCGCGCTGGAACTGCTCGAGTATGTCGGCGTGCTGCAGTACGCGGACTACACGTCGCGCAACCTGTCGTACGGTCACCAGCGCCGTCTGGAAATCGCGCGTGCACTGGCAACCGATCCGAAGCTGCTCGCACTGGACGAACCGGCTGCCGGCATGAACGCAACGGAGAAGGTCGAACTGACGAAGCTGCTCGACAAGATCCGCGCGGACGGCAAGACGATCCTGCTGATCGAGCACGACGTGAAACTGGTGATGGGCCTGTGCAACCGGATGACAGTGCTCGACTATGGCAAGGTGATCGCTGAAGGTCTGCCGCACGACGTGCAGAAGGACCCGAAGGTGATCGAGGCTTATCTGGGTGCGGGGGTCCACTGATGGCTACGGCAATGTTGAAAATCAAGGGCCTGCAGGTCAACTACGGCGGCATTCAGGCCGTCAAGGGTGTTGACCTGGAGATCGCGCAGGGCGAACTCGTTACGCTGATCGGCGCCAATGGCGCGGGCAAGACGACGACCATGAAGGCTATTACGGGCCTGAAGCCTTACTCGGCCGGTGATATCGAGTACATGGGCCAGTCGATCAAGGGCGTGCCGGCGCACGAGCTTCTGAAGCGTGGTCTCGCGATGGTGCCGGAAGGGCGCGGGATCTTCGCGCGTATGTCGATTATCGAGAATATGCAGATGGGGGCTTATCTGCGTACCGATAATGAAGGGATCAAGAAGGACGTCGAGCGGATGTTCGGGTTCTTTCCGCGGTTGAAGGAGCGTGCGACGCAGTTGGCGGGTACGCTGTCCGGTGGTGAGCAGCAGATGCTGGCGATGGCGCGTGCGGTTATCTCGAAGCCGAAGCTGTTGCTGCTCGACGAGCCGTCGATGGGGCTGTCGCCGATCATGGTCGAGAAGATCTTCGAAGTCGTGCGCGAGATTTCCAAGGAAGGCATCACGGTCATGCTGGTTGAGCAGAATGCGCGACTTGCCTTGCAGGCTGCGGATCGCGGTTATGTGATGGATTCGGGTATGGTCACGATGTCGGGGGATGCCAAGCAGATGCTTCATGATCCGAAGGTGCGGGCCGCGTATCTCGGCGAGTAACTCTCGCGGTTGGTTTTTTTGTTTTAACAGGAAGGGCTGCACGTTCAGGCGTGTGGCCTTTTTTGTTTTGTCGTGGGCTTTGATTGGTTTTGGTTTTGGCTTCGCCTTTTCGCTGGCATCCGCGTTATGCCTTCGTGCTTCAAGCGTCGCCCCTGTGCGGGGCGGCACCTACTTTTCTTTGCCGCCGCAAAGAAAAGTAGGCAAAAGAAAGCGGCTAACACCGCTAACTCTTGTTCTTGCCTGAGGGCCCCCAACGGCCCCGTCCTTCACACGGTAACGCACTTGTTCACGTGCGTTGCCAACGCTCTCTCTGTACGCCTCACCTGCTTCATGTGCACGCGTCGCAGCACGCCGTGCCGGACATTCCGCCGCCGCCCAGGTGGCAAACTGTGTGTAGGCTTTCGCGCCATACGCGCATCACTCCGGACTGAGTAGCAAGGTTGGTGTTTCTGGTAAGAGCACTCACCTGTGCGGTGCGACAACCTACACACAGTTTGCCACCTGGGCGGCACAAACCATTCGCTACCGCTAGCCCTTGTGCGGGTGTTTGAAGTTGGTGAGGCGCTCATTCAGCGCGTTGGCAACACACGCGAACAAGGACGTTGCCGTGTGAAGTGTGGGACCGCTTGGGGGCCCTCAGGCAAGAAGAAATGTTGGCGGTGTTAGCCGCTTTCTTTTGCCTACTTTTCTTTGCGGCGGCAAAGAAAAGTAGGTGCCGCCCCGCACAGGGGCGACGCTTGAAGCACGAAGGCAAAACGCGGATGCCAGCGAAAAGGCAAACACACAGGGGCGACGCGTGAACAGCAAACACCGTAACGCGGATGCCAGCACAAAGGCGAAGCCAAAAAACCAAACCTAAGCCACTGCCCCCAACCGTTTCCCAAGACTAATCACCGCATCAGCAACATACCCAAGCGACTCATAAAAAGCCTGCACATCGGCCTTCGCGCTCAGCACCTGCAGATTCACCTTAGGACACCCCCGCGCGGTAAGCGCCGCTTCAGCATGCCGCACAAGCAAAGTCCCAATCCCAAGGCGCCTGGCCGCCGCCTCGACAGCAAGCGAATACAGCCAGCCTCGATGCCCATCATACCCAGCCATCACAGTTCCAACGATGCCCCCATCCTTCACGGCAACGAAGAACAGTTCAGGCTGCGTAGCCAGCTTGTTAGCGATCGACAGATGCGGATTACGCTGCGGCCGGCTCGCATCCTTATACTCAGGAAACGCTTCGAGCCACAGCGCGATCACGGCATCCGTATCGGCCGCATCGAACACGCGGATCGACAGGGAAGCCGCGCCAATCACAGCGTATCCAGAATCGACCGCAGCATCGCCATCATCTGGTCGATCTCTTCCGTCGTCACGTTCAAAGCGGGCATGAAACGCAGCAGATTAGGACGCGCGGCGTTGAGCAACAGCCCATCCGGCTGCATCAAACGCGCCTTCTCGACGATCTGGTTGCCGATATCCTTCCCAAGCAGCAGCGCACGCAGCAGACCTTCGCCACGCTCGCCCTCGAAGCCGCGCTCGGCAGACAGTTCGAGCAGCTTCGTGCGCAGATATTCGCCACGCGCCTTCACGCCATCGAGGAAGCCAGGCGCCGTCAGTTGCGAGATCACCGAATAGCCGGCTGCCGTCATCAGCGGATTGCCGTTGTACGTGCCGCCCTGGTCGCCCGCTTCAAACACCTCGACATGCTTCTTGCACAACAGTGCACCCAGCGGCACGCCGCTGCCGATACCCTTCGCCAGCGTCATCACGTCCGGCTCGACACCCGACAGCTCGTACGCGAACAGCGTGCCCGCACGGCCGCAGCCGCTCTGCACTTCATCGACGATCAACAGCAGGTTGTGCTTCTTCGTCAGCTCGCGCAGCTGCTGCATGAACTCGCGCGATGCGGGAAGCACACCGCCTTCACCCTGGATCGGCTCGAGCATCACGGCGACGGTCTTGTCGGTGATCAGTTTTTCGACCGACGCGATGTCGTTCAGGTCAGCTTTCGGAAAGCCCGGCACCTGCGGCGCATAGATCGTGTCCCAGCCCGGCTTGCCGCTTGCCGACATCGTCGCGATCGTGCGGCCGTGGAAGCTGTGATCGAACGTGATGATCTCGTACGCACCGCCCTTGAACTTCTTGCCCCACTTGCGCGCAAGCTTGATCGCGCCTTCGTTTGCCTCGGCGCCGCTGTTCGTGAAGAACACCTTGTCGAAGCAGCTATGCTGCGTGAGCAGGCCCGCGAGCTTCGCCATCGGTTCGTTGTAGAACGCGGGCGACGGATTGATCAGCGTGCGCGCCTGTTGCGTGAGTGCTTCGATCACGCCGTCGTTGCAATGGCCGAGGCTATTGACGGCCCAGCCCTGAATGAAATCCAGATATCGCTTGCCGGTGTTGTCGTAGAGCCATGAGCCCTTGCCGTGCGTGAAAACGATTTCGGGCCGGTTCGTGATGTACATCAGCGAATCGATCGGATACTCATTGAAGTTCATGGCTACAGGCTCCAGGCAAACAGGGATGAAAAACCGCCTTGGACAACATGGCCCAGCAACGGAAAGAAAAAAGCACGACGGGTACGGCAGAAATACAAAAAGCCACGGCATGCCGTGGCTTTCATGATTCGAACTGCGTGCGCGTTGTTCGCGCGAATCCGTGACGAAGCCAGCGGCGCCCCTAAGGGAGCAGCGAGCGGCGACGTCGAAGTTCGGACTGGATGCGGTTCATGCGCGAAAGAATACGACAATGCCGGCGCCCGTGTAAACCTGCAATTTGCATGTCTTCACGCACTGCCGGCCGTTTCTCACAATCGAAGCGTGCTTGCGCAACGATCAGACGGGGTTCGCGAGATCGGCTGCGCTCGTGAACGAATCCGCATAGAACTCGTCTTCCGGCAGGCGATGATGCTGCGTGAAATCGCGCTGTGCCGACTCGACCATCACAGGCGCGCCGCATGCATACACCTGATACGCCGACAAGTCTGGCAGATCTTCGATGACGGCCCGATGAACGAAGCCGATGCGGCCCGTCCATGCGTCGTCCGCATCCGGTTCGGAGAGAACCGGCACGAACTTGAAGTTCGGAATCTCGCGTGCCCATTGGTCGGCGAGCTCCATCATGTACAGGTCCTTCTTGCGGCGCGCGCCCCAGTAGAGTGTCATCGGACGCGTGATGTTCTTGAACACGGCATGCTCGACGATCGCCTTCAGCGGCGCGAAGCCCGTGCCCGACGCGAGCAGCACGATCGGCTTGTCCGACTCTTCGCGCAGGAAGAACGTGCCGAGCGGCGCCTCGAAGCGCAGGATGTCGCGCTCCTTCATCGTGTTGAAGACGTGATCTGTGAACGCGCCGCCCGGCATGTGGCGGATATGCAGTTCGACAGGACCGTCCGCGTGCGGCGCGCTCGCCATCGAATAGCTGCGGCGCTTGCCGTCCTTCAGGATGAATTCGAGGTACTGGCCCGCCATGTACTGCAGGCGCTCATTCGCGGGCAATTGCAGCTTCAGCACGACGACGTCGTCGGCCTTGCGCTCGATTGCGTTCACGCGGCACGGCAGCTTCTTGATCTGCACGTCGCCGATGCCCGTCACTTCGCGGATGTCGATCTCGAGGTCCGTGCAAGCGGTGGCGCAACACAACAGCGCCAGGCCGCGCGTCTTCTCGTCGTTCGACAGCGCGGACGACGAATGCGCGCGCTGCTCGACCTCGCCGCCGACGACCGCGCCCTTGCACGAGCCGCATGCGCCGTTCTTGCAGCCGTACGGCAGGCCGACGCCCTGGCGAAGGGCGGCTGTCAGCACGGGTTCGTCGGGTTCCACCTGAAACTGCCGGCCGCTTTGCCGGAGCGTTACATTGAATGCCATAAGTCGTTCAGTCTTCGAATACAGAAAGTCGGTAACCAATGCGTGCCGTGGATCGCGGCTACAATGCGTCCACGATGAAAGCGACACGAAAATTGCGCAGACCGCGCGTGCTGATCGTCGGTTGCGGCGATGTCGGCATGCGCTGCGTGCGGCAACTGCAAGGACGCGCGCGTCTCTATGCGCTCACCAGTCACGCGGAGCGCCGCGACGAACTGCGCGCGGCTGGCGTCACGCCGATCGTCGGCGATCTCGACGTGCGCGCGAGCCTTGCTCGTCTTGCGCGTCTCGCGCCGACCGTCCTGCATCTCGCGCCTCCGCAAAGAACAGGCGACGTCGACACGCGCACGCGCGCGCTGATCGCCACGCTGACTGCACCGCGTGTCCGGCGTGTCCGTCATCTTGCGACGGGGCGGTTGCGGCGCGCGCAGCACGGCATTCGTGCACGCAAAACATCCAGTATTGTACCCGACGGGGGGTATCCGGCTCCGCGGGCCGGGCATCGGCCGAGCCAGCGTTCGCGCGTCGTCTATGCGAGCACGACGGGCGTCTACGGCGATTGCGGCGGCGCGTGGCTCGACGAAACGCGCCCCGTCGCGCCTGCCAACGAGCGAGCGAAGCGCCGCGTGTCGGCGGAGACGCAATTGCGGCGCGCGGCCACTCGGCGTGCAATCACGGCGAGCATCGCACGCATTCCGGGCATCTACGCGGGCAACCGGCTGCCGCTCGCGCGGCTGGAAAAACACACCCCGGCGCTCGTCGATGCCGACGACGTCTACACGAATCACATCCACGCCGACGATCTCGCCGCGATCCTGCTGCGCATGTCGACGCACGGCCGATCGTCACGCGTGATCCACGCATCCGACGACACAACGCTGAAAATGGGTGAGTACTTCGACCGGGTGGCGGACGCATTCGGCATCGAGCGCGCGCCGCGTATCGCACGCGACGAAGCGGAACAGCAACTCGGCGAGATGATGCTGTCGTTCATGCGCGAGTCGCGGCGTCTCGTCAACACGCGTCTGAAGCGTGAGTTGCGCTTCAGGCTGCGCTATCCGAGCGTCGACGACTTTCTGCGTACGGTAGCGAGCCATAGCCGCACGCAGCCGCGCGCAGACAAGCCGTGACGGAAAGCGCAGCGATCAGGTGAGGGCAGGTAGCGCTTCCAGCAACAGGAAGCAGCAGAACGCACCGATCAGAGCAGCGACCAGATTCGGCTCGTACCTGTGCCGACGATGCATGACGGCCAACACGCCGCCAATCAGCAAAAGTCCGAGCCCGATGAACGCCATCATCGCGTATGAAACCGCCAGGTTGCCGTAGATGACCATGGCGCCTCCTTGCCAGCTTTGTAATCTTTGTTGATCCGAGTATAGGACGGGCGTTCGGAGCAAGCATGCTACGTCGCAGCGTTCTGCAAGGTTTTTGTAGCGTTTTTGTTCGGAATCCCACGTAGTCTCAATCACTTGAAACGATGAGGCCGGGCATTGATCGTTTACCCGTTCCGTAGTGCGCCCAGGTGAGACTCATCGAGCCATTGCCACGCGCCTTCAGCCAGCGACGCGGGCAGCGCGAGCCCGCCGACCCGCTCGCGATGCAGCGCCTCGACACGGTTGCCCGCCGCCGCGACCATCCGCTTCACCTGATGGTATTTGCCTTCCAGCACGGTGAGTTCCAGCGCGTGTTCGCCGCGCGCATGAGCAGCGACGGCCGCGATCGGCTTCGCTTCGCCGTGCAGCAGTACGCCTTCGCGCAACGCGGCGAGTTGCGCGTCGTCGAGTGGATGACGGGTCGTCGCGAGGTAGACCTTCGGCACCTTGCGTTTGGGCGACGTGTACGCGTGGACGAACTGGCCGTCGTCGGAGAGCAGCAGCAGGCCCGTCGTGTCCTGATCGAGCCGTCCGACGCATTGGACGCCGCGCGTCGCGAACTGCGCGGGCAACAGATTGAACACGCTCAGATGATGCTGCGGATCGCGCGAGCATTCGTAGCCCGCGGGCTTGTTGAGCAGGATGTAAGCGCGCTCACGATAAGGCCACGCCGTACCGTCGACTTCGAACGCCAGCGCATTCGTATCGACGTTGGCGTCGGGATCTGCGAGCGTCGCGCCGCCGACCGACACGCGGCCATCCGCGATCAATGCGCGGCACTGGCGGCGCGAACCGAAACCCTGGGAAAAGAGAACGCTTTCGAGATTCATTGGGGCGGGCAGAAGGGCACAGACGAACAGCGATGTATCAAACGTCGACGGCGTCCTTCGTGGTGAAGGACGCCGTCATCGCCTGCATTTTACCCGCCGCCTTGCGTTGCCCCGCCAGCGTCAGCGCAAGACCAAACTCAATGCGCGCCCGAGCGCCGTTCGACGAACCGCGCGACGTAGTCGTCGGCGGGTTTCGTGAGGATTTCGTTCGGCGTGCCTTCCTGCACCAGCGTGCCGTCGCGCAGAATCGCGATGCGGTTGCCGATGCGCAGCGCTTCGTCCAGATCGTGCGTGATGAACACGATTGTCTTGTTGAGCGTCGCCTGCAGTTGCAGAAGCTGATCCTGCATTTCCGTGCGGATCAGCGGATCGAGCGCGGAGAACGCCTCGTCCATCAGCAGCACGTCGGTATCGGCGGCGAGTGCGCGTGCGAGACCCACGCGCTGACGCATGCCGCCCGACAGCTCATCCGGGTAATGGTCGCCGTATCCGTCGAGCCCCACCTTGCCGAGCCACATGCGCGCCTTCTCGTTCGCCTCCGCCTTGCTCTCGCCGCGCGTGCGCAGCGCATAGGCGGTGTTGTCGAGCACGGTCTGATGCGGCAGCAGGCCGAAGTTCTGGAACACCATGCTCACCTTGTAGCGGCGCAGCTCGCGCAGCCCATGCGGATCGAGCTTGATGACGTCCGAACCGTCGATCACGATCTCGCCCGCCGTCGGCTCGATCAGCCGGTTGAAGTGGCGCACGAGCGTCGACTTGCCCGAGCCCGACAGCCCCATGATCACGTAGATCTCACCCGAGCCGATATGCAGGCTCACGTTGTTCAGCCCGACGTTGCAGCCCGTTTGCGCGAGCACTTCCGGCTTGGTCTTGCCGCTTTTCAGCAGGTCGAGCACGCGCTTGTGTCCCGCTTCCGGGCCAAAGAGCTTGTACACGTTCTTCACTTCGATCGATGACATGTCCGTGCCCTCCGTCAATCTGCCGCGCGGGTTTCGAGGCCGCTCTGCGTTGCGTTTTCGTTGCCCGTTGCCGTTGCTTCGTCTTCACGCGGCGCGCCTGCATTCCGATACGGAACGCGCGATGCCGCCTTCGCCCTGCGGCGCTGCGCGACGAGCCTGCGCGTGCGGCGGTCCTGCCCGTAGCCCTGGCTGATCCGGTCGATGACGATCGCGAGAATCACGATCGCGATGCCCGCCTGCATGCCCTTGCCGATATCGAGCGTCTGGATGCCCGCGAGCACGTCTTCGCCGAGTCCGCGCGAGCCGATCATCGACGCGATCACGACCATCGACAGCGCCATCATCGTCGTCTGGTTGATACCCGCCATGATGCTCGGCCGCGCGAGCGGCAACTGCACGTTGACGAGCAGCTGCCAGCGCGTCGTGCCGAACGCGCGGGCCGCTTCGACGACATCCCCATCCACATGCCGGATACCGAGATCGGTAAGACGGATCAGCGGTGGCAGCGCGTAGATGATCGTCGCGAGAATCGCGGGCACCTTGCCGAGGCCGAACAGCATCAGCACGGGGATCAGATACACGAAGCTCGGCAGCGTCTGCATGATGTCGAGCACGGGCAGCAGTACGCGCCGCATCCACGGGCTGCGCGACGCCCAGATGCCAAGCGGCACGCCGAGCACGACGGACAGCACGGTCGCGACGAGCATCAGCGCGAGCGTCTGCATCAGCTTGTCCCACAGACCGAAGCAGCCGATCACATACAGCAGCAGCACGAAAAACGCCGCGATGCCGATGCGCCGCGTCGCGTTCAGCGTCAGCAGCCCGACGGCGATCAGGATCGCCAATGCGGGCGTCGCGCGCAGCGCGCCTTCGAGCGGCACCAGCACATAGCGCAAGAGCGCCGTGCTGAAGTCGTGGAAACTGTCGCCGTACGCGGCGACGAACGATTGCACATGGTCGTTCACCCAGTCGGCGATCGACAGATGCAGGAAGATCGAATTCATGTTGAAACCCTCCGGTACGTCATGACGCGTCGGTGTCGATATCAGCCAGCCAGCGCGGCCTGAACCTTTTGCGCCACGTCGGTGGGCACCCATGCCTTCCACATATCCGGGTGATCGCGCAGGAACTGTTTCGCCATCGTCTGGCCGTCGATCTTCTTGCTCGTCATCTCGAGGATGGTCTTGTTGAGGAAGTCCATCGGGAAGCTGACCTTCGAGTAGGTGTCCATCAGTTGCGGCTCGGCCTGATAGAACGGCGTCGACACGCCGACCTTCAGATGCGATACGAGATACGACGACGCGCATTGCGACGTGCTGTTATCCGCGCGCAGCGTGTCCCAGCACTTCTGGTTGAACGCGGGCATTTTCAGCTGGACGAACTTGTACTTCGCCATCAGCGCTGCGGGTTCCCAGTAGTAGAAGAGGATCGGCTTGCCGCGCTGATACGCCGATTCGATCGCGGCATCGAGTGCCGCGCCCGTGCCGGGGCGGAAGTCGGTGTACGAGTCGTCGAGATTCAGCGTTTTCAGCAGGCGCCGGTTCACGCGCTCGCAGTCCCAGCCCGACGGGCAGTTCAGGAAGCGGCCCTTGCCCGGCTCTTCGTCGTCTTCGAACACGCCTTTGTACTTCGGCAGATCGGTCACCGAAACGAGGTTCGGCGCGACGGGCTTGATGTTGCGCTTCGCATCGCCCTTCACGACGTACTCGGGCACGAACCAGCCTTCATTGGTGCCGCCCGGCAGCGTGTCGCCGAGCAGCTTCACGTGGCCGTCGGCAACCGCTTTCGCGGTGATTTCCGAGCGGCCCGTCCACTGTTCGGACCACACCTGCAGATCGTCGCGCGCCAGCGCCGTTTCCGTCGCGGCCGTGTTGCCGGGGATCGTGTCCGTCTTGCAGCCGTAGCCTTTCTCGGTGATGAAGCGCAGCACTTCCGACGTGAACGAGCCGCTTTCCCACGTGACGCCCGCAAAGCGCACGGGCTTGCCCGCCGAGCACCAGGTGCCGGCATGAGCGGCGGCGGGCCATAACGCGCCGGCGGCGAGCGCGACCGTGGCGGCGCGCAGCAGGGATCTGATCTGCATGGTGTGTCTCCGATTGTGATTGGATAGTTGGCGCTGTCGTCGAGCGCCTTTCAGGTCGAGGCGTCAGCCGTACGTGTTACTGGAACTGAGCGTCGCGGCAAGGATGTCTTCGTCGATGGAAAGACCGAGGCCCGGCGCATCGGACAGCGTGATCCAGCCTTCGCTGTCGATATCGATCGGGTTCATCAGCATGAAGTCGCGGCGCTCGATCGACCATTCGGGTGAGTCGTACGGAAATTCGATGAACGGCGCGCTCGCGGCGCCCGCCGTCAGATGCAGGTTCGCGGCGAGGCCGATGCCGTTGCCCCACGTGTGCGGCGTGAAGACCTTACCGTGCGCCTCGACGGCTTGCGCGAGCTTGCGGAGCCCTTCCATGCCGAGCGAGCACGCGACATCCGGCTGGAACACGTCGAGGCAATCGCGCGCGAGCAGCTGATCGAACTCGTAGCGCTCGCGCGTCATCTCGCCGCCGGCGATGCGCAATGCCGGCGACACAGCCTTGCGCAGCCGCGCCATGCCGTCGTAATCGCCGCGATGCAGCGGCTCTTCCATCCAGTAGACGCGGTGCTTTTCCAGTTCGCGCGCGACGGCGAGCGCTTCATCGAAGGTCCACGGCGCGGCCGTGTCCCACGGCATGCGCCAGCCCTGGTTGCAATCGACCATCAGTTCGATCCGGTCGCCGACGGCTTCGCGCACGGCGGCGAGCACGGCGAAATCGTCTTTCAGTTGCGAACGTCCGAATCGGATCTTGAGCGCCGGAAAGCCGCGGTCGACGACATGCAGCGCCATGCGCGCCATTTCATCGGGGCGGCGATGCACGCCGCTCGACGCGTACGCGCGAATCCGGTTGCTACGCCCGCCCGCCATCTGCCAGCACGCTTCGTCGCGAATTTTTCCGGCGAGGTCCCACAGCGCGATATCGAGCGGCCACGGACGGCCGGCGTGAAAGCCGATGTTGTCGAGCACGGCGCTATGACGCGCGAGGTCGAGCGGATCGGTGCCGATGAACAGATGCTGATAGTCGGCGAAGCCGTACATCGCGTCGCCCGAGCCGATGCCGACGTGGCCGGCGTCGTCGTGCACGCGCACGATCGTCGCGGGAAATTTGCGGCGCGGCTGGCTATCCCACGAGGCGGGGAACGGCGGATCCAGCACCAGTTGATGGTGCGTGACTTCGATGCGGGTGATGCGGGTCGTTTGCGCGGTCCGGCTTGCGGCCTCGCTTGTTGCGCGATCCATCAGGCGTCTCCTCCTGAATTGACGCAGTGCGGCATTCAATGCGATGCGCAATGCGTTTCGAATGGGATAAGAATGACGCCATGCTATGAAGGTGACGCAGGCAACTCAATCGCTTCAATAAAAGTAAATGACTGCATCCAATTCTGGGATATGCGTTGCGTATCATCCGAATGACACAACTCAACGAACTTCCGGAGACCGTCGCATCATGGCGATGAATGCCTGGCTGCCAAGAATCGAGGCGGGCAGCGAACCGAAATATCAGGTCATTGCGCGCGCGTTCGCGCAGGCCATCCTCAACGGGCAATTGCCCGCCGGCGAAAAGCTGCCGCCGCATCGTTCGCTTGCAAGTGAACTGAAAGTGACGACGGGCACGATCAGCCGCGCTTATGCCGAACTGGAACGCCAGGGCCTCGCGAATGCGCGCGTCGGCGACGGCACGTATGTGGCGCAGGCGCGCTCGCGCGAGCTGCCGCCCGCCGCCAGCGGTTATGCAACGTTGCGTCCTGGCGCGGTCAGCGCGCCGCCACTGATCGACCTCGGCCAGAACGTGCCGCAATCGACGGAAGAAGCGGCCGCGCTGTCCACGACGCTCGCCGAGATCGCCACCGACCAGCGCCTCGCGGCCGAACTGCTGCAATACGCGCCCGAAGCCGGCTCGATGCGCCATAGGCTCGCGGGCGCCGCGTGGCTCGGCCGTGCGGGCAGTCCGGCGAGCGCCGCGCGCGTGCTCGTCACGCAGGGCGCGCAGCATGCGCTCGCGTCGGTGCTGCGCGCCGTCACGCGTCCGGGCGACACGGTGCTGGCCGAGGTGGTCAGCTATCCGGGCATCATCGCGCTCGCGCGGCAACTGCGGCTGCATCTGGTCGGCGTCGAAATCGATCAGGAAGGGCTCGTGCCCGCCGCGCTGGAACTCGCGTGCAAGTCGCTGCATCCGCGCGCGATCTTCTGCGTGCCGACCATCCACAATCCGACCACGGCGACGATGTCGGAGCAACGGCGCGACGCCGTCGCGGAAATCCTGCAGCGGCACAGCGTGCTGCTGATCGAGGACATCGTCCCGGCGATGCTGATGGAAGCGCCGCCCGAGCCGCTCGCGGTACGCATGCCGGAGCAGGCATTCCTGATCGCGGGGCTGTCGAAGTCGGTTGCGCCGGGGTTGCGGGTCGGCTATCTGCAGGCGCCGAGCGCGTGGTGCTCGAAGATCGCCGCCGTGATCCGAAGCGACTGCTGGATGACGGCACCGCTGATGGCCGAGATCGTGTCGCGCTGGATCGAAAGCGGTGAGATGGATCGGCTCAACGCGTTGCAGCGCGCGCGAATCGATGCCGAGCACGCGATCGCGAACGAAGCGCTCGAAGGCGTCGCGTACCGGCACGCGACGACCAGCTCGCACCTGTGGTTGCCGCTGCCCGAGCCGTGGCGCGCGGCGGAATTCGCGGCGGCGCTGCGCCAGGAAGGCGTGCTCGTGAAAACGGCCGACAGCTTCGTGATCGGCCGCAATGCCGCGCCGCACGCGATCCGCGTGTGCATGAGTGGAGCTGTCTCGCTCGATGCGCTCGCGCGCGGCCTCGCGCTGATCCGCACGACGCTCGATCACGGGCTGGAAAGCGGAATGGCGTCGTCGTATGCGCCTTGATGCGGGCCTGCGGCACGTTGTTGTCTGACGGAATCACAGAGCAAGAAGCGGAGCGTAACGATCGGCTGAAACCGTGACGATGGGTTTTTCGTCATCGCGTCACGGAGGCTGCCGATGCGCTTTCCCTTGCCGTTTTCCTCATCTCGAGCGAGCTTGCCCGCGCCATTCCACCAGCTCGCGTGGTCGAACCTGATCGCACAATCCGCCGAACAGATCAGTCTTGCCGCCGCGCCCCTCGTCGCCGTATTCACGCTCGGCGCGACCGCGCGCGATACCGGGCTGCTGCAAACCGCGCAGACCTTGCCCTTCCTGTTGCTGTCGATACCGCTTGGCGTCTACGCCGACCGCCGGTCGCGCCGCGCGTTGATGGCCGTTTCGGAAGGCGTGCGCGCGCTGGCGATGGCGTGCGTGCTGCTGCTCGTGCTGGCGCATGCGT
Source organism: Paraburkholderia sp. SIMBA_054 (assembly GCF_046534875.1). NCBI lineage: Bacteria > Pseudomonadati > Pseudomonadota > Betaproteobacteria > Burkholderiales > Burkholderiaceae > Paraburkholderia > Paraburkholderia sp. SIMBA_054. Next base: position 56,748 of record NZ_JAWRXV010000028.1, on the reverse strand, counting down.
TGACGCTGCCGTTGCTCGCCGTGCTCGGCTTTCTCGGCGCGACGGGCACGGTGGCGTACAGCGTCGCCGCGCCGGCGCTCGTGCCTTCACTCGTTTCGCGCGATGTGCTTCCCGTCGCGAATGGGCGGATCGAGCTGGCGCGCAGCGTCGCCTATTCGGCGGGGCCGGCGCTCGGCGGACTGCTGGTCGGCTGGATCGGCGCGGGTTGGGCCTACGGATGCGCGGCGGCGCTCTCGACGCTCGCGGCCGCGTTGCTGGCAGGCTTGCGTGAGCCGCCGCGCGCGGCGAAGGCAACGCGCCATTTCATGCTCGAACTGCGCGACGGAGCGCGCTTCGTGTTCGGCGACGCACTGCTGCGTCCGATGCTCGCGACGGCCGTGTTCTTCAACATCGGTTTTTTCACGCTGCAGGCGGTGTACGTGCCTTATGCGGTACATCGGCTGGGTTTGAGCGCGTCGGCCATTGGCGCGACGTTGGGCGCGTTCGGCATCGGCATGGTGTGCGGTGCGCTCGCCGCGCCTTCCGTCGCGCGGCGGATGGCGTTCGGGCGCATGTTGCTCGTTGGGCCGTTTTGCGGACTGGCCGCTTCGCTTGTGATGGTCGCGACGCTTGCCGTGCCGTCGTTCTGGCTCGCGGCGGCGAGCTTCTTCCTGATGGGCGCGGGGCCGATTCTATGGACGGTCGGGTCGACGACGCTGCGTCAGGCGATCACGCCCGCCGGCATGATGGGCCGCGTGTCGGCGCTCAACAGCACGGCGACCTACGGCGCGCGGCCCGTGGGCGCGCTGCTCGGCGCGGCGATCAGCGCGCGCTTCGGCATGGATGCCTGCCTCGTCGCGGCCGCGCTCGGCTTTGCGGTGCAGGCGTGGATCATCGTGATTTCACCGGCGGCGCGGCTCGCGCGGATTCCGGACGGCGCCGCGGTGCTGTCGCCCTGAAGCCGCAAGCGCCGCACGGCCGTCATTCCTTGCCGAACTCCTTCGCCGCGCGGTCGATCGCATCCGCCGTCGCGCCCGCATGCGCGACGGGCACCAGATGGCTCGACGGCGTCTCGACGATCGTTGCGCCGATCCGGTGCGCCATCCAGCGCTGGATTTCAGGCGGCACGGCGCGGTCGCGCGACGTCACGATGTAAAACGACGGCTTGTAGCGCCACGCGGCTTGCGTCGCGCGCTCGTCGAAGGCTTTGGCGGCGATCGGCTGCTGCGCGGCGACCAGCACGCGCGTCAGGGTTTCGGGCACGTCGGCGGCGAAATCGCTGTGGTATCGCGCGGGATCGAGCCACAGAAAGCCGGTGCTGTCCTTGATCATCGCCGAGCCGATGGGCGCCTGCGGGCCGCGCTTGAGGATATCGACCGCCGACTCGCCGACGTCCGGCGCGATAGCCGCGACGTAGACGAGGCCGACCACCTTCGACGCGTCCGGTCCCGAGCCGGCTTCCGTAATCACGACGCCGCCCCACGAATGCCCGACCAGCACGGTCGGACCGGATAGTTGAGCGAGCACCCGTCTGGTCGCGGCGAGGTCGTCGGCCAGCGACGTCAGCGGAATCTGCACCGACGCGACCCGATAGCCCTTCTTCTGCAGCCGCGCGATCACGCCGTTCCAGCTCGAACCGTCGACGAACGCGCCGTGCACGAGCACGATGTTCTGCACTGGGCCGCTCGGCGGCGCGGCTACGGCGGCGGGGCGGGGCGCGGGCGCTGGAGCCGGTGCCGCTGCGGGTGGCGGCGGTGCAGGCTCGGCGGCGGCCGGCGCGGGCGGTGCGGGTGGCACATCCGGCGCAGGTGCGGCGGTCGGCGCCGCCGCTGGCGCGGGTTGTCCCGTCTGCGCGAACACGCCGGTTGTGGCGACGCAAGCGCCAAGGAGAACGGCATAGAGCAGACGTTTCGGCGACATGGCGACTCCATCGGCTGGACGGGATTCTGCGAACATACCGAACGCAGGCCAGGGTGACAACCGCTATCACACGGAGTTTTCGGACACGTTGCGCAACGGTTTGGCGGTTGCGTGGAAATCTGTCGCGGCGGCGCCGGTGCGGGTGCAGCGCGCCACGAGGCGGAACGCGCCGGGCGTGCCCGATAGGTGGGCACTACGTCGGAGGGTACAATTTACGGTTTTTCCAGACGGGTTTTGCCCGGGCAGTGCGTATTTCAATGCAGTGGAGTGAGACATCTTGAGCAACGGACAGCAGCATGACGGCCTGAAGCGCGGGCTGAAGAACCGGCATATCCAACTGATTGCGCTGGGCGGAGCGATCGGAACGGGCCTCTTTCTCGGATCGGCGGGCGTGTTGAAGTCGGCGGGACCGTCGATGATTCTCGGCTACGCGATTGGTGGCTTCATCGCGTTTCTGATCATGCGGCAGCTCGGCGAGATGGTGGCGCAGGAACCCGTCGCGGGTTCGTTCAGCCACTTCGCGTATAAGTACTGGGGCGATTTTCCTGGCTTCCTGTCGGGCTGGAACTACTGGGTGCTGTATGTGCTCGTCAGCATGGCCGAACTGACGGCCGTCGGCACCTATGTGCATTTCTGGTGGCCGGAAGTGCCGGCGTGGGTGTCGGCGCTCGTGTGTTTCGTCATCGTCAACGCGATCAACCTCACGAACGTGAAGGCGTACGGCGAGACCGAGTTCTGGTTCGCGATCATCAAGGTCGTGGCCGTGATCGGCATGATCGTATTCGGCGGCTATCTGCTGCTGAGCGGGCATGGCGGTCCGCAGGCGTCGATCTCAAACCTGTGGAGCAAGGGCGGGTTCTTCCCGTATGGGTTTCATGGCCTTTTCATGATGCTCGCCGTGATCATGTTCTCGTTCGGCGGGCTGGAGCTGATCGGCATCACGGCCGCCGAAGCCGACGATCCGCAGAAGAGCATTCCGAAGGCCGTGAATCAGGTGATCTACCGGATTCTGATTTTCTACATCTGCTCGCTGGTCGTGCTGCTGTCGCTGTATCCGTGGAATCAGGTGGCGGAAGGCGGCAGCCCGTTCGTGATGATCTTTTCGCAGATCGGTGCAGGGTTGACGGCGAATGTGCTTAACGTGGTCGTGCTGACGGCGGCATTGTCCGTGTACAACAGCGGTGTCTATGCGAATAGCCGCATGCTGTACGGCCTCGCCGAGCAGGGCAACGCGCCGCGCGCGTTGCTCAAGGTTGATCGCCGCGGCGTGCCGTATATGGCGATCGGCCTGTCGGCGGTTGCGACGTTCGCTTGCGTGATCATCAATTACCTGATTCCCGCGAAGGCGCTCGACGTGCTGATGGCGCTGGTCGTCGCCGCGCTGGTGCTGAACTGGTCGCTGATCAGCCTCACGCATCTGAAGTCGCGTCGCGCGATGCTCGCGCAGGGTGAGACGCTCGTATTCAAGTCGCTGTGGTTCCCGGTCGGCAATTGGATCTGTCTTGCATTCATGGCGATGATTCTCGTCATTCTCGCGATGACGCCAGGACTGAACGTGTCGGTGCTGCTGGTGCCCGTGTGGCTTTTCTTGATGTGGGTCGGCTATGTCTTGAAGCGCAGGCGCGCGGCTGCGCATCAGTTGGCGGGTGCGGCGGGCGGGCGCTGAAGCGCACCGCATTTCTGACACTGTCGATGAAACAGAAGCCGGATTGGCCGTAAGGCGATCCGGCTTTTTTGCGCCCATGGCGCGCGGCCAGAAAACACAAAACCCGCGGCATCTAACGATGAACGCGGGTTCGTGTGAAGCAGAAACTCTGGTGCCCAGGGCCGGACTCGAACCGGCACGCCTTGCGGCGGGGGATTTTGAGTCCCCTGCGTCTACCTGTTTCACCACCTGGGCTTGTGTTGCGGCCTTTGCAGACTGTCTCGCACGGCTTTGACACCAAGCGAAGACGCAGATTATGGCGGAAAACCTGTCGGCGGGCAAGCCGACCTGCCCTCGCGGCTAGACCGTCCGCGAAAAGCGCTGCATCGCCTGCTGGCCGAGATAGCGGTCGAACACCATCGCGATGTTGCGCACGAGCATCCGCCCGGCGAGTTCCACATCGAGCCGCCGTGCGCCGATCTTCACCAGCCCGTCGTCCTCGAAGGCGCGCAGCCGCTCCAGTTCCGGCGCGAACGCGTCATGAAAGCGGATGCCGTACGCAGCTTCGAACTCGTCGAAGCGCAGTTCGAGATTGCACATCAGTTGCGTGATGATGTCGCGGCGCAGCCGGTCGTCGGCGGTGAGGCGCACGCCACGTTTGATCGCCAGCTCGTCTTTGTCGATTGCCGCGGCGTAGCCCGTCAGGTCTTTCGCGTTTTGCGCATACACATCGCCGACCTTGCCGATCGACGACGCCCCGAAGCCGATCAGATCGCATTCGGCGCGCGTGCTGTAGCCCTGGAAATTCCGATGCAGTGTGCGCCTCGCCTGAGCGCGCGCGAGCTCATCGGTAGGCAGCGCGAAATGGTCCATGCCGATGTAGACATAGCCCGCGCCCGTCAGACGCTCGACCACGAGCCGCAGCAGCGCAAGCCGCTCGGCAGGCGAGGGCAACGTGGACGCATCCATCTGCCGCTGCATCTTGAAGAGCTGCGGCATGTGCGCGTAGCCGAACACGGAGAGCCGGTCGGGCGCGAGTTCGAGCATCGTATCGAGCGTCCTGCTGAAGCTGCTGACCGTCTGATACGGCAGCCCATAGATCAGGTCGACGCCGATCGAATGAAAGCCCGTCGCGCGCGCGGCGCAGATCACGCTGGCTGTCATCTCGAGTGGCTGGATGCGGTTGATCGCGCGCTGCACGACGGGATCGAAATCCTGCACGCCGAGACTCAGGCGGTTGAAGCCGAGATTTCGCAAATGCACGATGGTCTTCGGCGACGCTTCGCGCGGATCGACTTCGATCGAGAACTCGCCTTCGGCGTCGCTGCGCAGCAGGAAGTGCTCGCGCGTCGTCGCCATCAGCTCCGTCATTTCGTCGTGCGACAGAAACGTCGGCGTGCCGCCGCCCCAATGCAGTTGCGACACCGGCCGCGCGGTATCGAACAGAGACGCCTGCAACGCGATCTCGCGCTTGAGCCGCGCGAGATACGGCGCCGAGCGCGCGCGGTTCTTCGTCACGACCTTGTTGCAGCCGCAGTAGAAGCAGACGGTGTCGCAAAACGGAATGTGGAAGTACAGCGACAGGTCGGTTTCCGTCGCGCCTGTGTCGGCGGCGGCGCGGCGATAGTCGTCGAGCGGGAAGTCGTCGCGGAACTGAAGGGCGGTCGGATAGGACGTGTAGCGCGGGCCGTTCGCGCTGTATTTAGCGAGCAGGTCGGGGCGGAACAGCGAATCCGCCGAGGGGAAGAATGGGCCGGAAGGAGCGGTGTTCATCGAAGGGTCTCCAGACGCCCGCCGGATGATGCGCAAGCCGCTTCGGATGCGGCTCGCTGTGACGCTCGGGTGAACAGGGCAGGCGCCGCGCGAGCGTGGGTTGAGCTCGAACGAGTGTACGGGAGCACATGCGCGAGAGATCGGGTAAAAAGGTCGCACTCGGCAGATGGCACAATGCTGGTTTGATCGGCGTCAAGTTTTCGAACGATTTATCCGCCGTTTAGCGTGTTCGTGTTTCAGGAAGTGCGTAGTGTCCGTCCATTTGTCTCAACCGCCGTCCGCGACCGCGGATCACGCGTGCCGCCCCGATTGCGGCGCGTGCTGCATCGCGCCGTCGATCACCAGCCCGATTCCGGGCATGCCGAACGGCAAGCCCGCAGGCGTGCGCTGCGTGCAGCTCGGCGACGATCTGCGCTGCGCGATTTTCGGCCAGCCGGAACGTCCGGCCTGTTGCTCGGGTCTACAGCCGCAGGCGGAAATGTGTGGCAGCTCGCGCGCTGAGGCGCTCGTCTGGCTCGCGCGTCTGGAGGCCGACACGCGGCCGTGATCGCGGCCCGGCTTTTTGCACAGCGCATCCGCTGGAAAACAGTCACTCGAATCCGTGCGCCGACAAGGTCCCGTATGGGCCGATCGGGTCCGGGAAAACAAGCAACACCGACGCGGCGCGCGCCGTTTCACAGCGGCCATCGTGCATGGCCGACAGGAGAATCCGCATGACCCAATCCGCTGCGCCCGCACGGCGCCGCTTTCTGATTTCCGTGTTGTCCGCCTGCGCGGCCGCGAGCGTCACGGCGCCACTCGCCGCATGCGCAACGTCGACGTTTCCGTTTATTCCGGATCACTACACGTTTTCGCAAAAGCAGGTTCAGGACGCCGTCCAGCGCAAGTTTCCGTATCAGCGCACGGTGTCGCAGGTGCTCGATGTCGCGTTGAGCAATCCCGTCGTCGGCTTGCTGCCCGATACGAACCGCGTGTCGGTGCGGGTCGATGCGCGGCTCGCCAGTCCGTTCCTTCAGCAGCCCGTGAACGGCGTGCTCACGCTGTCGAGCCAGCTCGAATACGATCCGCAGAGCCGTTCCGTCGTGCTGCGCTCGCCCAATGTCGACAACGTCAGCGTCGACGGCAACGCGCAAGCCTACGCGCAGCAGATCAACGCGGCCGCCGCGCTGATGGCCACCCAGCTGCTGGCCAACTATCCCGTCTATACATTCAAGCCCGAGCAGCTGCAATTTGCCGGAGTGAACTACGAACCCGGTACAATCACGGTCCTTACAAACGGCATACGCGTGCAGATCGTCGAAAAGTGACACATGCGCGGCCGGACGGCCGCGCCATCCTTGCTGACGCGGCCGCGCATCGCCTACCAACTCCAAGCTAAAAGGCCACGGATGGACTGGATACTCACGTTGAAGGCGCTGATTCTCGGCGTCGTGGAAGGCTTGACCGAATTTTTGCCGGTGTCGAGCACGGGTCACCTGATCGTCGCGGGCAGTGTTCTCAACTTCGATGTGCCGCAGGAAAAGACTTTCGATGTCGTGATCCAGCTCGGCGCGATTCTCGCCGTCTGCTGGGAGTTCCGGCAGCGCATCGTCGACGTCGTGTCGGGGCTCGGGACACGGCCTGAGGCGCGCCGTTTCACGCTCAACGTGATCATCGCGACGATTCCGGCGATCGTGCTGGGTCTGCTGTTCGAGAAGTCGATCAAGGCGGTGCTGTTTTCGCCCGTGCCTGTCGCGCTTGCGCTGGTGGTGGGCGGCGTACTGATTCTCTGGGTCGAGTCGCGGCAGCGCAACCGGCCCGACGTCCAGGCGCGCGTGCATTCGATGGACGACCTGAGCCCGCTCGACGCGCTCAAGGTCGGCCTCGCGCAATGCTTCGCGCTGATTCCTGGCATGTCGCGTTCGGGTTCGACGATTATCGGCGGCATGCTGTTCGGGCTGGACCGGCGCGTCGCGACCGAGTTCTCGTTCTTCCTCGCGATCCCGATCATTTTCGGCGCGACCGTCTACGAGCTCCACAAGGGCTGGCACGAACTGTCGACGGATGCGCTCGGGCTTTTCTCGATCGGCTTTCTGGCGGCGTTCGTCAGTGCGTTTGCGTGCGTGCGCTGGCTGCTGCGCTACATCGCGGCGCACGATTTCAGCGCGTTTGCGTGGTATCGGATCGGCTTCGGTCTGTTGATCCTGCTGATCGGCTACAGCGGCGGGTTGAGCTGGGCGGATTGAGGTTCCTGCCGCTTCTCTGATAGTCCTGCAGATGTAAAAACGGCCTGCGGTTTGCGAACCGCAGGCCGTTTCTGTTTCTGAAGCCGATGTTGCGCTTCAGCTATTCGGGCGACGTTTGTAAATCAGATCCCACACGCCATGCCCGAGGCGCAGGCCGCGCTTCTCGAACTTCGTCACAGGACGGTAGTTGGGGCGCGGCGCGTAGCCATCGGCGGTGTTCTCCAAAGCGGGCTCCGCGCCGAGCACTTCGAGCATCTGCTCCGCATAGTTCTGCCAGTCGGTCGCGCAGTGGATATACGCGCCCGGCTTCATGCGCGACACCAGCAGCGCGACGAACTTCGGCTGGATCAGGCGGCGCTTGTGATGACGCGCCTTGTGCCACGGATCGGGAAAGAAGATGTGCACGCCGTCCAGACTCTGCGGCGCAATCATGTTTTCGAGCACCTCGACGGCGTCGTGCTGGATGATGCGGATGTTCGACAGGTTCTGGTCGCCCATCAGCTTCAGCAGCGCGCCGACCCCCGGCTCGTGCACTTCGACACCGAGAAAGTCGTCGTCGGTGCGGTGCGAAGCGATTTCGGCCGTGGTCGCGCCCATGCCGAAACCGATCTCCAGAATGCGCGGTGCGCGGCGGCCGAAGATGGCCTCCCAGTCCTGCTGCTCAGCCGTGTAGGGCATGACGAAGCGAGGGCCGAGTTCGTCCATCGCGCGGCGCTGTCCCGTCGACACGCGGCCAGCACGCGTCACGAAGCTGCGGATGCGGCGCAGGTGCAGAGCGTTGTCGGGCGCGGTGGCGTCGGCGGTTTCGGCCGGTTCGGGCAGTTCAGTCGGGTTGTCGCTGGAAAACTCGGAAGGATCGCGCGGCAGGCCGGCTTCGTTCGGATCGTGAATCATCGTGATGAAGACAAGGGTGGCGGCGGGAAACGGCTGTGCGTGAGGGCGCGTCATTCGAGCGTCGTACGACATTCGCAGCAGGACGCACGCTATAAAAAAGCCGCCTTCAGGGAGGCGGCTCTCACGCTGGCTTCTCCGCCTGGTCTCTCCGCCAGTGCGTGCTGCGGCAGAGGAGCGGCTGAAATTGGAGCGGGCGATGGGAATCGAACCCACGGCTCTAGCTTGGGAAGCTAGGGTATTACCATTATACGACGCCCGCAGAGCGCGCTATTTTACGCGGTTTCGGCGGCTTTGGGCAAATCGCCGGATGCGCAGCGCACCCGGCGCGCACCTACCCGTTCAGATGCCGAACAGCGTCAGCGACACGGCGGCGCGCGTCACGACCATCAGCAACACCTGGACGATCACGAACAGCAGGATCGGCGACAGATCGATGCCGCCCAGGCGCGGCACGATCTTGCGCAGCGGATCGAGAAACGGCGCTGTCAGCTGATACAGGATCGGCATGGCGGGCGAACGCGGATTGAGCCACGACAGCAGCGCCATCAGAATGGTCAGCCAGATCAGCAGGTTGAGTGCCCATTTGATCACGGTCAGCAGCGCGACGATCAGCAGCGACGGCATCAGTCCGAGCGGATCGACGCCGACGATCGCCACCATCAGCACGACATACACGAGCGACGTGAGCAGCGTGGCGACGATGCTCGCCCAGTCGATCCCGCGCGTGCTGGGAATGATCTTGCGCAGCGGCAGCACGAGCCAGTTGGTCACTTGCATCACCGCGCTCGACACCGGGTTGTACGGCTGCATGCGGATGAACTGGAGCCAGGCGCGCAGCAGCAACGCCGCGCCGAACAGCGTGAAGATGGTATTGAGCAGAAAACGGGCGATATCGCCGAACATCGTGGGTCCTTTCCTTCAGAAAACGTCCCGTCAAGCGGGACGCATGGCGCCGGCGGGCCGGCGGACGGCTGTAAACATCGAGCGCGCGACGTGCATTGCGCGTCTCACCAGAATGGTTGTGCGCGCCCGTCGCGGCGCTAGACCGCGACCTTGACTTCGCTAATCAGGATCTTGCCGTTGCCGCCGTCCGTGTAATTCGGAATGTCGGCGAGCAATGTGTCGCTGGCGGGTTTGAAGACTTCATAAAACGCGTCGGCGGTATCGAACAGGAAATGTCCGGCCGCGACGAACGGCGGCGGCGAGCCCGGCGGCCCGGCGTTGATGCCGATGTCGACCGACCAGCCCTTCAGCGCCGCGCCGAACAGCTTCGCGGCGAGCGGCATGTGCGCGCCGCAATAATAGTCGACGTCGAAACGTCCGCCTTCTCGATACGGATAGAGGATGCTGACCTTGATCATTGTGCGTTCTCGTCGATTGGTCGCGATGCGCAGGAAGGCGTCGTGCGCCTGCTGCGTATCGTTGCTCGCGTGGTGGTCCAGCGTTGCCGGCGGGCCGTCCGTGCCGCCGTGCCCCGTAAGGGACGGCAATCATGAAGGCCCGCTCATGCCGGACGTCACATTATCACGGCTTACTCGGCGCTTGCACCTTTCGCCGCGCCTTTGAGCGTGCGGGTCAGCGAGCGCTCGACTGCCGCGCCGATGGCGTCGACGGCGGCGGGCGGCGTCGCGCGCAGGCGCGCGAGCGCGACCGCCCGCCGCGACATCAATCCGAACAGCGCGCCATGGTCGCCGCCCATTTCCTCCATCAGCGACAGTTGCTTTTCCACCACGCCCAGGTCGCCGCGCGAAACCGGTCCCGCGAGCGCGTTGGCGAGGCCCCGGTCGCGTGCGGTTTCGAGCGTGCCTGCCATCATCGGGAGTAGCGCGCGCAGCGCGTCGTGTTCGTCGAAGCCGAGCTTGCGCCAAAGATTCACATTCTCAGCCAGACTGCATAAGGCAAAACTCGCCGCATAGTGGGCCGCCGCGTGATACAGAAGCCGGCCGCCGGCGGGAATCGACAGCGGATGGCAGCGCAATGCGGCGGCGAGTGCCATCAGCGCGTCCTTGAGCGCGCCGTTGGCCTCGATCGTCACCGAGCACCCGGCGATGCGATCGACATCTGTCAAATCGCCACTGAACAGGTAAAGTGGATGAAAACCGCCGATCGACGCGCCCTGGTCCCGAGCCGGGGCAAGCAGTTCGACGGGCGACGCACCGCTGCAATGCACGACGGCCCAGGCTTCCTTGCCGGGCGCCGCGCGGGCGGGAAACGTGAGTGTGTTCGCTGTCGAACCGATGCTGTCATCGGGTACGGTTAAAAAGAGTATGTCCGCCGACTCGACGATCCGCTGAGGGTCGTCATACGCGGCGCAGGATTCGATCTGACTGGCGAGTTGCCGTGCCGATTCGGGCGAGCGGCTCGCAATGGCCGTGACGGGATATCCGGCGCGTGCGAAGCCGAGCGCAAGACAGCGCGCAATCCGGCCCGCGCCGACGAAGCCCAGGCGTGGCAAGGAGGGCTGGGACATGGTTCCTGCTCCCGACGGACTGAGGACGGAAGCTGGAGTATCGCGCTCCAATAAATACAGGGCGCAAACTGGCGGTTTCCGCACGTGGTTTGGGCGCATGCAGACGTGCGTTTCGCGGTCAACTGATGCTTTCAGGGCCGCTCGCGAACACACGGTCGTGGCAGCACGGGCAAACAGGCGCGAAAACTGCCTCAGGATTTCCGTAGGAGTGAATTGGCAGTCACCTTGGTTTTCAATGTCTCGCAGTCAGAATCGGGAGGTCACGATGAGCATCTTTGCTTACCGAAAGCACTTGCGGTTCCTCACGCATTCCCAACGCCGTCGCTGGTGGGATCAGAAGAAGCGCCTTACGCCACGGGTCAAGATCAGCGGCGCTTATGTGCCGCCTAACGTCACGCGCGAGTTCACCTACGTGAAAGTCGGTTGACGCTCGTTTCATTTCCGATCACGCGAAACGCCCGGCCACGCGCCGGGCGTTTTTCATTGGCGGGCGCTTTTTCGCTTCGGCGGCTCCTGATGCGAGCCCGCAACACCCGTCGGTGAATTTTGTAAATAAACATTACCGAAGCGCGCCAGGCGCGACGTGCAAAGGCGGTCAGGACGCCCGATTCGCAAGCGATCGACGGCCAAGCCCTTGATTTTCGCGATGATCTGCATCATCTGATCAATATAGAAAGAGCGCTGACCGACGAACCGCTTTACGGTAATTGCAATTTGCAACAAATGCAGACAACGGCATGCAGGCTTTTTCGATAAATTGAATTCAGAGCATGTCCGTCATGCGACCCGGTCGTGGTGGCCGAGCCGCCAGGAGAAATACAAGTGAAGAAGATCGTTCCGTTTATCGCTGCAGCCGCACTCGGGGTGGGTATGGCCACTGCGGCGCAGGCGCATGTGTCCGTCGGTATCGGCATCGGTGTGCCCGTGGCGCCTGCTTATCCCGTGTATGCCGCGCCGCCTCCCGTGTATTACGCGCCGCCGCCTCCGCCCGTGGTTTATGCACCGCCGCCCGTGATCTATGCGCCGCCTGTCGTAGTCGGCGGGTATTACGGCGGCTATCACCGGCCTTATTACCATCACGGCTATTACGGCCGTCCGTACTATCGCTATTGATGTTCTGGCTACGTAGCACATCGGCGCTACGCAGGCTGAATGGAAAAACGGCGCAACGCCGGCTGACCGCCGCGTTGCGCCGTTTGCATTTCAGGGACCGATAGCGTCGCGGGCGCGACTCCTGTCAGCTCGCCGCGTGCGCCGTCTGCACGATCAGATCGTGGTAGCCGTTGACGATCACGCTGTACGAGAAATAAGCGAACAGCAGCGCCGATAACACGTGACAGATGCGCAGCAGGCCCGTGCCCGCGCGTTTGCGCCCGTGGCTCGCCAGTCCGCAGATGAAAAGCGTCCAGCATAGTCCGCCGAGAAAAAAGCCGCCGAGGAACACAGGCGCAGTCGTCACCGTCGTCGCGCCGGCCTTGGCGATCAGCGCGCCGCCGACGGCTGCAAACCACAGGATCGCGCTCGGCGACGAGACGGCGAGCAGCACGCCGCGCAGGAAGCCGCGGGTCGGATCGAGATGCGGCGTCGACGCGTCGGCTTCACCTTCGACGGGCGGTGCCGAGGCCGGAACCAGCGCCTCGCGCGCCATCTTCCACGTCAGAAAAAGCAGGATCGCCGCGCCGCCGATCCATACGACCCAGCGCACCGATTCGAACTGCAGCAGCGCCGCCATGCCCGCAAGCGCGAGCGCCGCGTAGATGAGATCGCCGAAACAGGAACCGAGGCCGAGCCAGAAGCCGGGCCTGAAGCCGTGCGACAACGTCAGCGAGATGATCGCGACGTTGACGAGACCGATATCGAGGCACAACGACAACGACAGAAAAAAACCGTCCGACAACATCGACAAGCTATGCATCCGTCCAACCGTGTTGATGATTTGTTGTTATTGAAACCTGCGCGACTCACAGACCGAGTTCGTTCCACAAGCCGTCGATGCGCGCCTTGACGGCATCGTCCATTACGATCGGCCGGCCCCATTCGCGGTCGGTTTCGCCGGGCCATTTATTGGTCGCGTCGAGCCCCATCTTCGAGCCGAGACCCGCGACGGGCGACGCGAAATCCAGATAGTCGATCGGCGTGCGATCGACCAGCACGGTATCGCGTGTCGGGTCGATGCGCGTCGTGATTGCCCAGATCACTTCCTTCCAGTCGCGGATGTTCACGTCCTCGTCGACGACGACGATGAACTTCGTATACATGAACTGCCGCAGGAAGCTCCATACGCCGAACATCACGCGCTTTGCGTGGCCCGGATAGCTCTTCTTCATCTGCACGATCGCCATCCGGTAGCTGCAACCCTCGGGCGGCAGATAGAAGTCGGTGATCTCGGTGAACTGCTTCTGCAAAAGCGGCACGAACACCTCGTTCAGCGCGACGCCGAGCACGGCGGGTTCGTCGGGCGGCTTGCCGGTGTAGGTAGAGTGATAGATCGCGTCGCGGCGCATCGTGATGCGCTCGATCGTGAAGACAGGGAACCACTCCTGCTCGTTGTAGTAGCCGGTGTGATCGCCGTATGGGCCTTCGAGCGCGTGTTCGTACGCGGCGCTCGCGCCTTTCGTCGGACGCGGCGGCGCGCCTTCGGGCGCGGGCGCCGGCGCGGCCTCCTGCGGGTAGATGAAGCCCTCCAGCACGATCTCCGCGCGCGCGGGCACTTGCAGCGTGTCGACGCCGGGCGTGATGCACTTCGCCAGTTCGGTGCGTCCGCCACGCAGCAGGCCGGCGAACTGGTATTCGGACAGCGTATCGGGCACGGGCGTCACCGCGCCGAGGATCGTCGCAGGATCGGCGCCGAGCACCACGGCGACGGGATACGGCTTGCCGGGGTTCTTCAGCGCGAACTCGCGGAAGTCGAGCGCGCCGCCGCGATGCGCGAGCCAGCGCATGATGACCTTGTTCCGCCCGATCACTTGCTGACGATAGATGCCGAGGTTCTGCCGCGTCTTGTTCGGCCCGCGCGTGACGGTCAGCCCCCAGGTGATCAGCGGCCCCGCGTCGCCGGGCCAGCAGGTCTGGACAGGCAGCTTCGCGAGATCGACGTCGTTGCCTTCCCAGACGATTTCCTGGCAGGGCGGGGCGCTCACCGTCTTCGGCGCCATGTCCCACACCGCCTTCGCGAGCGACAGCAGCTTGCCCGCGTCCTTCAGGCCCTTGGGCGGCTCCGGCTCCTTCAGCGCGGACAGCAGACGCCCTACATCGCGCAGCGACTCCAGCGCCGCGCTGTCGCTGTCCGCGGCGCCGCCTTGCGCGGAAGTATCGATGCCCATGCCGAGCGCGACGCGCCGCGGCGTGCCGAACAGATTGCCGAGCACCGGGAACGCATGAGTCTGCTTCGACTCGAACAGCAACGCCGGGCCGCCTGCACGCAGCACGCGATCGCACAGCTCGGTCATTTCCAGGATAGGCGACACGTTTTGCGAGATACGGCGCAGTTCGCCGAGCGATTCGAGGCGGCTCGCGAAGTCGCGCAGGTCTTTGTATTTCATCGGTCCGGTCTGGCAGCCGCGAAGCGGCCATGCAAGGGCTGAAAACGGTGGCGAAGCGGGCGGCGCGGTGACGATCAACCGACCAACAAGCGGCCCGAACGGATTGTCGATTTTACCTGCGTTAGGAAGCGCACGTTGAATACCGAAATTGCCAATCGGCTGGAAACCCCCTTGTGCAGGGGGATCCGGCGGACTGAACAGTGTTCATTATTACAATTAGTTATAGATTTGACAGTCTATAGTGTTGACGATCTATAAAACCCTGCTAGAATCCGGTCACATCGGTTGCAGGGAATTGATAGTTTTTACCACCGTCCCCCGGTCCTTCAGACGCAACGCGTCGCTCTTACCGCTCCTGCACGGTATTGACGGTCATATGTAGTCTCCACCAGCGCATATCGACGCTGGCTTTTTCGCGTGGGAGCCATCGCATGCGTGCTTTTTGGCATGCAGGCGGTCTTTTTTAAGATTTTGGCTCCCCAACGGTACTTTTTGCCGTTTTCCCGACGTCGTTGTCGCCTTAACCAGAGCAGGCGGCGTCTTGGCTCTTTCGAACAGCAGTCCAGCCGGTCGTTCTAACGGTGTTCGCGAAAGCCAGCAACATGGGAGATCTGAATGAACGCCTGGTTATCGTGGCGTCCCAACGAGCGGATCGCGCAAGTCATGCGCGGCGCGCTGCGTCAAGGGACGCGTGTAAGTCATCATCTATTCAGCGTGGTTGGCGGATTCGCTGTCCTGTTCGCGCTCACGCTGTGGCTGATGCCGAGCTGGCGCCTGACGCTGGCAACGCGGCTGATGCCCTTCGTCACGGCCGCCGTGCAGGCTGGCCCCGCCCGTCTGCTGCAGGGCAACCCGCTGCCGTCGTTCGCGCCTCAACAGCGCGGCAACGCGGCGCCGCAAGACGATACGCTGTCGAGCTCGTCCATCTCATCGAGCCCGAAGGACAACCCCAACTCGGCGGCTGCCGCCGCTGACGCCGGCTACAACGTCGCCGGCGACAACAGCAGCTTCACGGCTCCGTCCGGCTCGGGCGTGAGCACCGGCCTTTCGTCGGCTGCGCTCAACGGCCTCGATCCGCGCACGCTGCCGAGCGTCGGCACGATCGCTTCGATGATTCCGTCGCAACGCGTGTCGCCTGACGCCCGTGACGACCGCGTGCTGATTTCCACCCGCGAGCAGGACCTCGTCGCGACGTTCATCGCGCGGCGCTACCGCGTTGCTCAGGAGCCCGTTAGCGAGCTCGTAAAGGCTGCGTTCGACACCGGCCGCGAAGTCGGCCTCGACCCGTTGCTGCTGCTCGCCGTGATGGCGATCGAGTCGGGTTTCAACCCGTACGCGGAAAGCGGCGTGGGCGCAAAGGGCCTGATGCAGGTGATGTCGACGGTTCACTCGGACAAGTTCCGGTACTTCGGCGGCCAGAACGCGGCGCTCGAACCGCTCGCGAACATCAAGGTCGGCGCGATCGTGCTGAAGGATTGCATCGCGCGCGGCGGTTCGTTGCCGGGCGGTTTGCGCCTGTACGTCGGCTCGACGTCGCAGGACGACGGCGGTTACGGCGCGAAGGTGATGGCCGAACGTACGCGCTTGCGCGATATCGCGCGCGGCCGCAAGGTGCCGATCAACTCGCCGCAGTCACCGTCGACGGTGACCGCTTCGACGTCGACGTCCACAGCAGCGGCGTCGAATGGTGCGAACAAGCGCGTGCAGATGACGCTCGACGGCCACCCGTTGAGTGCCGCAACGCCGGTGAAGGGCGCGGAGCAGGATGACGCGAGCGCGAATGCGGCGAAGCACGTGGCGCAGCAGCCTGAACTGGGCGCCTGATCGCGTTCGGACACACTGATTGGGTAAAAGAAAAGGGCACCTCCGGGTGCCCTTTTTCGTTGGGTGGCGGGTTCTCTTACGCCTTGAGGCTAGTTTTCGGCGACGCGACGGCACCGTCGCGGCGTACTTACCCGCCGAACAGCTTCCGCAGACGCTCGACGGCCTCTTCGAGCTTCGAATACGCAGTCGCATACGACAGCCGGATGTACTCGCGCGGCTGATACGAGCCGAAGTCCATGCCCGGCACGAGCACGATGCCCGCGTCGTGCAGCATCGCGCTCGTCAGCGCGGCGCTGTCGCCGGCGGCCGGATGCGCGACGCTGCGGCAGTCGGCGTAGACATAGAACGCGCCGTCAGGCATGACGGGCACCGTGAAGCCCAGCGATTCAAGCGCGGGCGCGATGAAATCGCGGCGGCGCTTGAACTCCAGCCGGCGCCCTTCGTAGATCGCGAGCGTATCCGGCTCGAAGCAGGCGAGCGCCGCGTGCTGCGCAAGCGCCGACGCGCAGATGAACAGATTCTGCGCAAGCTTCTCGAATGCGCCGACGAGCGCGGGCGGCACCACGAGCCAGCCCAGCCGCCAGCCGGTCATGTTGAAGTACTTCGAAAAGCTGTTGACGGTGATGACATCCTCGCCGAACGACAGCGCCGACACGGGCGGCGCGTCGTAACTCAAGCCCTGATAAATCTCGTCGACGATCGTGAAGCCGCCGCGCGCGCGGACCGCTTCGACGATGCGCTTCAGTTCAGCCGGCTCGATCGACGTACCCGTCGGATTCGACGGCGAGGCGAGCAGCACGCCGCGCGTGCGCGCATTCCACAGGCGCTCGACGTCATTGGCCGTCAACTGGAAGCGCTCGGCCGGCCCGCTTGGCACGAGCACAGGTTTGCCCTCGGCGGCGGCGACGAAATGGCGGTTGCACGGATAGCTCGGGTCGGGCATCAGCACTTCGTCGTCGCGATCGACGAGCGCGGCGCACGCCAGCAACAGCGCGGCCGAGGCACCCGCCGTCACGACGATTCGCGCCGGATCGATGTCCAGACCATACGCGTGCCTGTAATGACCGGCGATCGCCTCGCGCAGCGGGTAAATGCCGAGCGCGCTCGTGTACTGTGTGACGCCGCTCCGTAGCGCTTGCGTGGCGGCTTCGATCACGGGTTCGGGCGCTGTGAAATCGGGTTCGCCGATTCCCATATGGATGATGTCGCGCCCGGCGCGCTCCAGCAGCGCCGCTTCTTTCGCCAGTTCCATCACATAGAACGGCTGGATGGCGTCGACGCGGGCGGCCAGTTTCACGAGGGGTTCGGTCACGCTGTTCATTCGATGAGTCCAGTTCAATCAGATGCGCGAGTACAGTCGCGCAAAAAAACAAAGGCGGGCCCGCGTAACGCCGGACCCGCCTGCATCGCCAACATCTGAAGCCAGCTACGCGCGTCGCGCGCGCTTACTGCTTGCGGCCGGCCGCCTGCGTTTCCGCCTCGCGGAGTTTCACCGACAGCTTGTCGAGCACGCCATTCACGTACTTGTAGCCGTCGGAGCCGCCGAAGGTCTTCGCGAGCTCGACCGCCTCGTTGATGACGACGCGATACGGAATGTCGACGTGATTCTTCAGCTCGTACGCCGCCACCAGCAGCACCGCGCGCTCGACGGGCGACAACTGGTCGATCGGGCGGTCGAGGCAGGGCGTGAGGTCGGCGGACAATGCCTCCGAATCGCGGATCACGCCATGCAGGATCGCGTCCAGATGTTCGTGGTCGGCCTTGTCGTAACCTTGGGCGCCGCGCAACTGCGCGTCGATCTCACCTGCCGGCGAACCCGACAGCAGCCACTGATAAAGCCCCTGCGTGGCCAGTTCGCGGGAGCGTCGGCGTGCGCTCTTCATGCCCGTTCCTCTTCGTCGTCCTCGTCTTCGTCTTCCTCGTCGTCGCCGCCGTCCAGCTGTTCCAGCGCGACCGCGAGGTTCGCCATTTCGACAGCGGTGCGCGCCGCGTCACGACCCTTTTCGGTCATGCGGGCAACGGCCTGCTCGTCGCTTTCCGTCGTCAGCACGGCGTTTGCGATGGGCGTACCGAAGTCGAGCGCAATGCGCGAGATGCCCGAGCCGCTTTCGTTCGACACGAGTTCGAAGTGATACGTCTCGCCGCGGATGACCGCGCCGAGCGCGATCAGCGCGTCGAACTGGCCGCTTTCAGCCAGCTTTTGCAGCGCGAGCGGGATTTCCAGCGCGCCCGGCACGGTGACGAGCAGCACGTCTTCGCCCGTCACGCCGAGGCGTTCGAGCTCTTCGATGCATGCGTCCGCGAGGCCGTTGCAAACGGGTTCGTTAAAGCGCGATTGGACGATGCCGATGCGCAGACCGTCGCCGTCGAGATTCGGTTGGTATTGTCCGATTTCCATATGAGATCCGTAGTGTGTTGGTTGAGCGCAGATAAGCGGGAACTGAGCGAAAACTGGTTGTGAAAACAGTTGATGCGTTCAGCAGTTCTGCGGCTTTTCGGCCGCGCTGCCCGGCATCGGCACGAAGCCGGTGACTTCGAGCCCATAGCCGGACATGCTGCCCAGCTTGCGCGGGTTCGACAGCACCTGCATCTTGCCGACACCGAGTTCGCGCAAAATCTGCGCGCCGATGCCATACGTCTTGAAGTCCACCGGGCGGCGCTTGAGCGCCTCGGCCCGGCTCTTTTCGTCGAATGCCTTGAACACGTCGATCATGTGTTCTTTCGAGTCGCCGCAGTTCAGCAGCACGATCACGCCGTGATCGCGCGCGGCAATTTCCTTCATGGCGGCGTCGAGCGTCCACGAGTGCGTGGACGTGCCGACTTCCAGCAGATCCAGCACCGAGAGCGGCTCATGCACGCGCACCATGGTTTCGCGGTCCGGCGTGGGCGTGCCGCGCACCAGCGCCATGTGCGGCTGGCCGCTCGGCTGGTCCAGATACATCACCGCGCGGAACGGGCCGTGCACGGTTTGCATCGTCCGTTCGCAGACGCGCTCGACGATCGATTCCGTGCGGCTGCGATAGTGGATGAGGTCGGCGATCGTGCCGATCTTCAGGCCGTGCTCTTCAGCGAACGTCAGCAGGTCGGGCAGGCGCGCCATCGTGCCGTCGTCCTTGATGACTTCGCAGATCACGGCAGCGGGCGTGAGGCCCGCGAGCGCCGTGAAATCGCAGCCTGCTTCCGTGTGACCCGCGCGCACCAGCACGCCGCCCGGCTGGGCCATGATCGGGAACACGTGGCCCGGCTGGACGATGTCCTCGGTGCGCGCGTTTGCCGCCACGGCCGTGGCAATGGTATGCGCGCGGTCTGCCGCGGAAATGCCCGTGGTGACGCCTTCGGCCGCCTCGATGCTGACGGTGAACGCCGTGCCGTACTGCGTGCCGTTGCGGTGCGTCATCAGCGGCAGGTTCAGCAGCCTGCAGCGTTCCTGCGTAAGCGTCAGACAGATCAGGCCGCGGCCGTAGCGCGCCATGAAGTTGATCGCTTCAGGCGTGATGAATTCCGCTGCGATGACGAGGTCGCCCTCGTTTTCGCGGTCTTCTTCGTCGACAAGAATCACCATCCGGCCCGCTTTGAGCTCGGCGATGATTTCAAGGGTGGAGGCGAGGGTCATGTTGGCGAGAAGTTTGGGAAAGCGCGTATTTTACGCCACGCCGCCCGGCAAGTCGCCCGTCCGAACGGCATATACCATCCGGACGAATGTTCAGCCGCGTAGAGACGCGCGAGACTACTTCGGTGCGTTGAGCATCCGCTCGACGTAGCGCGCGATCAGGTCGATCTCCAGATTGACCTTCGTCCCTTCCTTCAAGGCCTTGAGCGTGGTGACTTCAACCGTATGCGGAATCAGATTGATCGAAAACTCGCAGCCGTCGTCGCGGTCCGTCACCGAGTTCACGGTGAGGCTCACGCCGTTCACGGTAATCGAGCCTTTGTACGCCAGATACTTGCCGATCTCGCGGGACGCGAGCACGCGCAGTTCGTGCGATTCGCCCACGCGCGCAAAGCGCGTCACCGTGCCGAGGCCGTCCACGTGGCCCGAGACGATATGGCCGCCGAGGCGATCGTGCGAGCGCAGCGCCTTTTCGAGGTTCACTTCGCCCGTGTCGCCGAGGCCCTCCGTACGGTTCAGGCTTTCGCGTGACACGTCGACGTCGAACGAAACCGGCGTTTTGTCGATCACGGTCATGCACGCGCCCTGGATCGCGATGCTGTCGCCCAGTTGCACGTCGTCGAGATCGAGGCCGCCCGCTTCGACGGTCAGGCGGACGCCGGCGTCCGGCTCGTTGCCGAGCGGCTTGATCGCTGCAATGCGGCCGACTGCCGCGACAATTCCCGTAAACATCGTGTCGTGTCCTCTATCTAGCGGTCAGTGCGCGGGCGGGTTCGGCAGCAGGCGCGCGAGAATCCGCACGTCACTGCCAATCCGGTCCACGGCATGAAATTCGAGTTGCGTGCGCGCATCCAGCGAGCCGGGCGCGGCGAGATTGAACATGCTCATCGAGTCGTTGCCGAGCAGGCTCGGCGCGAGATAAACCAGCAGCTCGTCGACGCAGCCTTCGCGCAGCAGCGACCCGTTCAGCTTGTAGCCCGCCTCTACGTGGAGTTCGTTGACCTCGCGCTTCGCGAGTTCTTCGAGCATACGCGGCAGATCGACCTTGCCGTTCTCGTTCGCGAGCGGCACGATCTCGGCGCCGCGGTCGTGCAGCACGGCGGCGCGTTCTTCGAGCAGCGGCGTGAGCGTGCTGCAGAAAATCAGCGTCGGCGCGCCGGCCAGAATCTGCGCTTCGGGCGGAACTTCCAGCTGGCTGTCGATCAGCACGCGATGCGGCTGGCGGGGCGTATCGACGGCGCGCACGGTCATGCGCGGATTGTCTTCCTTCACGGTGCCGATGCCCGTCAGGATCGCCGACGCGCGGGCGCGCCACGCGTGCCCGTCGTTGCGCGCCGCTTCGCCCGTGATCCACTGGCTTTCGCCCGACGGCAAGCCCGTGCGGCCATCCAGCGATGCAGCCACCTTCATTCGCACCCATGGCCGGCCGCGCATCATTCGCGAAACGAAACCGATGTTCAGTTCACGTGCTTCCGTTTCGAGCAGACCGCAGCGCACTTCAATACCCGCGTCGCGCAGCATCGTCAGGCCGCGTCCCGACACGCGCGGGTTCGGATCTTCCATCGCGGCGACCACGCGCGCGACCTTCGCTTCGATCAGTGCGTTCGCGCATGGCGGCGTGCGGCCGAAGTGGCTGCACGGCTCGAGCGTCACATAGGCGGTCGCGCCGCGCGTATCGTTGCCGCGACTGCGTGCGTCCTTGAGCGCCTGGATTTCCGCGTGGTCGTGACCGGCGGGCTGCGTGTAGCCTTCGCCGATCACCTCGCCATGCTTCACTAGCACGCAACCGACGCGCGGATTCGGGTCGGTCGTGTACAGGCCGCGCCAGGCGAGGGCCAGCGCGCGTTCCATGTGGACGAAATCGTTCTGCGAAAACATCGGCTTCGGGTTATCCGTTCAGTGTTTCGTCGTGGTGGATCAGGCGAGCGACTTGAATGCGCCGCGCGCGGCTTCGATGGTGGCGTCGACGATTACGTCGTCGTGCGCGCTCGACACGAAACCGGCTTCGTACGCCGACGGCGCGAAGTACACGCCCGCATCCAACATTTTGTGGAAGAACGTGTTGAAGCGCGGCACATCACAGCGCGAGATTTCCGCGAAGCTGCCCGGCACCGATTCCGAGAAATACAGGCCGAACATGCCGCCCACGGAATCCGCCGCGAACGGCACCTTCGCTTCGCGCGCGGCTTCCGTGAGACCTTGGACGAGGCGGGTGGTCTGACGCGACAGCGCGTCGTAGAAGCCCGGCGCCTGGATCAGTTGCAGCGTCTTGAGGCCGGCCGCGACCGCGATGGGGTTGCCCGACAGCGTGCCCGCCTGATACACGCCGCCCAGCGGCGCGAGATGGGCCATGATGTCGCGCCGTCCGCCGAAGGCCGCCGCCGGCATGCCGCCGCCGATCACCTTGCCGAGGCAAGTGAGGTCCGGCGTGATGCCATACAGTTCTTGCGCGCCGCCCAGCGCGACGCGGAAACCGCACATCACTTCGTCGAAGATCAGCACTGCGCCGTATTCGGTGCAGAGGCGCCGCAGCGCGCCGAGGAACTCCGGCGTCGCGCGCACGAGATTCATGTTGCCCGCCACCGGCTCGACGATCACGGAAGCGATTTCGTTGCCGAATGCCTTGAACGCTTCTTCGAGCGCCGCGACGTTGTTGTATTCGAGCACGGTGGTGTGCTTCGCGATATCGACGGGCACGCCCGCCGAGGTCGGGTTGCCGAACGTCAGCAGGCCCGAGCCAGCTTTGACGAGCAAGCTGTCCGCGTGGCCGTGATAGCAGCCTTCGAACTTGACGATGCGGCTGCGGTTCGTGAAGCCGCGCGCGAGGCGCAGCGCGCTCATCGTCGCTTCCGTGCCGCTCGACACCATCCGCACCTGTTCCATCGAAGGCACCAGCTTGCAGATTTCCTCGGCGATCTCGATTTCGGCTTCAGTCGGCGCGCCGAACGAGAAGCCGTTAATTAGCACGCGCTGCACGGCTTCCAGCACTTCAGGATGCACGTGGCCGACAATCATCGGTCCCCAGGAGCCGATGTAGTCGATATAGCGCTTGCCCTCGGCGTCCCAGAAGTACGCGCCTTGTGCGCGCTCGATGAAACGCGGCGTGCCGCCGACCGAACGGAAGGCGCGCACGGGCGAGTTGACGCCGCCCGGAATGGTTTTCTGGGCGCGGTCGAAGAGTTCTTGATTGCTGGACATGAGCGTTGGACCTGCTTGGGTTGGGCTCGCGCGTCGGACGGCTGTGACTGGCGCGAATGCAGTACAAGGGCGGTATCGATGCGGTGCAAAGGCTTGCCGCGAAGCGCGCAGCGTTCGCACGAGCCTGAAATGACCTCTCGAAATTGTACCGGAGTCGTGTGCGGTCGGCCGCGAGCCGTGCCGGTGCGGCGACACGCCGGGCGTTGCGCTCAGGTGTCGCCGGGGTCGCCTCCGCCATTGCCTTCGCCGTCGCCGGGTGGGCTATTGGGGCGTTTGGGCGAACTGAAATACATCGCGACCCGTGCCGCGCGCTTGCCGGCAGCGGCCTTATTCGCGGCGTTCCACGCTTGCGAGGCTTGCTCTTTGGTCGATTTGGCGGGCGCGTCCGCAACCGGCGCGACAACGGGCCGCGCGCGCTTGCCGGTGCGTTCGATCCACAGCTTTTCGAGCGCGCCTTCGGCCATCGGCTTGATCGAGATGCCAGAGGTTTGGGCGTCCCACGTCTGCACGGAGAGCGGATGCTTGCGTAATTCGTCGCGCGTGATCACGACTTCATGATGCGCGTCGACCAGATAGTCGTAGACGAAATCGACGCACAGCCGGTAGCCGCGCTTTTTAGTCGCGTCGGGCATTTCGTACGGCGCGCGCGTCACGTAGCCCGACGCGAACACGCCCTTCGGCTCCAGCGTCACGCGATGAATGAACACACGGTCGCCCGGCAGGATGCTGCGCGAGAAGCCGCAGCCCCAGACATCGGTGACGGCTTCGCCGGCCGCGACGCGTTTGGCGACGTCCGGCAACTCGGGCCATGGCCACTTCTTCGGGCTCCAGATCAGCAGAAAGGCAGTCATCTGGGTCGGAAATCGGTATCGAAGGAACGGACGGCCAGCTTAACCGATAAGGCGAGGAAAGCCCGGTGAGGGCTGACACCGGGCAGGGCGATGGCGGGCGTCGGGTACAATCGGGGGCCGTATCTGCAGCGCGGCACGGTCCGCTGGGCCCAGCATCGACCGGTCTTCGCCCGCTGCTTCTCAATGGAATTCCATGTCTCAGGACGTCAGATCCCGGCCGGATGCCCGGCTGATTCTGCTACTCGGCGCGCTTGCCGCGTGCGGGCCGATTTCGATCGATATGTATCTGCCCAGCCTGCCGTCGATCACGCAGGCGTTCAGCGTCAGCGTCGGTGCCGCGCAGAGCACGCTGACCAGTTTCATGCTCGGTTTCTCCGTCGGCATGTTGCTGTATGGTCCGATGTCCGATGCGTATGGGCGGCGGCCCGTGCTGCTCGGCGGCATCATCATGTACACGCTTGCGACGATTGCCTGCACGCTGTCGCTGTCGATTGGTGCGCTCATTACGTTCCGCTTCCTTCAGGCGCTTGGCGCGGGCGCGGCATCGGTGCTGGCGCGCGCGATTGCCCGCGATGCGCACGGACCAAGCGACGCGGCTCGCGTTTTGTCTATGCTCGCTATCGTCACGTCGATCGGGCCGTTGCTTGCGCCTTTGATTGGTGGGCAGTTGCTGTTGCTCGGAGGCTGGCGCGTCGTGTTCATCGCGCTGACGATTTTTGGCGCGGTCTGCGCTGTTACCGCGTTCTTGCGCGTTCCTGAGACCTGGCCTCGTGAGAAGCGTGCACACGGCGCGGTGCTGCAATCATTTGGCGCGTACGGCACGCTGTTGAAGGACCCTGTCACGTGGGGGCACATGCTGTGCGGCGGCATGGCGTTCGCGTCGATGTTCGCGTACATCACGGCCACGCCGTTCGTTTATATCGAGTACTTTCATGTGTCCGCGCAGCACTATGGGTTTCTGTTCGGGCTGAACATTGTCGGCATCATGCTGGGGAATTTCATCAACACGCGTGTTGTTGGGCGCACTGGGCCTTTGCCTATTATCTCTGCGGCCGCGACCATCAGCTTCGTTGCGTCGCTGTTCGTTGCGCTGATGTGTCTGACAGGGTGGGGCGGATTGTGGTCGATCGTTGCTGGACTGTTCTTTGTGGTCGGCGTGGTCGGGGTGCTGTCGGCTAATTGCACGACCGATCTCATGCATCGCTATCCGCGTAATGCCGGCGCGGCGGCGGCTGTGTTTGGGGCTATGCAGCTTGCGCTTGGGGCTTTGTCTAGCTTCGCCGTTGGGCTCTGGCATGACGGGTCGCCGCAAGGGATGGGGGTGACGATTGCTGTCGCGGGGTCGTTGTGTTTTGTTGGGCGAGCGTTGGTTTTGAGGTGGCATCCGCGGCATTAATGTTTTCGTTTTCGCGGCGCGGGCGTTGGTTTTTGTGGGTTTGGCTCGGCGCTGGCGTCCGGGTTACGGTGTTTGCTGCGCAGGCGGTTTTGGTTGTTCGGGCGCCTTTGAGCTGGCATCCGCGTTATGCCTTCGTGCTTCAAGCGTCGCCCCTGTGCGGGGCGGCACCTACTTTTCTTTGCCGCCGCAAAGAAAAGTAGGCAAAAGAAAGCGGCTAACACCGCCAACATTTGTTCTTGCCTGAGGGCCCCCAACGGGTCTTACGCTTCACACGGCGGCGTCTCCGTTCAGCGCATGTTGCCAACGCTCCGAATGAGTGCCTCACCCGCTTCGAATACCCGTGCACGGGCTAGCGGCAGCGAATGGTATGTGCCGCCCAGGTGGCAAACTATGTGTAGGTTGTCGCGTCGTATAGGGTAGCGCTCTTACAACGTGGCATGCGTGCGCTATCCGTCCGAAGTGAGGCGTGTGGAGCACAAGGGCCTACACACAGTTTGCCACCTGGGCGGCAGTGGAATATCTGGTATGGCATGCTGCGACGCGGGTGTGTGAAGCGGGTGATGTGCTGGCTTGGAGCGTTGGCAACGAGCGCGGAACAAGCAGATTGCCGTGTGAAGTAAGGGACCGGTTGGGGGCCCTCAGGCAGGAAGAAGAGTTGGCGGTGTTAGCCGCTTTCTTTTGCCTACTTTTCTTTGCGGCGGCAAAGAAAAGTAGGTGCCGCCCCGCACAGGGGCGACGCATGAAGCACGAAGGCAAAGCGCGGATGCCAGCGCAGAAGCAAAAAGACCAAACCGCTTGCGCAGCAAACATCATCTCGCGGATACCATCGCAAAGGCAAACCCACAAAGCGCAACGCTCGCGCCACAAGAGCGCACAGCGGAACACCCGCGCTAAAGCAACAAAAGACCAACCGCCCGCGCCGCGAAAACCCCAACAACAAACCCCCAGCGCCGCAGGCAAAAACCCCAAAAAAAACTCAATCCCGCGGCGACGCAGCCGCCCCATGACTAAGCCAGTCGAGCACAGCCGACGTATCATCATCGGAGCCCTTGCGGGCCTTAGTCACAGCAGCGCTGACCTCAGAAGCCGGCGCAGCCCGTCGAATAGCAACCCCAACCGCAAGAATATCGATCATCAACAGATGCAGAACCCGCGAAATCATCGACAGCTGTGACTCGCGAATCTCGATATGATCGGTTTCGAGCGCGACAGTCGCGCGCTTCGCCAACGGCGTATTACTCGATGTAATCGCGATCACCTTCGCACCCGCCTGCATCGCCACTTCCAGCACGCGCAACAGTTCCGGCGCCCGCCCGGACTTCGAAACCGCGACGATCACATCACCCTTCCCGAGCAATGCAGCCGACGCCGCCTGCATATACAGATCGCCGTAGGCAATAGTCGGAATACCAAACCGGAAGAACTTGTAATGCGCATCCTGAGCGACGATGTTCGAATTGCCGAGACCATAGAACTCGATGCGCCGCGCGCTGTTCAGCAGATCGATCGCCGACTCGACCTGCTCGAAGTTCAGATGCTCGCGCAACTGCAAAATCGCCGACACCGTGTTGTCCAGCACCTTCGCGCCGAAGTCCGTCGCCGTATCGCCGAGATGAACCTGGCTGTGCGAGACGGGAATCGTACCCGTCAAACCCGTCGCCAGCTTCAGCTTGAAATCGGACAAGCCCTGGCAGCCCAGTGAACGGCAGAAGCGGATCACCGTCGGCTGGCTCACATCGGCCTTGCGCGCGATATCGACGATCGGATCGTTGATGATCGAACGAGGATGATTCAACGCGAGATCCGCGACGCGCCGCTCAGCAGGCGTCAGCGCATCGCGCATCTGGCGAATGCGCTCGAACACCGCCGACGAACTGCCGCCCGCGCGATTCGACAACTGCTCCGCGAGAATCGCCGACACGCCGAGAAACGCCGGATATTCCGCCGTGATCACATACGTCGGCACGTTCTTCAGATACGCCTCGAAGCGGCCCTTCGCCTCGAAGCGCTGACGGAACGACGACCGCGCGAACACTTCTCCCAGACGCGGCACGACGCCGCCACCGATATAGATGCCGCCTAACGCCCCAAGCGTCACCGCAATATTGCCGGCGAACGTGCCGAGAATGCCGCAGAACACGTCGATCGCTTCAGCCGCGAGCGCGTCGCCATCAAGACCTTTCTTGACGATCTCGGATACTTCGAGCGTCGCGGGCACACGCTTCTTATCGCGTTGGGCCAGCGCGCGATAGATCACTTCGATGCCAGGGCCTGCCGCCACGCGTTCGAACGACACATGCGACCACTTCTTGCGCGCGTACTGCAGCACGAGGTCTTCGCGCTCGTCCATCGGCGCGAACGTCGCGTGGCCGCCTTCGCTGCCGAGTGCGATCCAGCGGTCATCAGCGGGAATCAAACCCGACACGCCCATGCCCGTACCCGGCCCGAGCAGGCCGATCACGCTGTTCTGACGACGCGAGCCGCTGCCCACCTGCACGCGCTGCGCATCGGTGAGGCCCGGCAGCGCCATCGCCAGCGCCGTGAAGTCGTTGACGACCAGCAGCGTATCGAAGCCCAGCGCGCGGCGCGTCGCTTCGATCGAGAACGTCCAGTCGTGATTGGTCATACTCACCTGATCGCCATCGACCGGGTTCGCAATCGCGATCGCCGCATGATTCACGCGGCCGATCTTGGTGTCCTTCAGATACTTCTTGATGACCTCTGCAACACCGGGATACTCGGCACAGGGATAGACCAACACCTGCGTGATTTCACCAGGACCCGTCTCGAGCGCAAAGCGCGCGTTGGTGCCGCCGATGTCGGCGAGCAGCCTCGGTCCGTCGGCGTGCTGACCCGCGGCGGGGACAGTCTTAGTTTGCACACCAGTAGACATCGAGTCTCACTCCCTTGTCGTTCGCCAACGTCGAGATGGCATTTTTTTGTTGGGCGGCTGCGGCGGCATTGAGCACGTCGAGCTTATTCTGACCGGCAATCAGCAGGAACAGCCGGTCGATCTTCTTCAAGGCGGACATCGACCAGCTCACGCGCGCATGCGGCGCGGCGCCGGGATGCACGGCGACGAACGGCTCGGCCGTCGAGATCGCGTGCTCCCATTCGGGCGCGTCCGCGAAAATCGATGCCGTGTGGCCGTCTTCGCCCATGCCGAGCACGGCGATATCGGGCAAGTGACGATCGCCGCTCGCGACTTCGCCGTTCAGCGCAGCAACGTAGGCATCGAGCGATTGCGTCGTATCCACGAGCGGAAGGAAGGCAGCGTCACGCGCGGCATGCTGCAACAGCGTCTCGCGCGCGAGGCGGGCGTTGCTGGCGTTGTCGGTCTCCGACACCCAGCGGTCGTCGACGAGCGTCACCGCGATGCGCTTCCAGTCGAACGGTTGCGTGGACAGGGTTTGCAGAAACGGACGTGGACTCGTGCCGCCGGAGACGGCAAGCGTCGTCGGGCGGGCGCGGGTCGCGCTCGCACGGACGGCGAGCGACGCATGTAACGCGTCGCCGACCGCCTTCGCCAGCGCGTCGGATTGGGCGCGCGGGTCGTCGAAAGCGTGAAGCTCGATCACTTCTCCTCCATGCTGCTTTCTTTGTTTGATCTGAATTGCTGCGGGGCGACGGCGGTTCTCGATAGAAGCCGACGTCGACGTGTCCCGCTGCTGCCGCTACCAGTCCTTTGCGATCCAGGCCCGGTCCGGCGATTCATGCTGTGTTCAACCGATACTTCATACGGCGCGCTGCGAGACAAACATCGATCATCGCAGGACAAAACAAAACGCGCCGCTCAAACGTCCATTCGCGTCGGTTCAATTCTCTTCTTCGAGCCAGCAGGTGCCGTGCTGCGCGAGCATCGCGCTCGCGGCGGCCGGTCCCCACGTGCCCGCCGCGTAAGGCTTCGGCTTGCCCGACGCGGCCCATTCGTTGAGGATTGGCTCGACCCATTTCCATGCCGCTTCCTGTTCGTCGCGTCGCACGAAGAGGGCAAGGCGCCCATTGATCACGTCGAGCAGCAGACGTTGATACGCCTCCATCTGGCCTTCCTTGAAGAACTGGTCGAAGGCGAGATCGAGGTGGACGCTCGACAGGTTCATCCCTTCGCCCGGCTTCTTCGCGAGGCAATAGAGGCGAATCATTTCGTTCGGCTGCAGGCGGATCACCAGACGGTTCGCACCCGCGCGCAACGCCGACGCGCCGAGCGCCGAATGCGGCACGGCGCGGAAGTTGACGACGATCTCCGCGACGCGGTCGGCAAGACGCTTGCCCGTGCGCAGGAAGAACGGCACGCCCGCCCAGCGCCAGTTTTCGATCTCGACCTTCAGCGCGACAAACGTTTCCGTCGCGCTGTCCGTCTTCACGCCGGATTCCGTCGCATACGCGGGCACGGACGTGCCGCGAATGACGCCCGCGTGATACTGGCCGCGCACGGCGACCTTGCTGATATCGCGCGGATCGATCGGCTTCAATGCGCGCAGCACGCGCAGCTTTTCATCGCGGACGGAATCCGAATCCATCGAATGCGGCGGTTCCATCGCGACGATCGAAAGCAGTTGCAGCAAATGGTTCTGCACCATGTCGCGCAACGCGCCCGTATTGTCGTAGAAGTCGCCGCGCGCTTCGACGCCGAGTTCTTCCGCAATCGTGATCTGGATGCTCTCGACCCACTCGCGCCGCCACAGCGGCTCGAACAGCGCATTGCCGAAGCGCAGCGCCAGCAGGTTCTGCACGGGCTCTTTGCCGAGATAGTGGTCGATACGGTAGATCTGCTCTTCGGCGAAGATCTCGCCGACGGCGTCGTTGATCGCGTTCGACGAACGCAGATCGTAGCCAAGCGGCTTTTCCAGCACAATGCGCGCGTTCTCGTTCAAACCCACGGACGCGAGCGCATGGCAGATCGGGACGAACAGCGACGGGCCTGTGGCGAGATAGAACACGCGCGTACCGGCGTGATCCTGAAGCGCATCGCGCAGCTTTACGAAGTCTTCGGCCTTGCCGAGATCGAGCTTCACATACTCGATGCGGTCGACAAAGCTCGCCCACGCGCCTTCATCGATGCCGCTCTTCGCGACATGCGCCTTCACGTGCTCATTGACCCATTGCAGATAACCCGCACGGTCTTCCTCATGACGCGCGACGGCAACGATCTTGCCGCTCGCCGCGAGCATGCCTGCACGGTGCGCTTCATACAGAGCCGGAAGAATCTTGCGCATCGACAGATCGCCAGTTCCGCCGAAGAGAACGAAGGTGAAGCTAGAGTCGGTTTGCATGCGTCTCCGTGGGATATCTGATGGGCCTGTAAGACGCCCGTAGTCCAATAAAATATTTTTTGACACTGAATTGTAGTTTAACTACAATCCAAATCAAGAGGTAACGTGAATTCGATGAAAAAAGCGTGCGGGGCTTGTGAACAAGCGCCTTTTCGCGGGTGAACGTAGCTTCCCTGCATGTTAACGGACAACGCGTTCCGGCATGCGCCAGAGTGCCCTTTGAGCGCGGCGCAGCATGACGGAGACAGGCGTTTTCATTGAATGACGTGCGCGGACCACCTCGAGTCTGCAACGCGCCGCAGTCAGAAGGCGGAGCAGGCAAAAATCAAAAGAGGAGACAGTTCTTGCATCGCAAATCACTCATCTCTTGAGCGTCACGCGGCCGACCTCGGCACGCTGGCACAACCACATCACCATGTGCCTGCCCGACGCTCGACCGTCCATCGCATTGCCTGTTTGACCAACCATCACACCCTGGTGACATCAGGGGCCACTCGTTTTTAAGTTCAGGTGTCTGGAGGAGATAAGCAATGAAATTCCGTGCGATCATGGGCGCCCTGTGCGCCGCAGGTCTGATGTGTGGCGTCGCCACGGCACAGGCGGCCGAATCGGTTGAAGTGCTGCACTGGTGGACCTCGGGCGGCGAATCGAAGGCTGTCGGCGTGCTGAAGGACGACCTGCAGAAGCAGGGATACACGTGGAAGGACTTCGCGGTGGCAGGCGGTGCGGGCGCAGCGGCCATGACGGCACTGAAGACCCAGGTCATCTCGGGCAACGCGCCGAGCGCGGCTCAGATCAAGGGTCCGCTGATCCAGGACTGGGCATCGCAAGGGGTGCTGGTGAACGTCGACTCCGTCGCGGGTGACTGGAAGAAGAACCTGCCGCCGGAAATCGACAAGATCATCCACGCGGACGGTCACTACGTCGCCGCGCCGTTCTCGGTGCACCGCGTCAACTGGCTGTACATCAACAAGGCAGCGCTCGACAAGGCGGGCGGCAAGGTGCCGACCACGTGGACCGAGTTCTTCGCTGTCGCCGAGAAGATGAAGGCAGCCGGCATCCAGCCGATCGCGATGGGCGGCCAGCCGTGGCAAGACCTGACGCTGTGGGAAGACGTCGTGCTGTCGGAAGGCGCGGACTTCTACAAGAAGGCGCTTGTCGACCTCGACCAGAAGACGCTGACCTCGGACAAGATGGTCCAGGTGTTCGACACGGTCCGCAAGATCCAGGGTTACTTCGACAGCGGCCGCACGGGCCGTGACTGGAACCTGGCAACGGCGATGGTCATCAACGGCAAGGCCGGCATGCAGTTCATGGGCGACTGGGCGAAGGGCGAGTTCGCGAACGCGAACAAGAAGTCCGGTTCGGACTACATCTGTGCAGCGGTTCCGGGCACGGAGAAGTCGTACACGTTCAACGTCGACTCGTTCGTGTTCTTCCAGCAGAAGGGCCAGAAAGCTGCTACGGCGGGTCAGCTCGCGCTCGCGAAGACCATCATGAGCCCGGAATTCCAGGAGCAGTTCAGCCTGTACAAGGGCTCGATCCCGGTTCGTCTGGGTGTGTCGATGGATAAATTCGACGACTGCGCGAAGAAGTCCTACGCTGATGAACAGACGGCTATCAAGTCGGGCGGCTATGTGCCGTCGCTGGCTCACGGCATGGCTCAGCCGGACGCGGCAGCAGGCGCAATCTCGGACGTCGTGACGAAGTTCATGAACTCGAATCAGGACTCCAAGACCGCCGTTGCTGCACTCGCGAAGGCTGCGAAGACCAAGTAAGGCAGTCGTAGCACAGTTGTAGCAGAACGCCCGGCGCGCATGGGCTTTAATAACCCATGCGCGCCGGACGACGATGGTGCGATGCATGGTGCAATGCATCACCGCGCCTCTGCCGTTCCGGTGTCTTCCCCTGATGCCTGACGGCACAGTTCCAGGAGTCAAGTTGTGACTGCTTCTATTAGCGGAAACGCAAAAGGCACGGCGTCAACAGCACGCGTGTCGCCGATGGCGGTATTGGCCGACCGCTGGATGCCGAAGCTGGTGTTGTCTCCCAGCATTCTCATCAGCCTGGTCTTTGTCTACGGTTTTATTCTCGTTACGGGCTATCTGTCGCTGTCTACTTCGCGACTGATGCCGCGTTACGATTTCGCCGGCTTCGCCCGGTACGCTGAACTGTTCGATAACGACGTCTGGTGGACGTCAGCGGCGAACCTTGGCTGGTTCGGCATTCCGTTTATCGCGGTCTGTGTTGGCCTCGGTCTGTTCCTCGCGATTCTGCTTGATCAAAAGATTCGCAACGAAGGCGCATTGCGCGCTGTGTTCCTGTATCCGATGGCGCTGTCGTTCATCGTGACGGGCACGGCATGGCAATGGATTCTGAACCCCGATCTCGGCTTCCAGAAAGTGCTGAACGACTGGGGCTGGACGAGCTTCTCGTTCGGCTGGCTGGGCGACCCCGACAAGGCGATCTTCTGCGTCGTGATCGCGGCCGTGTGGCAATCGACGGGCTTCGTGATGGCGCTGTTCCTTGCTGGTTTGCGCGGTGTGGACAGTGAGATCTTCAAGGCTGCGCAAGTGGACGGCGCGACGCTGCCCACTATCTACCGCAAGATCGTGATTCCGAGCATGCGGCCCGTGTTCTTCTCGGTGCTGCTGATTCTCTGCCACATCACGATCAAGACCTTCGACCTCGTGGTCGCGTTGACGGCGGGTGGTCCCGGCACGTCGTCGTCGCTGCCCGCGATGTTCATGTACACGTTTTCGTTCAACCGCGGGCAACTGGGCGTCGGCGCTGCGTCGTCGATGATGATGCTCGCGACCGTCGTGGCCGTGCTCGTGCCGCTGATGTACCTGGAATCGAGGAGCACGCGCAATGCAGCCTAAGATGAACTTCAGCCGCGTTGTCATCTACGCGGCGCTGATTCTGTTTGCGTTGTACTTCCTGTTCCCGCTGTACGTGATGCTGTCGACGTCGTTCAAGGACATCGACCAGCTGCGCTCGGGTAACCTGCTGACGCCGCCGACGCACTGGACCTTCGCGCCGTGGATCAAGGCGTGGAGCGAAGCCTGTACGGGCGTGCGCTGCGACGGCATGCAGCCGTTCTTCTTCAATTCGGTGAAGATGGTGATCCCGGCCGTGCTGTTGTCGTCGATCATCGGCGCGTTCAACGGTTATGTGCTGACGCACTGGCGTTTCCGTGGCGCGGATGCGTTCTTCACGATGCTGCTGGTCGGCTGCTTCATTCCGTTCCAGGCCATCCTGCTGCCGATGGCACGTGTGCAAGGCTACTTCGGTCTGTCGAACACGATTGGCGGGCTGGTGCTGGTGCACGTGGTCTACGGTATCGCGTTCACGACGATGTTCTTCCGCAACTTCTACGTGAGCGTGCCGGCTGAACTCGTGAAGGCGGCGCGTATCGACGGCGCCGGGTTCTTCATGATTTTCACGAAGATCATGATGCCGATCTCGCTGCCGATTTTCATGGTGTGCCTGATCTGGCAATTCACGCAGATCTGGAATGACTTCCTGTTCGGTATCGTGTTCTCCGGCGTCGATTCGATGCCGATCACCGTGGCACTGAACAACCTCGTGAATACGTCGACGGGCGTGAAGGAATACAACGTCGACATGGCGGGCGCGATCATCGCGGCACTGCCGACGCTGCTCGTCTACGTGATCGCCGGCCGCTATTTCGTGCGCGGCCTGACGGCGGGCGCGGTGAAGGGTTAATTTTTGTGTAGACCGCTGCTTGCGCGTTGACGTGAGCGGCGGTGCTCAACGGTATTCGGCTCGCGTCGCCAGCTAGCGACGTATCCGCAGTACAGAGACTAGAGGATTCACAGCATGGCAAGCCTTTCCATCCGTGACGTGTACAAGACCTACCCGAACGGGGTGCCTGTCCTGAAGGGTGTCAATATCGACATCGAAGACGGTCAGTTCCTGATTCTCGTCGGCGGCTCGGGCTGCGGTAAGTCGACGCTGCTCAACATGATCGCCGGTCTCGAGACCGTGACGAAGGGCGATATTCAGATCGGCGGCAAGACGGTGAACAACCTGTCGCCGAAAGATCGCGATATCGCGATGGTGTTTCAGTCGTACGCGCTGTATCCGTCGATGACGGTGCGCGAGAATATTTCCTTCGGGTTGAATATCCGCAAGGTGGCGAAGAGCGAGCAGGATCAGATTGTGGCTCGCGTTTCGAAGCTGCTGCAGATTGAGCATTTGCTGGATCGGAAGCCGGGGCAGTTGTCTGGTGGCCAACGTCAGCGCGTTGCGATGGGCCGTGCATTGGCACGGGACCCGGCGATGTTCCTGTTCGATGAACCGTTGTCGAATCTCGATGCGAAGCTGCGGATTGAGATGCGCTCGGAAATCAAGCTGCTGCATCAGCGCCTGGGTACGACTATCGTTTATGTGACGCATGATCAGATCGAGGCTATGACGCTCGGCGATCGTATTGCCGTCATGAAGGATGGCGTCGTTCAGCAGTTCGGCGCGCCGCAAGAGATTTATGACTCGCCCTCTAACCTCTTTGTTGCTGGGTTTATCGGTGCGCCGCCGATGAACTTCATTCAGGGTAAGGTTGTTGAGCAAGGTTCCGGTGTTGGCTTGGAACTCGATACGGGTGTGAAGCGGTCGGTGCTGAATCTGCCCTTCGATGGCGCGGTGAAGTCGCATATCGGGCAGGAAGTGATCCTCGGTCTGCGTCCTGAACGCATCACCGATGCGCGTAATGCTCATAATGCCGACGACGCCAAGCTGCAAGCTATCGACGTTAAGGTCGATGTGATCGAGCCTACTGGGCCGGATACTTTGGTGTTTGCGCAGGTTAATGGGAAGCGTATCGTTAGCCGCGTTCACCCGAGTTCTAATCCGCTGCCTGAGCAGAACATGGCGCTGATGTTTGATGTGTCTAAGGCGGTTCTGTTTGATCCTAAGACGGAAGAGCGGATTGCTTAAAGGCAGACGCTAGCAAATTAGCCGCAAGGAAAAGGTCCCGTGGATAATTCCCGGGACCTTTTTTATTTCTCAAGCCGACTAGGGGTGGTTTGAGAACCCACTAGTTCCTCGGCTCGTGCAGCTTGAGTTGTTTTGGATCATGCACTGTTCACGCACGGTGAAGGTGTTGCTCAGTGAGGCAGTCTGACATCCAATTTAAAGGTGATTAACCGCGCCACAAGAATAAACCCGGTCGCGATCAACACGCTATAGACCGTATCAAAGTTGATGTAATCAAGCAGCAGATAAAGCCAACACCCCACCAACGCACAAGTCGCATACGGCCGCGAATCACGAAGGATGAGCGGCACTTCATTACAAATCACATCCCGAATAATCCCGCCGAACACGCCGGTGGCGACGCCCATCATCGAAGCCACGAACCACGGCATCTGCGCATCGAGCGCAAGCGAAGTACCAGAAATGCTAAACAGCCCAAGCCCAACCGCATCCGCCACAAGCAAAGCCCGCTCGTTAAAAACCCGCGTATAAGCCTTAAGCACAAACGGCGCAAAGAACGAGAGAACAAAGATCAGAATCGCGTACCACTGATGCTCGACCCAATAGAACGGTCTCCGATCCAGCAAAATATCTCTAACCGTCCCACCGCCAAAAGCCGTCGCCATCGCCACAAGAAAAGTCCCAACAGCATCGAGCCGTCTCGTACGAGCTTCGATGAACCCTGAGATTGCGTAGGCGAGAATAGCCAGCGCTTCCATGATGGCAAGCGCGAAAGTGAGACGAGGATGCATCGTTGAAAAGCC
This sequence comes from Paraburkholderia sp. SIMBA_054, assembly GCF_046534875.1. NCBI lineage: Bacteria > Pseudomonadati > Pseudomonadota > Betaproteobacteria > Burkholderiales > Burkholderiaceae > Paraburkholderia > Paraburkholderia sp. SIMBA_054. Next base: position 20,386 of record NZ_JAWRXV010000028.1, on the reverse strand, counting down.
TTCTCAGACTTTGCCGGACGACGAAGAGGAAGACCCGGGACCGACCGACCCAGGCTGCAACAACACAAGCACAGCACCTGCACCACCATCATGCGCACGAGCTTGAGAAAACGCGATCACTTCTTCCTTCTGCACGAGCCACGCGCGAACCTTGCCTTTGAGCACAGGCTCTTTCCCAATCGACCCAAGCCCTTTCCCATGAATCACGCGTAGACACCGTAAGCCTTTCTTACTCGCCTCACGAATGAACTCAGACAGCGCCTCGCGCGCTTCCTCACGACGCATCCCATGCAGATCGAGCTGCGCCTGCACAATCCAGGCTCCGCTTCGAAGTTTCTTAACGATCTCCTGGCTCACACCCGGCCGACAATAAGAAAGCGACTCATCGGTATCGAGCAGAACTTCAGGATCGAACTCATCGGAGATCGCCTCGTGCAGCACGGCTTCTTCATCGAGTTTCGTCTGAACGGGAACAGGTGCCGGCGGCGTGCGGGGGACTGCCGCGCGCGGTTTCGCGCCGAGCGGCGCGACTTCGCCAATTTCACGCCGAAACAGATCGGCATCCGCAGCTGCCTCACGGGACGCTTGCGCCGCCACAGCTTTCTGACGTTGAGCGCGTTGAGACGCGCCTTTCAGCGCATCGCGTAGTCCACCAAGCCCGGCCAACCCAGCACCAGACTCGACCAACGGTTTTTTCGACGAAGACGAGGACGAGTCCGAACCAGCCCCCGACGATGCCGACGAATCAGCATTAGCAGGAGTAGCCGCCGCAATACGCGGCCGTTTCGGTTCGCTCGGATGGGGCAGATTCTTAGGCATAGCGATCAGACGATGAGTCGAAGCGGACAACAGACAAACACCCGCAAGCAACCTGGGCAATGAGAGCAGAAAACAAAAAGGGCCGCCGGCATTCCGCCGCAGCCCTTCGAACATCGAGAATCTCAACAACCGCGGCAAGCAGGTGTCTGCCGCTATTCTACCGATCCGCGTCCGCCGTTCTACTGAAACAACCCAGCAAACCCGGACGCGTCAAGAGCGATCAACGCTCGGCTTCAGCGCTCATCGCGCGCTCGCCGATCGACTCATGGATGCTTTCCAGATAACGCTGCGCATCCAGCGCCGCCATACAGCCCGTGCCCGCGCTCGTGATCGCCTGACGGTACACGTGATCCTGCACGTCGCCAGCCGCGAACACGCCCGGCACGCTCGTACCCGTCGCGTTGCCCGTCAAACCGCCGTTCGTGATGATGTAGCCGTTCTTCATCTCCAACTGGCCTTCGAAGATATCCGTGTTCGGCTTGTGGCCGATCGCGACGAAGAGACCTTGCAGTTCGATATCGGTGGTCGCGCCCGTCTTCACGTCCTTGATGCGCAGGCCGTTGACGCCGCCCTCATTGCCCTTCACTTCGTCGAGCGTGTGGTTCCACTTGATCTCGACGACGCCTTCCTTTTCCTTTTCCAGCAGACGGTCGATCAGGATCGGCTCGGCGCGGAACTTGTCGCGGCGGTGGACCACCGTGACCTTCTTCGCGATGCCCGCCAGATACAGCGCTTCTTCAACAGCGGTATTGCCGCCGCCGACCACGGCGACGTGCTGCTGCTTGTAGAAGAAGCCGTCGCAGGTCGCGCATGCCGACACGCCGCGGCCCATGAACAGTTCTTCCGACGGCAGGCCGAGATATTGCGCCGACGCGCCCGTCGCGATGATCAGCGAATCGCACGTGTACTCGCCGGAATCGCCGATCAGGCGGATCGGCTTTTCGTCGAGCTTGGCCGTGTGGATGTGGTCGAAGATGATTTCGGTGTTGAAGCGCTCGGCGTGTTCGAGGAAGCGCGCCATCAGCTCCGGACCTTGCACGCCGTTGCCGTCGGCGGGCCAGTTTTCGACGTCCGTCGTGGTCATCAACTGGCCGCCTTGCGCGAGGCCCGTGACGAGCACGGGCGACAGATTGGCGCGCGCCGCATAGACGGCCGCCGTGTAGCCGGCAGGGCCGGAACCGAGAATCAGAACCTTCGCGTGTTTGGTCGGGGAAGCTGGCATGATCGAAATCCGTAAAAAGCGTCGGTCGGCGGCGAAACATCGGCTGCCATGACCGGCGGTACTGGCGTCGAGCCGGAAAACCTGCTTGACACGTTAGTTGGGTATCAGCGCCGTATTATAAAGGGCAGGGCAGGCGGCTGCTTCATGAAGCTTTACGATGAAACCGATAGCCGCTGACAAACGCGTAAAGCCCGGCTAAGCCCCATTTCAGCACCAAAACCGGCCAAAAACGCCCGTGTTTTGCCAAAAAACGTATGGGAATTACGACATTCCTGGCCGTTCGGCCAACGTTACTGTCATTTACAGCCTTGCACGCAACAGTGCGTTTACAATAGTCGCCGACGAACGACAGGCGGCTTGCCGGCAGGCTTCGGGTCAACTCGTCGGCGCCTGGATCGGTTCCGACGGTGAATTGAAGGGCAACGGGAACCGAACCGGAACCTGAAACCGCTGCAGGCCGCACACGCAACAGGCTCAATGGCAAAAGCTCCCTATTCCGCGAACGCGCAGGCATTGCCTCATCGCATGTCGCGCCTTTTCACCGAAATCCGCTGGATTCTTCAGGTGGCGCTCGGCGTTTTCCTCGTGATGGCGCTGATCAGTTACAGCCGCCGCGACCCAAGCTGGACGCACGCGGCGCAGGTCGATCACATCTCGAACTGGGCCGGCCGCGTCGGCGCCTGGACCTCCGACATTTTCCTTCTGCTTTTCGGCCTGTCCGCCTGGTGGTGGATCGTGCTGATCGCGCGCCGCATTTCGGCGAATTACAAGCGCATCACGCATCACGAAGAACCGGACGAAGACGCGCCGCGCGACCACAGCTGGCTCGCGGACGTGTTCGCGTTCGTACTGGTGCTGCTCGCGTGCGATGGCATCGAAGCGCTGCGCATGTGGTCGCTGAAAGTGCAGTTGCCGCGCGCGCCGGGCGGCGTGATCGGCGAGGCGGTTGCGAAGGGCGTCTCGCATGCGCTCGGATTCACGGGCGGCACGCTGGCGCTGCTGATCGCGCTGGGTATCGGCTTGTCGCTGTACTTCCGTTTCTCGTGGCTGTCGGTGTGCGAGAAGGTCGGCGATTCGATCATCAATGGTGTCACGCTGGCCAAGCTGCGCCGTGAAGCGGGCCGCGACCGCAAGCTCGGCGAAGCGGCGGCCGTGAAGCGTGAAGGCAAGGTCGTACAGAGCCGCGTGAAGAGCGAAGAACACGAGCCCGTCGTGATCGTGCCGCCTGTGACGAAGCCGGAGAAATCGGAGCGCGTCGAGAAAGAACGCCAGGTGCCGCTGTTCGACAGCCTGCCCGGTGATTCCACGCTGCCCGCCATTTCGCTGCTCGACCCCGCGCCCGCATCGCAGGAAACCATTTCCGCCGATACGCTCGAATTCACCTCGCGTCTCATTGAGAAGAAGCTGAAGGATTTCGGCGTCGATGTGAGCGTGGTTGCGGCTTATCCTGGTCCTGTTGTTACGCGTTACGAAATCGAACCGGCTATCGGCGTGAAGGGCAGCCAGATCGTGAATCTGGCGAAGGACCTGGCGCGCTCGCTTTCGCTGACGTCGATTCGCGTCGTCGAGACGATTCCGGGCAAGAATTTCATGGCGCTCGAACTGCCGAATCAGCGTCGTCAGACGGTGCGGTTGTCGGAGATTCTCGGCTCGGCGGTGTATGCCGACGCCGGCTCGCCGCTGACGATGGGTCTCGGCAAGGACATCGGCGGCAAGCCGGTGTGCGCGGACCTCGCGAAGATGCCGCACTTGCTGGTCGCGGGTACGACGGGTTCGGGCAAGTCGGTCGGTATCAACGCGATGATTCTCTCGCTGCTCTATAAGGCGAGCGCGGATCAGGTGCGAATGATCCTGATCGATCCGAAGATGCTCGAAATGAGCGTCTACGAAGGCATTCCGCATCTGCTGTGTCCCGTGGTCACGGACATGCGTCAGGCTGGCAACGCGCTGAACTGGACCGTCGCCGAAATGGAGCGCCGCTACAAGCTGATGAGCAAGCTCGGCGTGCGTAACCTCGCGGGCTTCAACAACAAGATCGACGAAGCGGCCAAGCGCGAAGAGAAGCTTCCTAATCCGTTCAGCCTCACACCGGACGAACCTGAACCGCTGTCGCGTCTGCCGCATATCGTCGTCGTGATCGACGAACTGGCTGACCTGATGATGGTGGTCGGCAAGAAGGTTGAAGAACTGATCGCGCGTATCGCACAGAAAGCGCGCGCGGCGGGTATCCATCTGATTCTCGCAACGCAGCGTCCGTCCGTCGACGTCATCACCGGTCTCATCAAGGCCAACGTGCCGACGCGGATGGCGTTCCAGGTGTCGTCGAAGATCGACTCGCGCACGATTCTCGATCAACAGGGCGCGGAGTCGCTGCTGGGCATGGGCGACATGCTGTATCTGCCGCCGGGTTCCGGTCTGCCCGTTCGCGTGCACGGCGCGTTCGTGTCCGATGATGAAGTGCATCGCGTCGTCGATAAGCTCAAGGAGCAGGGCGAGCCGAACTATATCGAAGGGCTGCTCGAAGGCGGCGTGTCGGGCGAAGGCGACGAAGGCTCGGCGGACGCGTCGGGAACCGGCGCGGGCGGCGGCGAGTCCGACCCTCTGTACGATCAGGCGGTCGAAATCGTCGTCAAGAACCGCCGCGCGTCGATCTCGCTCGTGCAGCGACATCTGCGTATCGGCTACAACCGCGCCGCGCGTCTGCTCGAACAGATGGAGCAGTCGGGGCTGGTGTCGGCGATGTCGTCGAACGGCAACCGCGAAATTCTGGTGCCGGCGCGCGAGACGGATTGATCTCCGACGCTTCATTCATGCGACTGATGACGGACAGCGGCACGCGTCGAGCGTTGCCGCTGTTTTGGTTCCGCGTTTCGGTCCGTATCCGGTAAAGGGAGAAAACAATATGCTGCAAATCGTTGGGTCTAAGACCCGTCTTGGCAGTCTGATGCGAACGCTGGCTTTCGGCGCATCGATGCTTGTCGCGTCGCATGCGTTCGCAGGCGGCACGGATCAACTTAAGCAGTTCGTGTCGCAAGTGCATGCGGCGCGCGGTGAATTCGTGCAGACGGAAGTGCGCGCACGGAGCAACGCGCAGCAACAGGCGAGCGGCGTGCTGTCGACGCAAAACGCGACGCAGAACAAGGTGTCGAGCGGCACGTTCACGTTCGCGCGTCCGGGCAAGTTCATCTGGGCGTATGAGAAGCCGTACGCGCAACTGCTCCAGGCCGACGGCGACAAGCTCTACGTCTACGACAAAGACCTGAACCAGGTGACGGTGCGCAAGCTGGGCGGCGCGCTCGGCGCGAGTCCGGCCGCGATCCTGTTCGGCAGCAACGATCTCGACAAGAACTTCACGCTGAAGGACGCGGGCGTGAAGGCGGGCATCGACTGGCTCGAACTGATTCCGAAGTCGAAGGACACGCAGTTCCAGCGCGTGGGCATCGGCTTTCGCGACGGCAACCTCGAAGCGATGGAACTGCACGACGTGTTCGGCAACGTGACGCTGCTGAAATTCTCGAACATTCAGAAGAACCCGCCGCTGCCCGCCGACGCATTCAAGTTCACGGTGCCGAAGGGCGCCGACGTAATCAACGGCTAAACGCCTCGTTCATGCCTGAAGGCCGGGCGACGGATGCGCGGCCTTCATATCGTCGATAAACGCATCGACGATTTCCGTCCGATGCTGCCGCATGCGCGTGACCATGTGAAACGCGACGCGGTAGCCCATCTGCTGCGGGTTCAGCGCGGCGAGCAAACCTTCCTTCACATACGGCGCGGCGAAGTGCCCCGGCAGATAGCCGAGGTGATGACCCGACAGCACGAGCATCGCGACGGCTTCCATGTTGTCGGCGACCGCGGTGACGTTGTGCGGCGTGGTCGACGCTTCGGCTTCGGGCAGCGGATAGCTGCGCCACGCCCATTCATGCTGGGCAGCGTCGGCGGGCGAGACATTGCCTGCCTGGGCGAAGAGCGGATGCCCCTTCGCGCAATACGCTAACTGTTCCTCGGAAAAAATCTCCGTGTATTCAAGTGACGGCACGCGATGCCAGAAATATCCGATGCCGATCTGAATCCGTCCGCTCAGCAGCAATTCTTCGAGCTCACCTGGCGAGCGCACGAGAATTGAGAAGCGTACAGATTCGTCCCGGGCGCGAAAGCGCGCGATTGCATCGCTGATTCGCGCACTTTCCGACACGGGCGTGTGTCCGATCATCCCGATTCCGAGCGTCCCGACCAGTTTTCGTCCGACATTTCGCGCTTGCGCGCCGAACGCATCGACGGCAGAAAGCAGCGCGCGCGCCGCTTCGACAAACTGTTCGCCTCGCGCGGTCAGGCTAAATCCGCTGCGGCCGCGCTCGCATAGCCGGTAACCCAAGCGGGTTTCGAGCGTCGATAGTTGGGTGCTGATCGTGGATTGACCTACATTCAAGGTAGCCTGTGCAGGCGAAACGCCGCCCGCGTCCACAATGGCGAGGAACACGCGGATCAGGCGAAGGTCTAGATCGGTGAGTTGGGAGAACATGCGGCAGGATACATCGGTGCGAATCGATGTGAAGTTTTTTCTGTTGGCATTTTATCTTCGCCGGAACTGCACAAAAATAAGATATGCCCCGGCGTCGCGCGCTTTGCGGCGGCTGGATTGAACGCTTTATCAAGATGTTGTGCTTTTCATTGGCGAACCACGATGAATACTTCCTCCAATTTCATTTCCCCGGACCTCACTGAGCGGCCGCAGCCGTTGTCGGGCAACGCGATGCCGCGCTGCGGCGGGATCGCCACCATGATGCGGCTGCCGAATGTCGGATCGGCGGAAGGGCTCGACGTGTGCTTCGTCGGCGTGCCGTTCGATCTGGGGACGTCGAACCGCACGGGCGCGCGCTTCGGGCCGCGCCAGATTCGCGCGGAATCGGTGCTGCTGCGCCCGTACAACATGGCGACGCGCGCCGCGCCATTCGATTCGCTGCGCGTGGCCGATATCGGAGACGTTGCGATCAATCCGTATAACCTGCTGGATTCGATCGGCCGGATTGAGCGCGCTTACGACGAAATCCTCCAACACGGCGCGAAACCGATCACGCTGGGCGGCGATCACACGATCGCGCTGCCGATCCTGCGCGCGATTCATCGCAAGTACGGCAAGGTCGGTCTGATTCACGTCGACGCGCACGCGGACGTCAATGACACGATGATGGGCGAGAAGATCGCGCACGGTACGCCGTTCCGTCGCGCGGTCGAAGAGGGCTTGCTGGATTGCGATCGCGTGGTGCAGATCGGTCTGCGCGGTACGGGTTACGCGGCGGAAGATTTCGACTGGTGCCGCGATCAGGGCTTCCAGGTCGTGCAGGCCGAGGCGTGCTGGAATCAGTCGCTGGCGCCGCTGATGTCGCGCGTACGTGAGCAGATGGGCGACGGCCCCGTCTACATCACGTTCGATATCGACGGGATCGATCCTGCTTTCGCGCCGGGCACAGGCACGCCGGAGATCGCGGGTCTGACGGTGCCGCAGGCGCTCGAAATCATTCGCGGCGCGCGCGGCCTGAATATCGTCGGCTGCGATCTGGTGGAAGTCGCGCCGCCGTACGATCCGTTCGGCACGACGGCGCTGCTCGGCGCGAATCTCGCGTATGAACTGCTGTGTGTGCTGCCGGGCGTCGAGTATCGGCCGGCGACGCGGTAAGTCATCCATCTTTCAGGCGCCTGCATGGCGCCGCATACAGCGTGCAGGGGGCGGTTCGCGGAATCGCCCAGAAAACGCCCATAACGTCTGTTATGGGCGTTTTCATTTCTGATCGCCGCGCGTCGCAATTGGGCGTCGCGACGGTAATTTTAAGACTAGTGAGCTAGAGACTGACTGCCCGCAACGGTAGGCTGCAAGGGGTTCTGGCGCGTTTTCAACCAGAATTTTTGGATAAATCGTCAAAAACGCGCGCCCGTGAGTCTTTTATCCCAATCAGTCTCTTGCAGGGTCAAGTTATGTTCGGCGATTTTCAGAATCTCGACGCCACAGTCGATCGCTTTTCAGTCGCAGTCTCGCTGTACGGTAAAGCCGATTTCAACGAAGCGTTGGCGTTGCTCGAACCGCTGTTGAGAGCGCAGTCGGCTGACGCGCAAGTTCTCAATCTGGCCGCCGCATGACTGCTTGTCGCTGGATCGTCTGCATGATGCACAGACCTATTGGCGTCGCGCGATCGCCATCCAGCCGGATTACTGCGATGCGTACAACAACCTCGGCGTCGTGCTCAAGGAATTGGGCCGTGTGGACGAAGCCGAGGCGTGCTATCGCAACGCGCTGACCATCTCGCCGAAGCACGTGGGCGCTTATGTGAACCTCGGGCGGCTCTATGCAGAACTCGGCCGCCTGCACGAGTCAGAATCCGCCTATCTGCACGCGCTCGAACTTCAGCCTGGTGACGGCAATACCTACATGAATCTTGGCGTGCTGTACCAGAATCAGATGCGTCTTCCCGAAGCGGAGGCTGCATACAACAGCGCACTTGCCGCCAATCGGAACGACGTCAACGCACATTTCAACCTCGGCGTCGTGCTCAAGATGCAGCATCGTTTCGTCGAAGCAGAAGCCTCGTACCGCCTGGCGCTCGCGCTTCAGCCTGATTACTTCGAGGTGAAAATCAACCTCGCGCATCTGCTGCTCAACGTGGGACGCCTGGAAGAAGGATGGGCTCTGTTCGAAACCCGCTACGATCCCGCGTGGCCGCAGCGCAAGGTCGCTCCGCCACCCGTCGATTGTCCGATCTGGCAAGGCGAGCCGCTCGCGGGCAAGTCGTTGCTCGTGTGGCCCGAGCAAGGGCACGGTGACAGCCTCCAGTTCTGCCGCTATCTGCCGATGCTCAAGGCGCGTGGGCTTGCGAAGCTGAGCATCGCGTGTTCGCCCGTGCTGCAGAGTGTGTTCGAGACGATCGAAGGCGTGGACGCGTGCATTCCGCTGGACGATGAACATGACATTCCGTCGCACGATTTTGTATGTCTGACGATGAGCCTGCCGCATCGTCTGGGCACGACGCTCGCGACGATTCCGGGCGCGACGCCTTACCTGCGGGTACCGCCGGCGCGTGCGGCGAAATGGAAAGGGCGTTTGCCCGACGGCGAAGTCAAGGTAGGGCTCGTGTGGGCCGGCGATCCGCACCCCGATCAACCGGCTACCAACGCGGTCGACCGTCGCCGTTCTCTAGATGCCCGCGCCTATTTGCCCTTGCTGCGCGTGCCAGGCATCACGTTCATCAGCCTGCAAAAGGGCACGACGACGCAGCCGCAAATCGACACGCTGCCGCCGGAACTGCGTCCGTTCGATCCGATGCACGACGTGCAGGATTTCGCCGACACGGCGGCGATCATCAAGCAACTGGACCTCGTGATTACCGTCGATACGTCGATCGCGCATCTGGCGGGCGCACTGAACAAGCCGACGTGGATTCTGTCGCGCTACGACGGTTGCTGGCGCTGGCTGCATGAGCGTGACGATACGCCGTGGTATCCGCGCACGCGTCTGTTCCATCAGACTCAGCCAGGCGATTGGGAAGAAGTGATAGAGCGCGTGAGGATCGCGCTCGAGCAGTGGCCGGCGTGCGAGCGCACGCCGGCCTGAAGGAGCAACGCGTTTACGCGTAAGCCTGCTTGCGCCCCGACACCAGCGCGAGATAACAGACCGCGCCGATGACCAGCGCGGGCAGCGTCGCGCCGAGATTCGGCAGCCACTGGTTGATCGCCTGATACGCGGCGATGCCGACCGCCCACGCGATGAACGCGCTCACATGCCAGCCGCCCGAGAAGCCGTAGCGGCCTTGCGTATCGGCGAGCGCGGCGGCTTCGATTCGACGCTTGCGCACGATGAAATGATCGACCAGCACCACGCCGAACAGCGGCGCGAACACCGAACCGATCAGCAGCAGGAAGTTCTGGTACTTCGCCATCGGCACGACCAGCGCGATCAACGTGCACAGCGCGCCGAATGCGGCGGACAAAAGCGGCACGCTCGCGCGCGTCCAGAACGTACCCGTCGAGACAGCCGCCGAATGCACGTCGGCGAATGCGTTGTCGATCTCATCGATCAGCACCAGCAGCAGCGCGAGGCCGCCGCCCGCTTGTGCGAGCGCCGTCGTCAGCAGCGCATCGCCGCCCCCCGCCGCCAGGCCATACACCGCGCCGAGCGCGTAGAACCAGATATTCGCAATGCCGTAGCCGAGAATCGTGCCGCGGAACGTCTCGCCCGGCTTGCGGCCGAAGCGCGTGTAATCGGCGATCAGCGGCAGCCACGACAGCGGCATCGCGACAACCAGATCCACTGCGCCGCCGAACGACATCTCGCCATTGCCCGGACGGCGCATCAGCGCGCCGAGATCGTGCTGCGCAAGAACGGCGTAGGTGAGCCACGCGGCGCCCGCGAGCAGCAGCCAGATCCCCCACGAGCGCAGAAAGCGCCGCACGAACGAAAGCGGGCCGCTGATCGCGAGCAGTGTGGCCAGCACGCCGAAAATCAGCGTCCAGACGAGCGGCGCCGAAAAGCCGAACGCCTGTTTCGACAGCGCATCGGCGGAATCTCGCATCACGATCACTTCGAACGATCCCCAGCCGACCAGCTGGATCATGTTCAGCACGGCGGGAATCGACGCGCCGCGCACGCCGAGCGTCGGGCGCAGCGACGACATCGCGGCAAGCCCCGTGTCCGTGCCGATCACGCCCGCGAGCGCGAGCAGCACGACGCCGATCACGCTGCCGATCAGGATCGCCAGCAACGCATGCGGCAGCGACAGGCCCGGCACCAGTAGCGCGCCCGCCTGCGCGACCAGCAGCCCGATGCCGAGCGAAAACCACAGCGCGAATGCGTCGCCCGTCTTGAACGCGCGGCGCGAGTCCGGTACCGGCTTGAGCGGCGCGTAGGTCGAACCGGCCTCGCCGGCGATTGGATCCTGAACCATCGAAATTTTCCTGTCTGTCGTTGTCGTGTCGGCCGTGCGTGCGTTCGGCCTTCTTGTCCGGCTCGTGCGGTACGCGTCTTGCGGACCGCTCATCAGAAACAGCCTATAACGTTTGCCGCGGGCCTCGCCGCGCGGCGGCTGTCATAATGCACAACTCTGCATGCGCCGCAGCCCGCCGGATGACGGTTTCGCGCGGTTGCATGCCGTTCAGGGCCAAGCCGTCGCGCGGCCGGTGCTGCATTCTGTGCATCGTGACGGTTTATACCCGAAAAGCCGAGATTATCCCCAAAACGCCATGTTCGAAGAAACCCGCGCCAATGTTCCGCTCGCCGAGCGCCTGCGGCCCCGCACCATCGACGATGTCATCGGGCAAAAGCATCTGCTCGGCCCGAACAAGCCGCTGCGCGTCGCGTTCGAGTCCGGCGAAGCGCACTCGATGATCCTCTGGGGCCCGCCGGGCGTCGGCAAGACCACGCTCGCGCGGCTGATGGCGGATGCGTTCGACGCACAGTTCATCGCGTTGTCGGCGGTGCTGTCGGGCGTGAAGGACATCCGCGAAGCCGTTGAAACCGCGCAGATACATCGCGCCAACGGCCATCAGACGCTCGTGTTCGTCGACGAAGTACATCGCTTCAACAAGAGCCAGCAAGACGCATTCTTGCCGCACGTCGAGTCGGGACTGTTCGTGTTCGTCGGCGCGACGACGGAAAATCCATCGTTCGAGGTGAATAGCGCGTTGCTGTCGCGGGCGGCCGTCTACGTGCTCAAGGGCCTCGATGCCGACGAGCAGCGCGAGCTGCTTGACCGCGCGCAGAAGGAACTGGGCGGCTACACCTTCACCGACGAAGCGCGCGACGCCTTGATCGGTTCCGCCGACGGCGACGGCCGCAAGCTGCTGAACAATATGGAAATCGTCGCGCGCGCGGCGGCGCGGCAGAAGAAGACGGAACTGGACGGTGAACTGCTCGCCAGCGCGCTGTCGGAAAACCTGCGCCGCTTCGATAAAGGCGGCGACGCGTTCTACGACCAGATTAGCGCCTTGCACAAGTCGGTGCGCGGCAGCAATCCGGACGGCGCGCTGTACTGGTTCTGCCGGATGCTCGACGGCGGCGCCGACGCGCGCTACCTGTCGCGGCGTCTCGTGCGGATGGCGTGGGAAGACATCGGCCTCGCCGATCCACGCGCCGCGCGCATCGCGCTCGACGCCGCCGAAACCTACGAACGCCTCGGCACGCCCGAAGGTGAGCTGGCGCTCGCGCAGGCGGTCATCTATCTGGCTGTCGCGCCGAAGTCGAACGCGGGCTACAACGCGTACAACCAGGCGCGCAGCTTCGTCGGCAAGGACCAGTCGCGCGCCGTGCCCGTCCATCTGCGCAACGCGCCGACGAAACTGATGAAGGAACTCGGCTACGGCCACGAGTACCGCTACGCGCACGACGAACCCGACGCCTATGCCGCGGGCGAAACCTATCTGCCCGACGGCATGCGCGATCCAAACTGGTATCAGCCGACGCCGCGCGGGCTCGAAGGCAAGATCGGCGAAAAGCTGTCGCGTCTTGCCGACCTCGATGCGCAATGGCGCAGCGAGAACCGCAAGAAAAGCTGAGCCGCGCGTTGCGCCTGACCCGACAATGCCGCCGGCCAGCCGCGCCGGTGCGCTAAAATCGCCCATTCACACAACGAACTGTCGCCCCTTCCCATGCTTGACATCCAGCTGCTGCGCAAAGACATCGACGGCGTCGCGAAACGCCTCGCCGATCGCGGCTACACCCTCGACGTCGCGGCTTTCTCCGCGCTCGAAGCCGAACGCCGCGCCATCCAGACCCGTACCGAAGAGCTGCAGGCGAAGCGCAATAGTCTGTCGAAGCAGATCGGCGGGATGAAAGGGCGGGGCGAGGACACGTCGGCGGTGATGGCCGAAGTGGGCGGACTCGGCGACGAGATGAAGGCGTCGGCGGTGCAGCTCGAAGACATCCAGAAGCGTCTGTCCGACCTGCTGCTCGGCGTGCCGAACCTGCCGCACGAAAGCGTTCCCGTCGGCAACGACGAAGCGGGCAATGTGGAAGTGCGCCGTTGGGGCACGCCGCGCCAGTTCGACTTCGAGGTGAAGGATCACGTCGACGTCGGCACGCCGCTCGGCCTCGATTTCGAAACGGGCGCGAAGCTGTCGGGCGCGCGCTTCACGATGTTGCGCGGACAGATCGCGCGTCTGCACCGTGCGCTTGCGCAGTTCATGATCGACACGCACACGCAGCAGCACGGCTATACGGAAATCTACACGCCGTACATCGTCAATCCTGAAATCCTGTTCGGCACGGGCCAGTTGCCCAAGTTCGCCGACGACATGTTCCGTGTCGAAAAGGGCGGTGGCGAAAACATGGTCACGCAGTATCTGATCTCGACGTCGGAAATCTCGCTGACGAACACGGTGCGCGAGAGCATCGTCGATGCAAACGAACTGCCCATCAAGCTCACCGCGCATTCGCCGTGTTTCCGCTCGGAAGCAGGCTCGTACGGCCGCGACACACGCGGCATGATCCGTCAGCATCAGTTCGACAAGGTCGAGATGGTGCAGGTCGTTGCGCCAGACACGTCGTATGACGCGCTCGAGCAGATGGTCACCCACGCGGAGACGATCCTGCAGAAGCTCGAACTGCCGTATCGCGTGATCACGCTGTGCACGGGCGACATGGGCTTTTCGGCGACGAAGACCTATGACCTCGAAGTGTGGTTGCCGGCGCAGAACACGTATCGCGAGATCTCGAGCTGCTCGAACACGGAAGCGTTCCAGGCGCGCCGGATGCAGGCCCGCTTCCGCAACGCGCAGAACAAGCCCGAGCTCGTGCATACGCTCAACGGTTCGGGTTTGGCGGTCGGCCGGACGCTCGTCGCGGTGCTGGAGAACTTCCAGAACGCTGACGGCTCCGTGACGGTGCCGGCGGCGTTGCGTCCGTATCTGGGTGGCATCGAACGCCTCGAAGTGAAGGCGGCGTCCTGAGCGAAGTGGCCGCTTCAGATCGATCCAAGTCCTCTTCAAGTTTCTGCGAAAAAGGGCTTGGAATTAAAAAACAGGTGTTCTATAATCTTTGTCTCACGCAAGCAGCGACCCGCTTAGTGTGACGCGACAAGACCACTTTGTTGGTAAGTCAAAGAATCTGGAAAGGTGGCAGAGTGGTCGAATGCGCCGGACTCGAAATCCGGTGTACAGTTATGCTGTACCGTGGGTTCGAATCCCACCCTTTCCGCCAGATGCAAAGCGAAACAGGCCCTTCGGGGCCTGTTTTCGTTTGTGCGGCTTTTAAAGCGTCGGCATTGCTGACCTCGCCAATACGCGAGGTCGGGCGTCGCAATTTACAATGCATTCGCGTTACACACGCGTCTTCCCGCCTTTTCCGTTTCGTCTTTGCACACGGCGCTTTAGCGCATGTTCTCCCGCACATCGAGTGTCACCCGGGCGTTGCGGGCGTCTGACTATTCTTCGAACGCTTGCGCACAGTTCCATTGGTATGGTTGTTGCGCGATAGGGACCATCTGTCAACAGGATGGAGTCCACGATGACGAAACCCAAGGGAGAAGAGAACACCGAGCCTAGAGATCCGGCCGAAATTCCGCCGAACGAACTCAGCAAGCCGATCGGCGATGCGATCCCCACGCCCGTCGAGCCAGGCCTCGATCAGCCATTGCCCGAAAAGCCAAAGACGGACGATAAGGATCCGGCCGAGCCCATAGGGGACGACGACCCGCCGCCGGGCGTTCCAACGCAAGGCCCGTCCGATTTTGCATGACCTCCAGCCCCCACGTGAGATCCCAAGGGGTCCCAAAGCAGCCCGAGATATTCAGATAAACCTTCGATCATTTCGGGTTGCGCATCAATCCCTGTCATTAAAACGCATGCTTCAATAAGCATTGCCCTACGAAGCCAATGCGATAACTGACGACCGCAAGTAGTTTTTCGTTAAGAACCGCCGTGAACCTTTACTAAGGCTTACTTTCTGCATAGGATGAAGTTGCATTTTTTTCCTCCCATTGGTGCGGAAGAGTGAAGAATCGGCCGCGATAATTGACTAAAAATGATATTAAATATTCGCAGTCCATATGAAGAATCGAGTGGTTTGTCAACGGCGATTTCATTGTCTTTTGTTTGCGGCAGATCATTAAACTCGTCGGTCGACGAGATGCATCACAACAAGACGTTGTCACGGTTTCATGCGTAGAGGCAGAGGCGTCGCGCGCCCGATTCCCGCGCCGTCGCCCGGTTGCGTTGCTAACAACAACGAAGGCGCGCGCACGTGGTCACGGCAGTTCGAGTGCGAACGTCTTGAGGAACGGTAAGCCATGCACATCGCTATTTCTGCTTTGACAGTCGCGGTGGCTGCAATCGTTGTCTGGTGGTCGCTGCACCCGCGCCGCGTCGCGCCGGAACGCGCCGGGGCGTCCGTGCATATGCGCAATGGCGTGTCTGTATCGATGATGCTCAATCGCGTGATGAATCCAATTGCGCGCAGTAAAACCATGCAAGGCGCAAGCGCCTTTTTCACGTTCGCGCACCGACGGCACGGCGCGATGAACGAACTCGCGGATGTAATCGAATGCCTGCCTGTGGCGTCCGTCGTGTTCGACGAACATGGCGTGATCGTCCTCGCCAATGCGCAGGCCGAACGTCTCTTCGACTATCGGCGAGGCGTGCTGGCAGGCGCATGTGTCGGCCTCGTTGCGCCGGCGCTTTCGCACGAGCACCGCGCAGGCACCGCCCATCCGGGCCGCCCGGCCGGAACGCGCAGTCTGCGTGCGCGCCGCCGCGACGGCAGTGAGTTTCCCGCCGAAATCGCCACGAGCGCGATCCGTTATGAAGGGCGCATCGCGACTGTCGCGTTCATCACCGACATGACGGAGCGCTTCGAACTCGAACGCAATCGCCGGGAACTGGCGCACCTGACGCGCATATCGACGATGGGCGAACTCGCCGCATCGCTTGCGCACGAACTGAACCAACCTCTGACGGCGATTCTCAGCAACGGCCAGGCTGCGCAGCGCTTCATGGATCAGTCGCCGATCGACCTTGCCGAAGTGCGCGACATCCTGAAGGACATCGTCGATGACAGCGGCCGCGCGAGCGAAGTGATCCGCCGGATGCGCGCTTTCGTGAAAAAGGAAGAGCAGCAGCAACTGACGAGTCTCGATGTCGGCGGATTGCTGCGCGACGTCGCGCTGCTCGTGCATGGCGACGCCGTCGCGCGGGGCATCCACGTGTCGCACGTGATCGACGATGGCTTGCCGCCCGTGCGCGGCGACAAGGTGCAACTGCAGCAGGTGCTACTCAACCTGCTGCTCAACGCATTCGATGCCGTCAGCGAGTGCAGCTCGTCCGATCGCGCGGTGGCGCTCTTTGCGCGACCGGACAGCGAAGGCGGGGTGCGCATCGCCGTGCGCGACCGTGGACATGGACAGACGGCAGACAAGCTCGAATGCATCTTCATGCCGTTCGTCACGTCGAAGCCGCAAGGCCTGGGCCTCGGGCTGTCGATCAGCCGCTCGATCGTGCAGATCCACGGCGGCCGCCTGTGGGCCGAGAACAATTTCGACCAGGGCATGACGTTCTATGTTGCGCTGCCCGCATCGCGCGATGTGAGCAACGCTGGCGTTGCGCAGGCGGCGTCATGAACGAAGCAGCCGGGCTCGTCTACGTCGTCGACGACGACTCGTCCGTGCGCCGCGCGCTCACGCGGCTCGTCCGCTCGGCGGGTCATGAGGTCGAGGCGTACGGTTCGGCGCGCGAATTCCTCGAGCATGCGTGTGGCGAGCGCACGCCCGCTTGCGTCGTACTCGACGTGCAATTGCCCGATCTGAGCGGACTCGAGTTGCAGCGCGAGCTCGATGCGCGTCTGCCCATCGTCTTTCTGACGGGCTACGGCGACATCGCGATGACGGTCGGCGCAATCAAGGCCGGCGCGACCGATTTCCTCACCAAGCCCGTTCGCGACGACGACCTGTTGGGCGCGATCGACCTGGCGCTCGCGCGTTCCATCGAAGTATCGAAGTCGATCCACGAACTGGAAGAATTGCGCAGCCGTGTCGGACGCCTGACAGTACGCGAGCGCGAAGTGATGAATCTCGTCGTGCTCGGCCGCCTGAACAAGCAGGTGGCCTGCGAACTCGGCACGGTCGAGAAAACCGTCAAGGCGCATCGCGCGCGCGTGATGCAGAAGATGGAAGCCGGTTCGCTCGCAGAGCTGGTGCGCATCGCCGACAAGGTAGCCGTCGCTAACCCCGCCAACCACGCCTACCCGGCGAACCATTTACCCGAGCCGCCGCGCACGGATTCCTCCGCCGATGCGCGCAAGCCAGCCTCCGGCCGGATACGGGACCAAGGTCCAATACCACCGACGCCCACAGTCTCATAGTCTATTGCTGAGACGTCGACGCACCGTTTGCGTGGACGTCTCGGCTCAATAGGCTAATCAGAATGGGCACAGACAAACCATTCGTCGTTGTGGTCGACGACGATGCGTCGGTGAGCAGGGCGATCAGGCGTCTGTTGCGCTCCGTCGGGATTGCGGCCGATACGTACACGAGTGGCGACGAGTTTCTCTACGTGCTGTCGGCCACGCCTTCGTATCGTCCCGACTGCGCGATCCTCGACGTGCAGATGCCCGGCGCCAACGGGATCGAGGTGCAGCGCCGGCTGGCCGGCAGCACCCTGCCCGTTATATTCATCACCGCCCACGACGACGCCGGTGTGCGCGAGGCCGCGCTCGCGGCGGGCGCGAAGGCCTATCTGCGCAAGCCCTTCAACGACGTGCTCTTCATCAGGGCAGTGTGTGCCGTGCTCGGCATCGCTGCGCCGCTATGACGCAGCGGCCGCTTCCCCGACAGAACAGTCCGGCACAGGAGCGAGCCTGTGTGCTTGCGCAAGATCATTGCCCCGAACGGCTTATTGGACCAAGGTCCAATTGTTTTCGACCTGGCCCGATTCCACACTCGACGCATCGGACTCACCAGGCCAGGTGACGCGCATCTGGATTTGTCCGCCGCGCGATGCGCGCAATAAGCGCGACGGACGCAACCGTACCGCTTGGAAAGATTCATGATGAAACGAGCTTTTAGAAAGACGCTGATTTTCGCTACGACGTTGCTGCTGGCAGATGCAGCAGCGGCACAACAACCTATCTTCTATCCCGCCAAAGGCCAGAGCCAGCAGAAGCAGTCTAACGACACGGCGCAGTGCCACAGTTGGGCGACGCAGAACACGGGCGTCAATCCTGCCGCGCTCGCGCAGAACGCTGCGAATCAGCCGCCGCCGCCGGGGCCGTCCGGTCAGCGCCTCGGCGGCGCGGCACGCGGTGCGGCAGGCGGCGCTGCGATCGGTGCGATTGCGGGCGACGCAGGCAAAGGCGCTGCGGCGGGCGCAATCGTGGGCACGATGGCGGGCGGCGCGCGGCAACGCCGTCAGGCTGCCGCTGCTCAGGAACAACAGCAGGCCACGCAACAGCAGGCATCGCAGCAGATGGCTACCTGGAACCGCGCGGTCGCCGCCTGCATGACGGGACGCGGCTATACGGCGCAATGACATGTCGATCGAAGGGAGCCGCGAGATGAATGGTCGATCGTACGTGGGCATGTCCGGGACGGGTCGGGCTGCCGTGCTGCATAGGGGCGGCGCTGCGGCACGTGCGTCACGCTGGCCGCTGGGGGCGGTGCTCGCGTCCGTGCTGTGCCTCACCGCCTGCAAGAAAGCCCCCACCGCCCCCCCACGCCCGGCCGTCGAAGTCACCGTCGTCACGGTGCGGCAGCAGGAAACGCCCGTCGATTTCGAGTTTACCGCGCAGACGCAGAGTTCGCGCGAGGTGGAAATCCGTGCGCGCGTCGACGGCTTTCTCGAGCGGCGCATGTACACGGAAGGCACGCTCGTCAAGGAAGGCCAAGTGCTGTTCGTGATGGACAGGAAGCCCTTCGAGGCCGCGCTGCAGTCCGCCAAAGGCGCGCTCGCGCAGCAGCAGGCACGGTTACTCGTGACGAAGCAGAACCTCGCCCGCGTGATTCCGCTGGCCGCGCAGAACGCGTTGAGCAAGAAGGACCTCGACGACGCCACGGGCAACGAGAAAGCCGCCGAAGCCGCCGTGATCGCCGCGCAGGGCGAGGTGCGTACGGCCGAACTGAACCTGAGCTACTGCACGATCCGCTCGCCGCTCCTGGGGTTATCGAGCTTCGCGCGCGTGCAGGACGGCAGCTATGTGACGCCGAACCAGTCGGGGCTGCTCACCTACGTCTACCAGCTCGACCCGATGTGGGTGAACTTCAGCATCTCCGAGAACGAACTGCTGCGCTACCGCGATCAGGTCGCGAAGGGCCTGCTGCGCTTTCCGCCCGACAACCAGTTCGACGTGACGGTCATCCAGGCCGACGGCTCGGTCTATCCGCAGAAGGGCCGCATCGACTTCACGAACCCCGCATTCAGCCAGGAGACGGGCACCTTCCTCGTGCGCGCCACGTTCGCCAATCCGAAGGGCACGCTCAGGCCCGGCCAGTTCGTGCGCGCGAAGGTCTCGGGTGCGGTGCGGCCCAATGCGGTGCTGGTGCCGCAGCGCGCGGTGCTGCAGGGCGCGAAGAGCCACTTCGTGTGGGTGCTCGACCAGGACTCGAAGCCGCATCAGCGCGTGGTCGACGTCGGTGACTGGCACGGCGACGACTGGTTCGTCAACGAAGGGCTGAAGGCGGGCGAGCGCGTGGTGGTCGATGGTGCGATCCGCGTGTCGTCGGATGCGCAGATCAAGGTGGTGAGTGCGGCGCCAGGCACGCCGGCCACGCCCACCTCTGCGCCGCCTGCGGCGAGCGCCGCCGCAGCGTCCGCGCCCGCCGCCACGCTGGCGCAGACGCAAGCGCCAGCGGGCGGCAGCGCAACGCGCCCGAGCCCATGACCGGCCCGATGACCCGATGACGACCGACGCCATCCGGCGCACCCCGACCCGATGAACATCTCCCACTTCTGCATCGACCGGCCGATCTTCGCGTCGGTCATCTCGATCGTCATCACGCTGGGCGGCGCGCTGTGCATGCTCGCGCTGCCCACCGCGCAGTACCCCGACATCACCCCGCCGCAGATCACGATCTCCGCCACCTACCCGGGCGCGAGCGCCGACGTGGTCGCCAACAACGTCGCCGCGCCGATCGAGCAGCAGGTCAACGGCGCGGACAACATGATCTACATGAGTTCGTCGAGTTCCTCGACGGGCAACCTGACGATCAACGCGTACTTTCAGATCGGCACCAACCCCGAACTCGCCCAGGTCGACGTGCAGAACCGCGTGAACCTCGCGCTGCCGCAACTGCCGCAGTCCGTCACCAACCAGGGCGTGCAGGTGCAGAAGAAGTCGCAGGCGTTCATGATGGTGATCGCGATCTACTCGCCCACCGA